>JAFMKA010000063.1 GCA_017853175.1 Steroidobacteraceae bacterium | reverse complement strand
GCGACCCCGACCTTGGCAAGGTCGTGCTCTACCAACTGAGCTATTCCCGCCCGGGTACAGAGGGCGCAGATTGTAGTGGCGACCCCCGTTAAGTCAAGTTGTGGGGGCGCTGAGGGCTCGGCCGCCCGCTCCCGCCCACCTGACAGGCTGAGGGCTTACTGGGCCTTCAGATCGGGCCAGGCCGCACGCAGATAATCGACGGCAGAGACCAAGGTCAGTACGGCCGCGATCACGGTCAGCACGAGACCCACCTGATAGGTCGGAAGAATCCAGACGTCCCAGCGGATCAACATCATCGATAGACCGACGATCTGCAGAATGGTCTTGATCTTGCCGAGCGAAGACACTGCCACCTTCGTGCGCTTGCCGATCTCGGCCATCCATTCACGTAGCGCCGAAATGGCGATCTCGCGCCCGATGATGACGATCGCGGGCAACACCACGATGAGGCGGGTGTCTTTACTGACGAGCAGAACCAAAGCCACCGCGACGATCAATTTGTCGGCCACGGGATCGAGAAACGCACCTAGCCTCGAAGTCTGTCCGTACTTGCGCGCGAAATAACCATCGAGGCTATCGGTGATGCCTGCCATCGCGAATAACGCTCCCGCTGCTGGATCCGACCACGGGAACGGCATGTAGAACAGCAACACCACGACAGGGATCGAGAAGATCCGCATCCAGGTGAGCACATTGGGGACAGTCAGCAGCATGGGTGTATCGGAGCGTACGGAGGGTCGCGCGGCGATCAGCCGCCGGGATGCAGCGCATCATAAAGGTTTTGTGCAAGGGCTGGGCCGATGCCCGGCGCACGCTCGAGATCCATACGTCCGGCTTTCAGAACGCCCTGCAGGCCACCGAAGTGCTGAAGCAAAGCGCGCCGCTTGGCAGGGCCGAGCCCCGCGACGGTCTCGAGAATCGACTCGTTAAATCTCTTCGCGCGACGACGCCGATGGCCGGTGATCGCGAACCGATGGGCCTCGTCACGAATACGCTGGATTGCCTTGAGCACGGCGGACTGGGGTCCGGGAATCAGCGGTGGCCTCAGGGCGCCCGGGAAATGAATGCGCTCCTGCCCGACCCGACGATCGGCGCCCTTTGAAACGCCGATGACCGCTTGGTCGGCAAAACCCGTCGCGGCGAGCACTTCCACCACCCCGGCGAGCTGAGCCGGCCCACCATCGATGACGAGCAGATCGGGCTGCGGAATTTCGCCTGCGGCGATACGCGCGTAGCGACGCGTGATCGCCTCACGCAGGGCACCGTAATCGTCACCGGGCGTCACACCCTCGATGTTGAAGCGTCGATAGTCTTTCTTCAGAGGACCCTCTCGACCGAACACCACGCACGAGGCCACCGTGCCCTCGCCTTGCGTATGACTAATGTCGAAACATTCCATGCGGTCCGGCACAGCAGGCAACTCGAGCTCTTCGGCGAGGGCGGCGAGCAAGGCCTCGTAGCCCTCGCGACGTGCGAGCCGCATGCGTAGCGCGTTCGATGCGTTCTCCTGCGCCATCTCGATCCATCGCGCCACGAGCCCCCGGTGTGCGCGTCGCACGCGAACCGTATGCCCCGCAAGCGATGCGAGGGCCTCGGCGATCGGCTCGGAATCCTCCAGAGCGATATTCGTGTAAATCTCCGGAGGCGGCGATTGCTCCCCGTAGTACTGCATGATGAACGACGACAACGCCTCACCGGACTCCGCAAAAACGGTCTTCGGGAAAAATCCGCTGGTTCCGAGGCTCCTCCCTCCCCGAACGGGCATCACGCTGATCGCATAACCACCCGGATCTCCGGTGATGGCAAAGATATCGGCATCACGCTCGTCGTCGGCCGCGACAACTTGCTGGGCCTGCAATTCCTTGATGGCTGCAATTTGATCGCGAAGGGCTGCCGCACGCTCAAACTCGAGCCGCTCGGACGCCTCCTCCATTCTCGTTGCAAGTTGCTTCTGAACCTCGTCGTTTCGACCTTCGAGCACCTGCACCGCCGCCTCGACATCGCGGGCATAGTCGGGTTTCGAGATGAGCTCGACGCACGGCGCCGAACATCGTCCGATCTGATGCTGCAGACAAGGACGACTGCGATGGGCGAAGTAACTATCGCGGCAATTTCGAAGACGGAAAATTTTCTGAAGATAATGCAGCGACTCGCTCACCGCCCCCGCATTCGGGTACGGCCCGAAAAAACGACCGGGCAGATTGCGCGATCCCCGATAAACCGACAGTCGCGGAAAGTCATGATCCGCCGAGAGCCAAAGATAAGGGAAGCTCTTATCGTCTCTCAGTACGACGTTGTACTTGGGATGCAGCGCCTTGATGAGGTTGTGCTCGAGCAGCAAGGCCTCGGTCTCAGATCGCGTGACCGTCACCTCCATCGAGGCGATCTGCGCGACCAGCGCCTGAACCTTCGGAATGACGTTCGAGGGGACGAAATAACTGCCGACTCGATCGCGAAGATTTTTGGCCTTGCCCACGTAGAGCAGCGACCCGTCGCCAGCGAACATTCGATACACGCCGGGTCGCTTCGGCAAGCTCGCCACGAATTCTTTGGAATCGAAAGCGACGCTCACACGTCCTTTTCCGACGTCTGTCCGGCGAGATGTTGCGCACGCCCAAGCACCTTGCGGAACATGTCCGCCGTCAGGCGTTTTGTCTGGGTGTTGTATCGACTGCAGTGGTACGAGTCGACGAGCCACCGGCCATCGGCAAGTCGATGCTCGGCTGCATGGGCGAAACGATAGGCGCTTCGGCTCTCGCCCGCTGCATCGAGAATGGCATCGTGCGCAATGCGACCGAGCGCAACGAGCACACGCACGCGTCGGTGCGTCTTGAGTTCCGCGCGAAGATAGTCATTGCAGCTTCGCGCCTCGGCCGGGGTCGGCTTGTTCTCGGGCGGAAGACACTTCACCGCGTTCGTGATGCGAACTCCGACGAGGGCGAGCCCGTCGTCCACCGACTCGGACTGCGCCGCCGACGACACACCGAGATCATGCAGGGTTTGATAAAGCATGATGCCGGCGTGATCGCCGGTGAAGGGACGTCCCGTTCGATTGGCGCCGTGCATGCCGGGCGCAAGACCCACGATCAACCAACGAGGATCGTCATCCCCGAAAGCTGGAACCGGCGCCGCATGGTAGCCAGGGTAGCGCCGACCCGACTCCTCGCGAAATTCCGCGAGCCTAGGGCAGCGCCGACACGCCGGATCGAAAAGAATGGAGGACATCCGCGACCCTCTGACGAAGGCCGCGGATTGTACCCGAGCTGCGTCAGCCGACGGCGAACTGCTCTTCTTCGGTCGAACCCTTCATCGCCGTCACGGACGACTGCCCGGCGGTCACGGTCTGGGTGACGTCGTCGAAGTAACCGGCTCCGACCTCACGCTGGTGTTTG
Organism: Steroidobacteraceae bacterium; assembly: GCA_017853175.1. Classification (GTDB taxonomy): domain Bacteria; phylum Pseudomonadota; class Gammaproteobacteria; order Steroidobacterales; family Steroidobacteraceae; genus UBA964. Next base: position 5,583 of record JAFMKA010000063.1, on the reverse strand, counting down.
GTCGCGGTGTAGCCGTCCTTCTCGGATCCGAATTCCGCCTGCTGCAGCGCCACATAGGCCGTCATCTGCGACTCGCGATAACCCTTGGCGAGGGTGAACATCGAGTAGTTGAGCGCGTGGAAACCCGCGAGCGTGATGAACTGGAACTTGTAGCCCATTGCGCCGAGCTCACGCTGGAACTTCGCGATCGTCGCGTCGTCGAGCTTCTTCTTCCAGTTAAACGACGGCGAGCAGTTATAGGCGAGCAGCTTGCCCGGGAATTTCTTGTGGATGGCTTCCGCGAAGTGTTTGGCCTCTTCGAGATCCGGCTTGCCCGTCTCGCACCAAATCAGATCAGCATACGGCGCGTAAGCCAGCCCGCGCGCGATGGCCTGCTCGAGACCCGCACGAACATAGAAGAACCCTTCTGACGTACGACCCTTCGCAGCGTCGATGAACGGACGATCCCGCTCGTCCACGTCAGCCGTCAATAAATTCGCACTTTCGGCATCCGTGCGCGCGACGAGGATGGTCGGCACGTCGCACACGTCCGCTGCGAGGCGGGCTGCGACGAGCTTGTTGACGGCCTCCTGAGTTGGCACGAGGACTTTACCGCCCATGTGGCCACACTTCTTCGCCGAGGAGAGTTGATCCTCGAAGTGCACGCCAGCCGCACCGGCCTCGATCATGCCCTTCATGAGCTCGAACGCGTTGAGCACACCACCGAAACCCGCTTCGGCGTCGGCGACGATCGGCTGCAGCCAATCGATGGAATCATTGCCCTCTGCATGATGAAGCTGATCCGCACGCAGCAAGGTGCTGTTGATACGGCGTACCACCTGCGGAACGGAATTCGCCGGATAGAGCGACTGGTCCGGGTACATTTCGCCGGCGAGGTTGGCATCTCCGGCCACCTGCCATCCCGAGAGATAAATCGCCTTGAGCCCCGCGCGGACCTGCTGCATGGCCTGGTTGCCGGTCAACGCACCCAGCGCGTTGACGAACGGCATGGCGCTCATGTGACGCCACAGCTTCTCGGCGCCGAGTCGTGCGAGCGAGTGCTCGACATGCACCGAACCGCGAAGACGAACGACATCTTCGGCCTTGTATCCACGAATCACTCCGCGCCAGCGCGGGTTGTCTTGCCAGTCGCGAGTGAGTTGTTCGGCAGTCTTCAATTGCATGACTAAAGTCCTCGGAATTACTGAAGGTTCAAGGGATCGGTTTTAAAGGGTCGATTCATTCAAGTACCGGATCGTCGACACGCGCACCGCGTCAGTCGATTTCGCGGTACGCCGCCAACGTCAGGAAGGTCGCAAACTCGGGAGCGGTCGTGATCTCATCGAGCAACCGCGCTGCCGCATCGAAGCGTCCCGCAACATAAGCGGCCTCGCCAAGGCGAGCACGAAGAGTCTTGCACTCGGCCGCGAGCACATCGCGAAAAAGCTCGGCCGTGATTTTGCGCCCGTCATCGAGTACGCCGCCCGCATGACGAATCCACTGCCAAATTTGCGCACGCGAAATCTCGGCGGTCGCCGCATCCTCCATCAGGTTGTTGATCGGCACACAACCGTTGCCGCACAGCCAGGCCGCCATGTACTGAAGCGAGACGCTGACGTTCTCGCGCAAACCTTCTTCGGTGATACGACCCTCTGGAATTTTGAGTAGATCCGCCGCACTCACCGAGACCTCTTCGCGCAACCGATGCAGCTGGTTCGGCGTCGGCATGAGTCGATCGAAGACCTCCATCGCCACCGGCACCAAGCCAGGGTGGGCCACCCAAGTCCCGTCGTGCCCATCGCCCGCCTCGCGCTCCTTGTCCGCACGCACCTTCGCGATGGCCGCCTCGTTGGCAGCCGGATCGTTCTTGATCGGGATTTGCGCCGCCATGCCACCCATTGCAAAGGCACCACGGCGGTGACAGGTCTTGATGCACAACAGCGAGTAAGAACGCATGAAATGCGTGGTCATCGTGACAAGACGTCGCTCCGGCAGCAGAAAATCTGCGCGCCTGGCAAATTTTTTGATGAAACTGAAGATGTAGTCCCAACGACCGCAGTTGAGCCCGACGATGTAGTCGCGCAACTCGAAGAGAATCTCGTCCATTTCGAAAGCCGCGAGAATCGTCTCAATCAACACAGTACATTTGATGGTGCCGTGAGCGATGCCGAGCCGCCTCTCGGCGAAGTCGAACACTTCCGCCCAGAGTCTCGCCTCGCGATGGCTTTCCATTTTCGGCAAATAGAAATAAGGACCGGTACCGCGCGATTTCAGCTCGGCGTGGTTATGAAAGAGATACAAGCCGAAATCGACGAGCGCACCCGGAATGGGTTGCCCGCCCTGCAGCATATGCTTTTCATAGAGATGCCAACCGCGAGGCCGCACGATCAATACGGCGGTTTTTTCAGCGAGCCGGTAAGCCTTACCTTCCGGACTCGTGAAATCGATTTGTCTGCGCACCGCGTCGCGCAGATTGGCTTGACCGCCGATCACGTTTTCCCAGGACGGCGCGAGAGAATCCTCACAGTCGGCCATGAACACGCGCGCACCCGAATTGAGCGCGTTGATGATCATCTTGCGATCGGTCGGTCCGGTAATCTCGACTCGACGGTTCTGGAGATCTGCCGGGATCGGCGCCACCTTCCAGTCCCCCTCGCGAATCGAGCGAGTCTCAGGAAGGAAGTCAGGTAATTCGCCCGCATCAAGACGCTGCTGGCGCTGCTCGCGAGCCTTCAGCAACTGGTCTACGCGAGGCGCGAATCGCTCGGCGAGCTCCTGAAGGAACCCGACGGCCTCGACCGTCAGGATGCCCTCATCGGAGGGTCGCGCCCGCGTGCCTGCTGCAAATTCAATGGCTGCCATGGTTCTTTCCTTGAAACACCGCTACGGCATTTGAACTTTAAGGCTCTCAGTGAGAAGATTTACACAATAGAAATTTCACAATGTGAATTTCACTCGCGAACATCGGGAGCTGCCCCCATGAGTGGATTGCTGCGACAAGGACATTTCCTGGGTTCAAAACTGCGAACCTTGCGCAAGCGGAACGGGCTCACCCTCGAAGAACTCTCGAGCCGATGCGTGCAACTGAGCGCCGATCACGCCCCGTCGGTGAGTTACCTGAGCATGGTCGAAACGGGCAAACGAATGCCCTCTGCCGAGATGCTCGCCGTGCTCGCGTCGGTTTTCGGCAAGGAGACGGGCTGGTTCCTCGATCGAACGGAGTCCATCGCTCCGGAGAACTCCAAGGGCCCGCGAACGAGTGCCGCCGACCCCATGCCACTGGAGCCGGCATTTTTGTTTTCACGCGACCTGCTGCAGCTCGCCTTGCCGGAACTTCTCGCGCAAACAGGAACCAGTGGACGACAGTTCGCACGACTGCTCGTCAGAGTTTGGCAAGAATCCCGACAAAACGAATTTCCCGATATCGAGCGCGCCGCGGAGTCGGTGGGACGGCGCCGAATGCCCCTTTCGCTCGACGACGTGCTGAAAATCGTCAAAGACACAGGACTGACCATCCGCTGGGTCGACGAAGAGCAACGCAAAAAGTCTGCGCCGGTATTACGTGCGCGGTTCGAAGCCCCGTCGACGATCGTCATCAATAAAAATCTTCGCTCGCATGAGGCGAGACTCAAGTACACGTTGGCGTTTTTCATCGGTCATCGAATCCTGCACAACGGCGATGGCGTGGTTCCGCCGCATAGCGCTGCAGGAGTGGGCGCCGAGGAACCGGGAGCTCTCGGCCCCGTGGGCGGCATGGCCCCGAGAGACGTGCTGCTCGCCTGGAGAGACTTCGAATGCAGCGCTTTTGCCGGCGCTTTGCTTTGCCCCAAACAGCCGTTTCGACAGTTTTTGGTTAGAGAACGCCACGAACTCTCGGCGATCGAGAAACTAGGCGTTACGGAGGCGGTCATGATGCGGCGCATGACGAGCGTGTCGCCCTATCGCCATTGGCATTTCTTTGATGGTTATGCTCCCGGCTACTTACGCGCAGTCTACCGTGGCAATGGCATTGCACTACCGTGGGGCAACATGAGTCGGGTGCCCGATCCCTGCCCCAATTGGGCCGTGTTCAGACTGCTACGAGACGACTCCTCGGCATCGGGTCAGACTTTTTCACCGGTCTCGCAAATCTCGATCATGCGAGATGGCGGAACACCTCAACTCTATTGTTGCCATTCCTTGCGAACACAAGACGCAGCGGACGTGTCGCACGTGCTGTCGGTGGGGATTGATTTGGCACCCGCACTCGATGCGCAGGGATTCGACTCACGCCGACTCATCGATCTGATCGACGAACAGTGCGGTCGCGGCGGTGGCGTGAGTAAAGTTCCGGCAGAAGCCGCCGAAGCGATTCGCACCGTAAGCCACGTGCTGAATATCGCCTGGATCGCGCGCTCGCTCGATTCGACCGCGAGCATCATCTGCCCTCGCAGCCGCTCGTGCCCGCGCAGCACACCCTGCGGCAGCCACTGACCGACCCGACTAAGCGCGTCGACCGTTATTCGCCCCGACGCGGCGCCCGCAACCGCTCAGCCAACATCAGCGAGAGCTCGAGCGACTGCTCGTAATTGAGGCGCGGATCGACACTCGACTTGTAGGCGCGCTGAAGATCGACGTCGGCCAAACCCCGCGCCCCGCCGGTACACTCGGTCACGTCCTCACCCGTAAGCTCGACGTGCACGCCGCCGAGATGTGAGCCGAGCGAATGATGGATGGCGCTGGCGAGCTCGAGCTCACGAAGGATGTTCTCGAAACGACGAGTCTTGAGCCCGCTCTGACTGGTTTCGGTGTTCCCGTGCATCGGATCGCAAATCCAGAGCACGGAGTGTCCGGTCGCGCGTACCGCCTGAATGGCTTTTGGCAGGGCACTCTCGATGTCTTTTGCCCCATAGCGATGGATGAGCGCGAGCTTCCCGGGAATATTTTGAGGATTCAATGTGGTGACGAGACGTTGCAACCAAGCCGCGTCCATCGCTGAACCGACCTTCACTCCCACCGGGTTGGCGATACCTCGGCAATACTCGACGTGCGCACCGTCGATCTGCGCCGTGCGCATACCGATCCAGGGCATATGGGTCGACAGGTTGTACCAGCGAGTCTGGCGCGGAATAAAACGGGTCTGGGCTTGCTCGTAGTGCAAGACCAAAGCCTCGTGACTCGCGTAGAACTCTGCGCGAAGAGCCTGATGAACCTCTTTGGCACTGATCGTTTCGAAAAACTCGAGACCGTCGGCGACGGACGCGACGATGCGCTCGTACTGCGCCTTGAATGGCGAGTGACCGACGAAGCCGAGGTCCCAATATTCCGGGTGGTGCAGATCGGCGAAACCACCGTCGATGAGCGCTCGAACAAAATTGATCGTGAGCGCCGCGCGCTCATAGCCGCGAAGCAAAAGCATCGGGTCGGGTTCTCGCGCCTCGGGCGTGAACTCAGCGCGATTGACGATATCGCCTCGGTAAGACGGCAACGTGACCCCGTCGCGAGTCTCGGTATCGGCAGACCGGGGCTTCGCGTACTGCCCTCCCATACGACCGACGCGAATGACGGGCTTCTTGAGGCCGTGGGTCAACACGAGACTCATCTGCAACAAAATCTTAAGTCGCT
>JAFMKA010000062.1 GCA_017853175.1 Steroidobacteraceae bacterium | reverse complement strand
GGGCGATTGAGCGCGATGAGGGCAACGTTGTTCTCGATCGAAAACTCAAGGGTGGAGAAGCTCATAGTGGACTCCGGTCAAATGGGATGACATTCAGCGTGGCGCGAGGCCGAGTTCAAAGATTTCGAGGACGCGGGTCGCGATTTCTTCTGGCGAGAGGGCGTCGTTGGCGCGGTGCCAGTGGGCGATCCAGTTGAGGGCGCCGGCGAGGGTGAAGGCGGTCATCTTGGCGTCGCAGCTGCGGATCGACCCGTCCGCCACGCCCTGACGGATGAGTTTGCGCAGTCCCTGGTCGACGTCCGATTTGAGCGTCTTGATCTTGGCACTCATTGTCTTCTCGAGGTTCTCTTCCTCAAGTCGAACCATGCACCAGCCGAAATCGCCGGTGACGGCGATGGCGTAATGCCTGGCAACAGTCATCAGTCGTTCACGAGCGTTTCCACCTCGGGTTTCGGCTTCGCTGAACCCCGCCAGGATTTGATCGACGCCTTGTTTGAAGCACTCGAATAGCAGTTCTTCTTTGCTGTCGACGTAACTGTAGATCGTGGGCTTGGTGACATTCAGTGCGGCCGCCAGATCGTCGAGGCTGGTGTTGTGGTAGCCACGAGTCGCAAAGGCCCGTGCGGCAGCGAGGATGACCGCGTTGCGCTTCCAGTCGCGCTCCCTCGAGCGTAGATCGGCTCCGCTCCAAGGTAGGGGGGTGGATCTCGGCGAGGGTTTCATGGGGTGGAGTGTAGTTTATTAGTGGGTAAAGCGTAATATACTCACCAGTAAAGTCGGGGCCCGAGCGGCCCATCCACTCCCGAAGGAGCGTGCCGTGAGCCAGTCGAACCGAAAGTCGATTCAGGATCCAGGAGCCGATATCGGTGAGGGTGTCACCGCGCCGCCGTTGCGTTTCGTCACGGCAGCCTCGCTTTTCGATGGGCACGACGCGGCCATCAACATGATCCGACGCCTGCTGCAGTCGCAAGGCGCCGAGGTCGTTCATCTTGGGCACAACCGGTCGGTCGCGGACATCGTTCGTGCCGCCATCGAAGAAGATGCCGACGGCATCGCCGTGAGCTCGTATCAAGGCGGTCACAACGAATACTTTGCCTACATGGTCGACATGCTGCGCGAGCGCGGCTGCGAGAACATTCGTGTGGTGGTGGGCGGCGGCGGCACCATCGCGCCCCACGAAATCGAGGCGCTCGAGCGTCACGGCATCGAAAAAATCTATACGCCCGAAGACGGTCGAACCCTCGGCCTCGTCGGCATGATCAGCGACGTGATCCGTCGCGTCGGCGCGAGCCGTCGAAGCGCCTACGAATTTGGCCCGCTCAACGCCCGCGATCATCGGCACCTTGGCCGGACGATTTCCGTTCTCGAAGGCTCAGTTCGCGAAGATGAGGCGAGTGCAGTCGCGGCGACGCGTGAGCAAATCCTGCGCGCCATCGCGCGCAACACGCGTCGGGCTCCGGTGATCGGCCTCACGGGCACGGGCGGCGCCGGCAAGAGTTCGCTCAACGACGAGTTGATTCAGCGTTTCGTGCGTCACTTTCCTGATGCGCAAATTGCCGTCGTCGCCGTCGACCCGACTCGTCGTCGATCGGGCGGGGCGCTGCTCGGTGATCGCATCCGCATGAACAGTCTGTCGGCGCCGAACGTGTACATGCGCTCGCTCGCCACACGTCGTCGTAACCTCGCCACCTCTGCGGTGCTGAAGGATGTCATCTCGCTCTACCAGCTCGCGGGCTTCGATCTCGTGATCGTCGAGACGGCGGGCATCGGACAGAGCGACACGGAGGTCATCGACCTCGTCGATCTGCCGATCTACGTCATGACGAGCGAGTACGGCGCAGCGAGCCAGCTCGAGAAAATCGACATGCTCGACTTCGCCGAGATGGTGGTGCTCAATAAATTCGAGCGCCGCGGCGCTGAAGATGCGCTGCGCGACGTCAAGAAACAGTGGCGACGCAATCACCCCGATCAGCTCGCCGCACCCGATGCGGATATTCCGGTATATCCGACCATCGCCTCGCGATTCAACGACCCGGGTGTCAATCGGTTGTTCGCCGCCATCTGTTCGCGTCTGCAATCGAAAGCCGTCAATGCGCGCTCATGGACCGTGCAGGATCCGGGTCCAACCGAGTTCACGTCTCGTGACCCGCTCATCCCAGGTTCGCGGTCGCGTTATCTCGCGGAGATCGCGGCAGGCGGCCGTAAGGCCGATACCGACATCGAGCGGGTCGCCGCCTCGGCGAGCCGTGCGTATGCGCTCTACGAATCTTTGAAGGCGCTTCGTGATCCGGCGCTGCCTGCGCCGGCGCAGCCTTACGGTTCGACGCCCGCCGGTGGCGACGCGGCGCTCATACGCTTGCGAGAAGAATATGACGCCGCGCTTGCGGCTGTCGGCGCAGAAGGACTGGGTGAGTTACGCGCGTGGCCGGCTCGTGTGAACTCCATCACCGAGCCCGAGTACGTCTACAAAGTTCGCGGTCGCGAGGTGCGCGGCGAGAACTACACCGAAACCTTGAGTCACAACCGTATTCCGAAGCTGCTCGCTCCGAAGACGCGCGATTGGGGTGACATCCTGCGTTTCGTGATGCGCGAAAACTTGCCGGGCGCTTACCCCTACACGGCGGGCGTCTATCCCTACCGTCGCGAGCAGGAAGATCCGATCCGTATGTTCGCGGGCGAGGGCAGTCCCGAGCGTACGAACCGTCGCTTCCACTACCTCGCGCGCGGACAGGCTTCGACCCGTCTGTCGACCGCCTTCGATTCGACGACGCTCTACGGTGAAGATCCGGATACGCGTCCCGATATTTATGGGCGCACCGGCAACTCGGGTGTATCGATCGCCACACTCGATGACATGAAGAAGCTCTACTCGGGCTTCGATCTTTGTGCGCCGACCACCTCGGTGTCGATGACTATCAACGGTCCGGCGCCGATGCTGCTCGCGATGTTCATGAACACGGCGATCGATCAGCAGGTCGAGCGCTTCCTGAAAGCAAATGGTCGCTGGGACGACGCATCGAAATTCATCGATGCACGTCGGGCCAAGCTTCGCAGCCAAGGCGTGGCGCCACCCGAGTATCGCGGCGATTTACCCGAGGGTCATGACGGTTCTGGGCTCGCGCTGCTCGGCCTTTGCGGAGAAGACCTCGTCGGTCACGGGCTCACCGCCGAGGAGTACTCGAAGATTCGCGCCTCGACGCTCGCGCAAGTGCGCGGCACGGTGCAGGCGGACATCCTCAAAGAAGATCAGGCGCAGAACACCTGTATTTTCTCGACCGAGTTCGCGATGCGCATGATGGGCGATGTGCAGGCGTATTTCATCGACCATTCCGTGCGCAATTTCTACTCGGTGTCGATCTCGGGTTATCACATTGCCGAGGCCGGAGCGAACCCGATCAGTCAGTTGGCCTTCACGCTCTCGAACGGCTTCACCATCGTCGAGTATTACCTCGCGCGTGGCATGAAGATCGACGACTTTGCGCCCAATCTCTCGTTCTTCTTCTCGAACGGCATGGATGCCGAGTACGCCGTCATCGGTCGTGTGGCGCGGCGCATTTGGGCGCGCGCCATGCGCGAGCGATACGGTGCGGATGCTCGCAGTCAGATGATGAAGTATCACATCCAGACGTCGGGGCGTTCGCTGCATGCCCGCGAGATCCAGTTCAACGATACGCGTACGACGCTGCAGGCGCTCTACGCACTATTCGACAACTGCAACTCCTTGCACACCAACGCCTACGATGAGGCACTTACGACGCCGACCGAGGAAAGCGTGCGGCGCGCGGTGGCAATTCAGTTGATCATCAATCGCGAGTTGGGTCTCAATAAAAACCACAACCCGTGGGCGGGGTCGCTGCTCATCGACTACCTCACCGACATGGTCGAAGAGGCGGTGTACAAAGAATTCGAGTCGATCAGCGAGCGCGGTGGCGTGCTCGGAGCGATGGAGACGATGTACCAGCGTGGCAAGATTCAGGAAGAGAGCCTGTATTACGAAACCCTCAAGCACGATGGTCGCTTGCCGCTCATCGGCGTGAACACTTTTCTATCTGAGCATGACGCTTCGGCGGAGCATGCCTCGGTCGAGCTCATCCGTTCGACTGAGGAAGAGAAGCAGGGTCAGGTCGACGCTGTTCGCAACTTCCAACAACGCAACGCCGAGCAATCGCCCGTGGCGCTCGCGTCATTGCAGGCTGCGGCAGCGCGCGGCGGTAATGTGTTCGAGTCTTTGATGGATGCGGTGCGCGTGGCTTCGCTCGGGCAGATTTCCCGCGCGCTCTACGCCGTCGGGGGTCAGTTCCGTCGTAACGTGTGACGCGCAGCGGTGAATGCGTCGAGGTAACGTAAACCCTCGATCGCACGCGGTCCGTACCACGAGACCATCTCGCCATCGATGAGATCGACGGGCACGCCGGGTAGGGCGTGCTCGATTTCGGCGACGTGTTTTTCACGAAAGGCGTACGGTTCGCTGCTGAGTAGCACGCGATCGATGGCGCCGCTGCAGTCGGCGAGTTGGAGTTCGGGATACCGCTCGGGTTTAGATGACGACCAGGTTTGCCAGCCAAACGCCGCGAGCGTGCGCGAGATGTAGGTGTCGCGCGAAATCGTCATCCAGGGTTCGCGCCAGATGAGGTAAAGCACCCGCGCGCACGGCTCTGACATGCCGTCGGATGACAGACGGCCCGCGTACGCGGCCATGAACTCGCGACATAACGCTTCAGCGCGCGCGTCGCAGTTAAAAATACCGCCGAGCAGGCGATAGAGCGGCAGATTGTCGAGCGGCCCGAGCGGATGGGTGACGATGATCGAGGGCACGAACGGTCGCAACGCCTCGACTGTCTCCAAACGATTTTCATCGACGTTGACGATGAGGTGCGTGGGCGCGAGTGCGCGGATGGCCTCGATGTCGACTGTTTTGGTACCGCCCACCTTGGGCACGCGACGTACGAGCTCGCGTGGGTGGATGCAGAAGCCCGTGCGACCGACGAGGTCGTCTGCAAGACCGAGCGCGCATACGAGCTCGGTGAGGCTCGGCACCAACGAGACGATACGTACCGGGCCCGTGGCCCGCGCGTGCTGGGTACCGGCGTGGTCCACCCGCGACCGTTCAATCACGGCGATCTCGCGAAATTCGTTTCCGATCAATCAAGCGTCCGGTCACGTACTTGTGAAGGATGCTGGTGATCAACGACTGGTAGGGGAGTCCTTCTGCGAGCGCGATGGCCTGCAAGGCGTTGAGGTCTTCGGTGGTGAGTCGGATGTTGATCCGCTGATCTTTGATGACGGTACGACGCGCTGCGGCTCGTGCTTTCCGGAGTTCTGCTTGGTCGGCTATTGGGGATAGTTTCCCGGTCTCAAATGCCTGCAAAATTCGGCGTTCGGCGAGACTCAGTGCAACACTACGCTTGGTCGTGGACATAAGTTCAATGCCTCAAGTATTTTCGTGTAGCACGACGGCTGGGGATGATGGTTTTCAAAAAGTATCCAGAGGGTTGCTCAACGAAGGGAACAAGATAGGCGTATCCGGCCATCTCGACGACGAATATCTTTTGATGCGGATGCCGGCTGTTCGCAGGCTGTTTGAAGATTGCGAGCAGACTCCCGTTTGCGATTGCCAAGACGACGTCTTCGAATCGAAGCCCTCGATGAGTGATTAGCCAAGAGTTCTTCTCAGAGCTCCAGTCGAAAACCGAATCTCGAGAGGTTAGGTGATTGTCCATTCGTGTCTGCCTTTTGTCATCACATTGACAGGTGGTTACGACAAACTCTGAATACTGTATAAATAAACAGTATGTCAGGACGAGACCCCAATCCAGCCGATCTGCCGAGTTATGCCGAGCTGCACTGTCTGAGCAGCTTCAGTTTTCTGCGGGCTGCGTCACAGCCGGAGGAATTGGCCGCGCGGGCCGACGAATTGGGGTACACCGCGCTCGCCATCACCGACGAATGCTCTGTGGCCGGTGTCGTGCGCGCCTATGCCGGGCTCAAGGGGCGTGCGACGCAACTCATCGTCGGCGCCGAGTTCCGGCTCGACTGCGGCGTACCGCTCGTCGTGCTTGCGGCAGACCGTCGGGGCTATGGTCAGCTTTGTCGTCTGATCACGCGGGGTCGGCGTGCTGCGCCGAAGGGTAGTTATCACCTGACTCGAAGTGATGTGGCCGAGCTCATCTCGCCTCCGCACTGCCTCGTATTGTGGGCACCGCGACCCGCCGATGTGACCACCGACGATACCGCCGTCTGGTTGCGTAAGCATTTTGACGGCGCCGCCTGGATCGCCGTGGAGTTGCTGCGTGATGGTACGGAGCGCGCCCATCTCGCCACGCTCAGAAGCCTCTCGACCGAGACAGGGTTGCCGCTCGTCGCTGCCGGTGGTGTCTGCATGCATTCGCGCGCGCGGCGTCGACTGCACGATGCGTTGACGGCGATTCGCCTCAACACTACGGTCGATGCAGCAGGGCTCGAGTTGCTGCCTTGCGGCGAGCGACATCTGCGTGAGCGTCAACGTCTCGCGCGGCTCTATCCGCCTGCGCTGCTCGCCGAAACGCTCGTCATCGCGGCGCGTTGTCGCTTCTCGCTCGATGAACTGCGTTATGAGTATCCGCGTGAGATCGTCCCTGATACGCATACCCCGGCGTCCTGGTTGCGCACGCTCGTCGAGCGCGGAGCAGAGCGTCGCTGGGGTGGTAGCGCCACGCGTGATGTCATGCCGGCTTACGTGCGAACGCTCGTCGAGCACGAACTCGCATTGATCGGCGAACTCGCCTATGAGCCTTACTTTCTGACCGTGCACGATATCGTCGAGTTCGCGCGCAGTCGCGGAATTCTTTGTCAGGGTCGCGGCTCGGCCGCCAACTCTGCGGTCTGTTATTGCCTCGGTATCACTGAGGTCGACCCCTCACGTATGTCGATGTTGTTCGAGCGTTTCATTTCTCGAGAGCGCAATGAGCCGCCCGATATCGACGTCGATTTCGAGCATGAGCGTCGCGAGGAGGTCATCCAGTACGTTTATCAAAAATACGGGCGACATCGTGCCGCACTCGCTGCGACGGTCATTTGCTACCGGCCGCGCAGCGTGTTGCGCGATCTCGCGAAGGCCTTGGGATTTCCGTTGCCCGCCGTCGAAAGAATCGCCTCGGCAGTGAGTCGATGGGACCGCAGTCTCGGCCACGACGCGTCTGGCGAGCGTGATGGGGCGGTGTCCGAGAGTGCTCTTTTGCCTTTTCTCGAAAGGCTCGATGAGGCGGGCTTCGATATTCACGACTCGGTGCTGCGACGTCGGCTTTCTTTGTTACTCGAGCTCGCACCGCAATTACTCGGATTTCCACGACATCTTTCGCAGCACGTCGGTGGGTTCGTGATCGCACGCGATCTACTCGAGGAGCTCGTGCCGGTCGAGAATGCGAGCATGGCCGATCGTACGGTCATCCAATGGGACAAAGACGATCTCGATTCGCTCGGTTTGCTCAAGGTCGATCTGCTCGCGCTCGGTATGCTGACGGCGATACGTCGGGCGCTCAATCTCGCCTCGCAATGGCGACTCGCGCAGGGCGGTACGCCGATCACTCTTGCATCGGTGCCGCCCGAGGATCCACGTGTCTACGACATGCTGTGCCGCGCCGATTCGGTCGGGGTGTTTCAGGTCGAGTCGCGTGCGCAGATGGCGATGCTGCCACGTCTGCGCCCACGCAATTTCTACGATCTCGTCATCGAGGTGGCCATCGTCCGCCCGGGGCCGATTCAAGGCGACATGGTTCATCCCTATCTGCGGCGTCGTCGTGGCGAAGAGCAGGTGAGTTATCCGAGCGAAGCGGTCAAAGGCGTATTGCAGCGTACGCTCGGTGTGCCGATCTTCCAGGAGCAGGTGATGCAGGTGGCGATCGTCGCAGCAGGTTTCACGCCCGGTGAGGCCGACCAGTTGCGCCGTGCGATGGCGGCCTGGAAACGACACGGAGGTCTCGGACACTTCGGCGAGCGCCTCATCTCCGGCATGCGTGAGCGAGGCTACGGCGAAGAGTTCGCAGCGCGTATCTTCGAGCAGATCAAAGGTTTCGGCGAATACGGGTTCCCCGAGTCGCATGCCGCAAGCTTCGCGTTGCTCGTTTACGTGTCAGCCTGGCTCAAGCATCACGAGCCTGCGGCGTTCACCGCGGCTCTCATCAACAGTCAGCCGATGGGGTTTTACTCCGTCTCGCAACTCGTACGCGATGCGCGAGAGCATGGTGTCGAGGTGAGATCCGTCGATGTCTGCGTGAGCGACTGGGATTGCACGCTCGAAGCCGTCGACGATCGATCGACGGACGGGCGACCGGCGATCCGTCTCGGGCTCAGACTGGTGCGCGGTTTGCCGCAGGTCGTGGCGGCGCGAATCGTCGAGGTGCGACGTACGCGCATCGAGGCACGACGAGGGTCCGAGGGTGGTGCGCCCATATTCTTTGATCTACAAGATCTTGCCGCCGCTGCAGCACTCGATCGCGGTGATCTCGAGGCGCTTGCGGCAGCGGGTGCGTGCGCGGCGCTCACTGGCAACCGTCATCGCGCGTTTTGGGCGGTGGCGGGTACCGAAGTTGAACTGCCTCTCGCTCCGCCTGCTCGCGAGGAGGCCTTGCCGATGCTCACGACGCCCACCGAAGGCGAGAACCTCGTCGCCGACTATCGACATATCGGACTCACCTTGGGAAGGCACCCGCTCGCCTTGCTGCGCGCGCCCTTCGAGCGGCGAGGTGTGATCCGCGCGACGGATCTTTCGCAGCTCGACGACGGCGCTCGAGTCAGCGTGGCGGGCCTCGTCACGACGCGACAAAAACCCTCGACGGCGAGCGGCGTCACGTTCGTCACGCTCGAGGACGATACCGGTCACGTCAATCTGATCGTCTGGAAGGCGATCGGTGCGAGGCATAAACGCGAGTTGTTCGAGTCGCGGCTGATGGAAGTCGAGGGTCGGTTGCAGCGCGAGGGCCTCGTGACCCACGTCATCGTGGAGCGACTCTACGACCGCAGCCGTTTGCTCGGGCGGTTGGTAACGCGTTCGCGGGACTTCC
>JAFMKA010000061.1 GCA_017853175.1 Steroidobacteraceae bacterium | reverse complement strand
GGCGCTCCTTAGCCTCAAAGGCGCTCTGCAGGACGCGCGAGAATACCGGCAAAAAACCCTTCAGGGAAGGGCGAAACGCTCAGGGCAGAACAACGGCCGGTTCGGGGTTCCAACCCGACTGGCGTCGCGTGGCCACCACGGTGGTGTAGATGCCGCCACGAACGTTGAAGCGCGCCGTCAACTTCATGTAACGGGGCGAGGTCGCGGCCGCTAAAGCATCGGCGATTTCGTTCGTGACAGCCTCGTGGAACGCCCCTCGGTCGCGGAACGCCCAGACATACGACTTGAGGGATTTGAGCTCGACACACGCGCGATCGGGTACGTATTCGAGTTCGAGGGTCGCGAAGTCGGGCTGGCCGGTTTTTGGGCACAGGCACGTGAACTCCGGGATCGACATTCGGATCGTGTAGTCGATCTCGGGTTTGGGGTTCGGGAAGGTGTCGAGTTGGGTGGAAGGTTGTGAAGGCATGGGTATCGTGGGAGGGCGTGGAACAGAGGTTTAATTTACACTACGCGGCCAATCGGCGTTCACTCGCCGTGGAGATTTTTACAAGCGATGCGTCTCACCAAAATCAAGCTGGCTGGATTCAAATCCTTCGTCGATCCGACCAGTGTTTCTTTCCCCAGCAACCTCACCGGCGTCGTCGGCCCCAACGGCTGTGGTAAGTCGAATGTCATCGATGCTGTGCGCTGGGTGATGGGCGAATTGTCCGCCAAGCACTTGCGTGGCGATTCCATGGCGGATGTCGTCTTCAATGGCTCGAGTTCGCGAAAGCCCGTTGGTAAAGCGTCGGTCGAGTTGGTGTTCGACAACGCCGACGGCAAGATCGGTGGGGCCTACGCGGCATTCAACGAGGTCTCGCTGCGTCGCGAGGTCACTCGTGAAGGTGCGAGCAGTTACTACATTAACGGCGCGCGCTGTCGCCGCAAGGACATCACGCAGCTCTTCCTCGGCACCGGTCTCGGGTCGCGAAGCTACGCGATCATCGAGCAGGGCATGATTTCGCGTGTCATCGAGGCGAAAGCCGACGACATGAGGGCCTTCATCGAAGAGGCGGCCGGTATCTCCAAATACAAAGAGCGACGAAAGGAGACCGAAAGCCGGATCGCCGACACCCGCGAGAATCTCGAGCGCCTCCAAGATTTGCGCGATGAGATCGACAAGCAAATCCGCCATCTGCAGCGACAAGCGACGACGGCGCGAAAATATCAGGAGCTCAAGGAGCGCGAGCGCAAGCTCACCGCGGAGCTTCTCGCCTTGCGCCTCCGTGATCTCGACAGCGGAGCCGAGGTCCATGACTCCGCCGTTCGAGAGAAAGAGCTCTCCATGCAGGCGGCGCTCGCAGATCTTCGCTCGGCCGAGGCGGCGATCGAGACCCAGCGCGCATTCCATGCCGAGCAAACCGATGCCGCCTCGCAGGTGCAGGCGCGGTTCTATGCTGTCGGCGCCGACATCTCGCGGACCGAGCAGCAGATTCAGTACGCACGCGAGACGCGCGATCGTAAACGCCGCGAGCTCGATCAGGCGCGCGCGACGCTCGAGACCTTGGCGGTGCAGATCGAGCGTGACGAGCGCGAGCTCGTATCGATTCGTGAAGAATTGGCTCGCCTTGCTCCCGAGATCGAACGCGCTCAACACACGGAGCGTGACGCGGCGCTGGCGCTCGATGCCTCCGAGAAGACTCAAGCCGACTGGCAGCGTCAATGGGAATCCTTTAACCAAGAGCTCGGCACGGCCAATCAGACCGTTCAGGTCGAGCGGGCGCGAATCGAACAGCTCGAAAATCAGTTACGACGGCTTCGTGCTCAGCGCGATCGATTGTCGAATGAGCTTGATGACTTACGGCGGCAGGAAGTGCAGGGGCAGTTGTTCGAGCTCGGTGAGCGCGAGTCGCAGGCTCGGGCCACCTCAGACGGACTGGCGCGCAGCCTAACGTCGGCACTCGACAACGTGCAGCGATTGCGGGCGGCTCAACTCGCCGCTGAAGAGCAGCTCGAGACGGCTCGCGGAGAGCGAGAGCGCTCGCGCGCCGAGGTGATGTCGGTAGAGGCGTTGCAGCGAGCGGCGCTCGGCCAAGCCGACGCGAAGGCGACAGAGTGGCTTGCCTCCGCGGGAATCGGTTCCAAGAAACGGGTTGCTGAGTCGCTCAGTGTGGAGCGCGGCTTCGAACGTGCCGTCGAGATGGTACTGGGCGATTATCTCGAGGCCGTGTGTGTTGATGGTCTCGATTCATTAGTCGATGCACTGTCTCGCGCGGGTGATTCCACCCTTGCGCTCATCGAGGCGACGGGTGCCGATATCGCGGTGTCGGCCGATCGTCTGTCGTCGAAGGTTCGCGGTCCCTCGGCGGTGATCGAGGCCTTGAATCCGGTACGCGTCGCCGGCAGCCTCGCTGAGGCGCTCGCTGCGCGTCGGTCGTTGGCGCCGGGTGAATCCGTGATTACGACTTCCGGCGAATGGGTCGGACGCGGTTGGCTGCGAATCGCCCGCAGTGCTGACGAACGGGCCGGCGTGCTCGAGCGCGAGCACCGGCTGAAATCTTTGAGATCGACGTTCGAGGGCGCTGAAGATCGCGTCAAGACGTGTGAGGCCTCTTTACAGTCCACCCGTACGGCACTCGGGGTGGCAGAGGTCGGACTCCACGACATTCAAGGTCAGATTCAGCTGGCTCACCGCGAGCATGCTGATCTGCTCGGGCAACTCGAGGCCTCACGAGCTCGAGTGCAGGAATCCACCTTGCGTCGCGAGAGGCTCGAGGTCGAAGCGGCCGAGGTTGCTCGCGAAATCGGCGTCACCGAGGATGCGCTCGCTCGTGCGGGTATCGAACTTGAACGTGGGCTCGGGCGGTTGCACGAACTCGACGCCAAACGACCGTCGCTCGAGTCATCGCGCGACTCCACTCGCGAATCGCTCGCCTCGGCGCGGGCGACGGCTCAGTCCGCCCAGTTGGCGGCGCGAGACTTGCTGGTCCGTGCCGAAGGGCGTCGTACGGCCTCGTCGGGTGTTGAAGTGGCTTTGGGGCGAGCGGGAGAGCAGCGGACGCAGCTCACCGAGATGACCGCCACACTCGAAGCCGAACTCACGGGGGGCGAGGGGCCCATTTTGGAACTCGAATCTTCTCTCGAGGGGTTGTTGTCTCGTCGTCTCGAGGTGGAAGCCGAACTCGCGCAGTCGCGTCGGGCGCTCGATGAGGCGGACGCGGAGCTCCGTTCGCTCGAGGAGCGTAGACAATCGGCGGAGTTACGGGTCAACGAGGCCCGCGAGGCGATGGAAGTCGCACGATTAGCAGCCCAAGAGACTCGCGTACGTCGAGAGACCATCGCGGAGCAGTTTGCGGCGACACAGTTTGATCTCGCCGAGATTCAAGGGGCATTGCCCGAGAGCGCAGAGGTTTCGAGTTGGGAGAACACGCTACTCGAGACTCGCACCGATATCGAGAAGCTCGGACAGGTCAATCTCGCTGCGATCGATGAGCTCAAAGAAAATAGTGAGCGCAAGGAATATCTCGACCGTCAGTACGCCGATCTCACCTCCGCACTGTCGACGCTCGAGGAGGCCATGCGCAAGATCGATGGCGAGACTCGTTCTCGATTCGATGACACCTTCAATCGCATCAATGCCGGGTTACAAGAGAAGTTCCCGCGGCTCTTCGGTGGTGGCCACGCCTACCTCGAACTTTCAGGTGAAGATCCGCTTACGGCGGGCGTCGCCATCATGGCGCGGCCACCGGGTAAGCGGAATGTCACGATTTCGCAGTTGTCGGGCGGTGAAAAGGCGCTGACGGCGGTTGCGCTCGTCTTTTCGATCTTCGACCTCAATCCTGCACCCTTCTGCTTGCTCGATGAAGTCGATGCGCCGCTCGACGAAAACAACGTCGGCCGTTTTTGTGACATCGTGCGCGAGATGGCGAGTCGTGTGCAGTTCATCTTCATCACCCACAATAAGGTGACGATGGAGCTTGCTTCGCAATTACTCGGGGTCACGATGAACGAGCCGGGCGTCTCGCGACTGGTAGCGGTAGACGTCGACGAAGCGGTCCGACTCGCCGCGAGCTGACGCCATGGATTCACTCCTGCAAACGCTGACGAACGACTTGCGGCTGGCACTCCTGGTGGTCGGCGGTCTGCTGGTATTGGTGATTGTGTTGTGGGAGGTCGTTCAGCGGCGCAAAGCCGACCGCGCCGACTCGACGCATCTACGCGGTCCGCTCGGGCAGGCGCGCAGTACGCCGGTTGATGAGTGGGTCAAGAACGATCCATTACTCGATCGTCCACGCGGGGACTCGTTTGAGGCGGTTTCTACGCCAGGGGTGTCGGAGCGGATCGAGCCGACGTTGACGCTTCCCGAGATCCACGTACGGGATCGACTCGCTGAGCCGCCCCTCGTAGATTTCGATCAGGCCATGACGGCCGAGGATCGCGGTAGCTCAATTCCGGTGATGCAGAGCTCCCCGGTCGAGACCTCAGCGATGATCGAGCCGGAACCGTCCGCGTCCTTAGAAAGGCCGTCATCGAATGCGCCGTCATCAGACGAGCCGCCACGTTCGGCTCCCTCGATGACGCTACCCAAAGACTCCGAACCGGTGATCGTCGCGCTGCGGGTCGTAGCTCGAGAGGGTGAGCGCTTCACTGGAGCAGCGTTGCGACAGGCCCTACAAGGCGAGGGCTTTGTTCACGGAGAAATGGACATTTTTCATCGGGCGTTGGCCGATGGGCGCGTGTTGATGAGTGCCGCGAGTCTCACGAAACCCGGTAGTTTCGATCTCACGGTCATGGACTCCATGCGCTATCTTGGTGTCAATTTGTTCGCCGTGTTGCCAGGGCCGATTCCCGGACGTGATGCGGTCGACAAGCTGCTCTCGGTCGGTCATACCCTCGCTCAGCGCCTGAGAGGTCAGTTGCTAGACTCGCGTGGGCAGGCGCTCACCGAGTCACGTCTCGCAGAAATGCGTCGCGAAGCGGCGGCAGCCGGAGGCGGTTAAGTCATGGCTAAGGCGGAGGCACCCTCCGCAGAAGTCCGTCAACGCGTCGCTGCTTTGCGGCGTGAGATCGAGCACCACAATTATCGGTACTACATCCTCGACGATCCGGAGATTTCGGATTCAGAGTGGGATCGTCTTCTGCAAGAACTTCAGGGGCTGGAGCAGCGTTACCCTGAGTTGGTCACCCCAGATTCACCCACTCAGCGAGTCGGAGCGACGCCGACCGACGAGTTCGCAGAGGTGCGTCATCGAATTCCCATGCTGTCGCTCGACAACGCGTTCAGCGAAGACGATTTACGCAGCTTCGATCGGCGGGTACGGGAGAGGCTGGGCGTTGAGTCCGACATCGACTATTCGGCTGAACCGAAGCTCGATGGATTGGCCATCTCGTTGACCTATGAGCGGGGAGTGCTCGTTCGTGCGGCCACTCGCGGCGACGGGACGACGGGTGAAGATGTCACCGCCAACGTCAGAACGATTCGATCGGTTCCCTTACATCTTCGGGGTACTGCGCCCGCGCTCTTCGAGGCGCGAGGTGAAGTGTTCATGCCGGTGGCCGGGTTCGAGCGTCTCAATGCTGAGGCCGCCAAGAAGGGAGAGAAGGTGTTTGCGAATCCGCGCAATGCGGCGGCCGGTAGTCTGCGGCAGCTTGATCCTCGGATCACAGCACACCGACCGCTCGATATATTTTTCTATGCTGTCGGCGCAGTAGAGGGGCTCGACTTACCGAGTTCCCACGGCGCGACGCTCGAGTTGCTCAAAGATTTCGGTTTGCGGGTGTCGCCGGAGATTCGACGAGTTCGGGGTGCCGAGGGGTGTCTTGCCTACTATGCCGATATCGGTCGTCGTCGCGCGTCGCTCGAGTATCAAATCGACGGGGTCGTCTACAAAGTCGACAGCATCACCGCGCAGCGACAATTAGGTTTCGTCTCTCGAGCGCCACGTTGGGCGATCGCGCACAAGTTTCCCGCCGAAGAGGCGCTCACGGTGCTGCGAGAGGTCGAATTTCAGGTCGGCCGCACCGGAGCGCTGACACCGGTTGCGCGACTCGAGCCCGTCTTCGTCGGCGGTGTGACGGTCAGTAACGCCACGTTGCACAACATGGACGAGGTGGCGCGAAAGGGCGTTCGGATCGGCGATACCGTCGTGGTTCGACGCGCAGGCGACGTCATTCCTGAAGTCGCACGAGTCGTGCTGGAGCGGCGGCCCAAAGATTCCCGAGACATTGTGTTGCCAACGCGGTGTCCGGTCTGTTCGTCGACCGTTGAGCGTGATGCAGAGGCAGCCGTGGCTCGCTGCACGGGTGGTTATCGATGCAGCGCTCAGCGCAAAGAGCGACTGCGTCATTTTGCGTCGAGACGGGCGCTCGATATCGAGGGCGTCGGCGAGAAACTCGTCGATCAGTTGGTCGAGGCGGGTCTCGTCGAGTCACCGGCCGACCTGTACACCCTCTCTCTCGAAACATTGTCGGGCCTCGAGCGGATGGGTCCGAAGTCGGCGGAAAATGTTATCGCGGCTCTCGAGCGTTCGAAGAGCACGACCTTGGCCAGATTTCTGTTTGCGCTGGGTATCCGCGACGTCGGCGAGGCAACAGCGGCGGCGTTGGCCGCCCATTTCGGCGACCTCGAGGCCTTCGCACGGGCAGACGTCGCGACGGTGCAGCAAGTGCCCGATATCGGTCCTGTCATCGCCGCCCATGTGGTGGAGTTCTTCGTCGATGAGTCCAATCGACGCGTGATCGATCGACTACGTCAGGCGGGGGTGTCCTGGCCTTCGGTCATAAAAGCGGAGAACTCGCCTCAACCGCTCGCAGGGATGACCTTCGTGCTGACCGGCACATTGGAATCGATGCAACGTGAAGAGGCAGAGGACGCGCTGAGAGCGCTCGGCGCCAAGGCGTCGGGTAGTGTGTCGAAGAAAACGAGTTACGTCGTCGCGGGGCGGGATGCCGGTTCGAAGCTACGCAAGGCGGAAGAGCTTGGCGTACCGGTCCTCGATGAGGACGCTCTCAAGCGTATCTTGCTGAATCAGCGGCCGCCCTGATCGGACGGCCGCTGGGTCACATCGTCATCAGATTTTCTTTTCGATCTTGGCAGCCTTGGTGAGTTCGTCGCTATACGCGCGGAACTTCTTCGCCAATACGGCCTGATTGAGCTGCTGCTTCACTTCCTCGAACGGCGGCGGCTGAACTTCGCGCACATCGTCAAGACGGATCACGTGCCAACCAAACTGGGTCTGGACCGGCTTGGCGATCGTCTCACCCTTCTTGAGGGCCATGACGGCATCGGCGAACGGCTTGACCATGCTCGAGGGGCTGAACCAACCCAGATCACCTCCACGCTCACGAGAGGAGTCGAGCGAATCTTTGGCGAGGACCTCGAAGCGTTCGCCCTTCTTGAGTCGGTCGATGATCTGCGTAGCGGCAATTTCGGTGGGTACCAGGATGTGGCGCGCTCGATATTCATTGCGCGACATCTGGGCGATCTGCGCATCGTACTCAGCCTTGAGCTCCTGCTCGGTCGGCGTCTTGCCCTCGAGATACTTCTCGGCGAGCGCCTGCTGCAGGATGTTGAGACGGGTGAGCTCAATCTGAGCGGCAAGTTCGGCCTTCTTGTGCAGACCGTCTTTTTCCGCCTGAGCGGCGAGGATACGCAAGTTGATCAGCGAATCGAGGGCGCGCTTTTTCTGCTCAGCGTCGAGGTCGGCGCTAGTGCGGCCCGACACCTGTTTGACGAAGCTGTCGAATTCACCCTGAGTGATCGCTTTGCCGTTGAGCGTCGCCACCGGCTTCTTCGCCGCGGCATCGGCCTCTTTGGCAGCGTCCGCTTTCGGCTGGCAGGCGGTGATCAGCAAAGCGGCCGTGGTTAGGGTTAGCAATCGCAGGGTCTTCATGGGCATTTCTCGATCGAAACTTGTGGGACGCGAATTATGACGGCAACTGGGCATCGATGGACAGAGCGTGAACCCCCAAGGCTTTCAAATCGCCCAGCGCCTCGTACACCAGGCGGTGTCGGGCGAGGGGGGTTAGGCCGGCAAACTTCCTGGAGCGGATCACCAAATGGAAATGCCCGCCTTCTTGTGCGCCGACGTGTCCCGCATGCAATGCGCTATCGTCGCGGAGCTCGAGTCTTTCGGGCGCAAGCGAGTGCGTGAGGCGCTCCTGCAAGATCGATAGTTTGGGGTTGGTCATCACAGCGCCTCGGTGTCTAAGGTCGTTATCATAAGGCGGTGCAACGCTTTCGGCTTCATCCCAAGGATCCTCAGCAACGTCTGGTGCGGCAGGCTGCAGAGATCGTTCGTCATGGGGGCGTCATCGCCTACCCAACAGACTCCTGCTACGCGCTCGGCTGTCACATCGGAGATAAAGAGGCCTTGGAGCGCATTCGCCGAATTCGTGAGGCGGATCGCCACCATCATTTCACGCTGGTTTGCCGCGACCTGACGGAGATCGCCCGCTTCGCCAAGGTGGACACTTGGCAATTTCGCTTGCTGAAGGCGTGCACGCCGGGACCGTATACGTTCCTCCTCGAAGCGACCCGCGAGACGCCGCGTCGACTTCAGCATGAAAAGCGTCGAACCATCGGCATCCGTATTCCCGATCATCGAGTCGCGCAGATGCTTCTGTCGGAGCTCGGTGAGCCCATCATGAGTTCGACGTTGCTGCTACCGGGTGACGGACTTCCGCTCAATGATGGCGACGACATCGAGGAGCGACTCGGCTCCCAGCTCGACGCGCTGCTCGATGGGGGTGGATGCGGTATCGAGCCCACGACGGTCGTGGACTTTGCGGTGACGCCGCCGGTGGTGGTTCGCAAAGGCCGGGGAAGTCTTGAGCCCTTCGGACTTTGAGCGGTCTCGGGCCAGGCAATCGCTATAATCGACGCCCTTCGACCTGTTTTCTCGCTTGTTTGTGAGGCGAGAGAAATGAAAGTCGTTATTTATCAGGGGTTTATGAGTATTACTTCAAGTAAGCAGGCGATTTGTGGGTAGTAACCCGCAAACCAATCGCGTGCTGTCAGGCATGCGGCCTACGGGGCAATTACATCTCGGCAACTACCACGGCGCACTGCGTAACTGGGTCGATCTTCAGTACAAGTACCCGTGTTTCTTTTTCGTTGCGGACTGGCATGCGCTCACGACGGGCTATGAAGACACGAGCAAGCTTCCGGAGTACACGCGCGAGATGGTCATCG
>JAFMKA010000016.1 GCA_017853175.1 Steroidobacteraceae bacterium | reverse complement strand
GAAAGCCGGACATTCTACCCGAAGGGTGCGACTGATTCGGGACCGCTCCGCGGCGCTGCCGATGGTGTTGGCGCCCCCGGCCGGAGTTGAACCGACGACCTACCGCTTAGGAGGCGGTCGCTCTATCCACTGAGCTACGGGGGCAGCAACCGCAACTAGATTGAAATGGTGGAGCGGAGGAGGATCGAACTCCCGACCTTCGCATTGCGAACGCGACGCTCTCCCAGCTGAGCTACCGCCCCACACGAGGGCGGCGATTCTAACACCACCCTCCCCGCAA
This sequence comes from Steroidobacteraceae bacterium, assembly GCA_017853175.1. GTDB lineage: Bacteria > Pseudomonadota > Gammaproteobacteria > Steroidobacterales > Steroidobacteraceae > UBA964. The sequence goes on along the minus strand of JAFMKA010000016.1, from coordinate 32,738 downwards.
TTTTATATCGATCCGATATACTTTGTCTTATGGATGCCAAAACCCTCTGCCTCGGGCTGCTCTCCTTTGGAGACGCGAGCGGCTATGACCTCAAGAAACACGCTGAATCGGCGGGGGATCATTTTTTCGCCGCAGGATTTGGCTCAATTTACCCAGCACTCTCGACATTACTAAACCAAGGGCTCATTGAGCCCACCGCAAAATCATCGGGTGGGCGACAAGATCGAAAAATCTATCGGATCACCGCAGCGGGCCGCTCCGAGCTCATCCGAATGCTCTCGATGGATGAGCCTCGTCATCTGCTGCGGTCCGATTTATTCGCGCTGCTTTATTTTTCCCACCTCGTGACGCCCGAGCGCATCACCCAAGTCATCGACGAGCGACTCGCGGCCATGGCCTCCGAACTCGCTGCAACGCGGAACCCCGACTCGCCACTCAAGCATCCGCACCCGGCGAGCGCGCGATTCGTCGCTGGTTTGAAGAGCGCGCTCTTCGAAACAACGATCCAATATTTTCGGGAAAATCGGGCATTACTCGATCACTGAGCTCGCGCACCGATCGATCGCTCAATATCGCAACCTGAGTAACGCTGGGGCCTCGCGACGGCCGATCGTGACGATAAACATCGCGTCGTACTCGTCATCGCGCAAAACGACGGACTCGCTCCCCCTCGTCAGCCGCGAAATTATTTCGGGTACGGTGTTCGAGTGACCCACGACGAGAACGGTTTGACCCACTCCGTTTTTCAACACCCGATCGATGAGCGCCGCGACCTCTCGGCCCGGGTATCTCTCGACGACGAGCCCGAGCGAGGCTGCGATCGGCTCGGCCGTCTCCTGCGCCCGGCGCGTATCGCTCGCATAAACGGTCCTGATCCCGACATCGCGCAACGATGAAACGAGCTTGTGCGCCCGCTCTTGCCCGATCGCGCTCAGCGGCGGATCACGCGACCCGTCGTCACTCAACTTTTCTGCGTGACGGACCACGATGACCACGGTGGGCTGTGAGGTCAGACTGTCTTCGGCTCGCGTCGTATGCGACAGCATGGCCGTCACCAAGCCGATCGAGACGATCGAGGACAGCAAGCACTTTAACGGCACACGCGGCATGCCTGCGCAGTGTAGCGACTTCCCGTTATAGTCGCAGGGTGAACCCGATCGTTTACGCCATCCCGGTATTCATGGTCTCGATCCTGCTCGAGGCCTGGATCGCACATCGCCGCGGCGTTAACACTTATGACATTCCCGATGCCATCACGAGCTTGAATTTTGGGATCCTGAGTCAGGTGTCCGGCGTCTTTGTCCGGGTATTCACCTTCGGCATCTACGTGTGGACGTTCGACACGCTACGTGTCGGCACTCTGCCCGCTGATGCAATCTGGGTTTGGGTCGTGGCCCTAATCGCCTACGACTTTATCTATTACTGGGTCCATCGTTTCGGGCACGAAATCAACCTCATGTGGTCGGCCCATCAGGTTCATCACTCGTCGGAATACTTCAACCTGTCGACGGCGCTACGGCAGACTTCGACTGGCGCATTTGCCTCCTTTCCCTTCTATCTGCCAATGGCGTTGCTCGGAGTTCCTCCCATCGTCTTTGGAACGGTCGCACTCATCGATCTGCTTTATCAATATTGGGTGCATACCGAGCTCGTTCGCAAACTCGGCTGGGCAGACCGAGTGTTCGTTACGCCCTCGAATCATCGTGTTCATCACGGACAGAACGATTACTGCATCGATAAAAACTATGGCGGAATCTTCATTCTCTGGGACCGCCTATTCGGAACATTCACCGAGGAGCGCGACGAGGAGCCCGTGGTCTATGGCATCCGCAAACCCCTTGCGAGCTATAACCCCGTATGGGGCAATCTCAATGTCTACGCTGATGTGATTCGAAAATCTTTGAACGCAGGGTCGATACTCGCCGCAGCACGCACTTGGTTCGATCCGCCCGGCGGGCGTGGGGTTGCACTGGCCCATCTCGATCCGCAGAGCGTCAAAAAATTCAGCACGGGAACATCTCGAGGCATGCAGCACTATGCCGTCGCACAATACGGACTGCTCGCCGTCATCGTGACTTACTTTCTAGCGATCGCACCCGCCCTCGCCTCAGCAGATCGGATGCTATGGGCGCTCGTGATCGTGCTCTCCGCCATGAGTCTCGGGTGGCTGCTCGAAGGGCGACGTTTTGCGCGGCTCTTTGAACTGGCAAGACTCGTCACACTAGGCTTGATGCTCGCTTTTTTCGCTCAAACGAGTTTTTAACGACTTTAGGGGGGGGATATCGCGCCCTCTCTGATCTCCGTTGGCGTCAGACCATATCGCTCGCGGAAGGCCTTAGAAAAGTTGGCGGGCGTCGAGTATCCGAGTGCGTCACTGATGTCAGAAATTTGCAGTTCGGTCTCACGGAGCATTGCGTACGCCCGACGAAAACGCTCCTCCCTCAACCAGGCGAATACGGCCTGACCACACAAGGCCTGAAACGCCTCGCCTACCTTTCGACGATTGCTACCGACCCGTAACGCGAGTTCGTCGAGCGAGGGCGGCGAAGCAATCGACTCGCGCAAAATGCGTTGGGCGGCAACGACGAGCACCTCATCGGGTGTCGATAGCGGGTGAGCGTCTTCACCCTTTTCGTTTTGCCCCGCCTGCTCACTCACTCGGCGCGCTGCGAGGCCGAGGTGAACCCCCACTCGCGCCAAGACTTCCGTTTCGTTGAAGGGCTTGGTGATGTAGTCGACACCACCCACTTGGAATCCTTCGAGTCGAGTGACGAGATCGGTCGCAGCCGTCAGAAATATCACGGGGATCGCAGCCGTACCGGGATCCGCCTTGAGTCGTCGGCAAACGGTAAAGCCATCCGTTTTTTCCATGTGAATATCGAGCAGGATCAGCCCGGGTTTAAGCGCCACCGCCTGGCGATACCCCTGCTCCCCATCGCGTGCGACGCTGAAACGCAAATCGCGAAGCGTCATCAGTTCGAGTAGCAGCCGAAGGTCGGTGACTGAGTCGTCGATCAATAGCACGTCGATGCGCGAGCGCATCACGAATTCGACTCCGTCGCGAGATCTTGAAGTGTCTCGAAATCGAGATCGGCGACCGACGCCTCGACCCGATCTACAAAGCCTGCGTATTCGGGCGAGCGCTGCCTCAACGCGCGAGCCCATTCGCGCATCTGGGTGATCTCACCAAGTTCGACCATGTCGCGCAACACCGCGAGATCGGCGGCCGCCGGCCGAAGATCTGCGGGCGAGTCGATGCCGCGCGCCACAGTCGGCGAATGAGTCCAACGCAGCCCCAACAAACGTCCGACACAGAGTAAGAATTCGTTATGGTTGATCGGCTTCAGAAACTCCGCCGCGAAACGAATATCCTCCGCGACGCCCTCTGGGCGACTCGCAGGCGCGGCCGAAATCATGATTACCGGCGTCTCGGGGCGATGCCGATAGATCGCCTCGAGCACCGCCCATCCGTCGCCATCCGGCATGAATTGATCGGTGACCACGAGATCCAGCACTTCGAGGGATGCGAAAAGACCTATCGCGGCATTGCCGCATTCCGCCTCATGAACGACAAATCCCGCTCGAGCCAACAAACCCGCAAAGATGGCGCGACCGCCGGGGTCGTCGTCGATCACGAAGGCAATACGCGGACGACCTGCATAACCACGCGCCTCGATGGGCCTCAGCTCGGGCTCGAACCCCTCGGTCGTTTTCAACTTTGCCGACACCACCGGAATAGAAAAACGGAACGCACTTCCGCCGCCCGGCGTGCTCTCGACACCGATCTCACCTCCCATGAGGCTCACCAACTGCTTGACGATCGCGAGTCCCATTCCCGCCCCTTTTCCACCATAGCGCTCGGCACGACCTACACGCTCAAACGGCAAGAAAATGCGTTTCTGGTCAGCTAACGCAATGCCTTCGCCCGTGTCGATCACCGCAAAGCCCAAATCGAATGAATCATCGGTCGTCGGGCGAAGGGAGTACTCCACGGTGATGACCCCATCACGGGTGTGGCGGGCTGCATTGACGATGAGGTTGTCGAGCACTTGTCGCAACCGGACCGAGTCGATACGAAGCACAGCACCGTCGATCGAGGCACTATCAGAGCGCCTTTGAAGAACGAAGGTGTTTTGATTTCTCGCTGCGATGATCTGAGATGAGGTTTCGATTTGATCGAGAAATTCGATCAAGGGTACGGGCTCGAGTCGTAATGCCAGCGCGCCCGCCGATCCTTTGGCGTAATCGAGAATTTCATCGATCAGACGCAGCAGATGACGACCGCTGTTGACGATCGTCGACAGTTCGGGTGCCGTGCGCAGCTTTTCTGAAGATCGCATCAGCAACTGGGCGTTTCCGAGCACGGAGTCGAGAGGCGTACGTAACTCGTGACTCATACGCGACAGAAATTTGATCTGCTCGTTGGTCGCTAACTCTGCATCGACTAGGCGCCTGTTCAAAGATTTTGACTGTTCGATCAATGCCATCAGTACGAGTGCAATCACGATGAGCATCGAGATGGGCGCAGTCACGATATCGATCATGTATTCCGGTGCGTTGACTTTCGCAATCGGTGCTCGAACCGCCACAGACGGAGTGAGTGCGGCAAACGCAATACATATCCAACCCGCGAAGGCCTCCCCCTGCCGCCAGACCCGATAACTGACCCAAACCATCAACCCGAGTAGCGGGACCACGAGTGCACCCCAGATCGCCGCGCCGAATGCGTAGTCGATGAAAATACTGACCAGCTGAAAGCCTAGAACTGCGATCAAGAGGATTCGAATGGCCAAAAGCTCTTCAGGCATGGCACGAATCGCTGGCATGGATGCGTACAAGTAACCCACCAAGCCCACCGTGGTGATCATCCCGCCGACCGACATCATTTCTATCGGGACAGGCTGATCGGCGGGCCAGAGGAACCTCAGGAATATCCCGCTAGAAATCATCGCCTGGAAAAACTGGCCGACTAGTGAGAGGGCAAAAAAACCGTACTGGGTTTGCCCCGTTATCAGCAGCAGCATCAGCGACAAGAGGAGCCCAAACAGAAGGCCGCCCGTCGCCGTTGCCATCCAAACGCTGGTCGCTTGTCTGAATCCTCGATAGGCGGAAGGGTCCCAAAGCCGAGTCTCGAGGTTGACCCTCGATCGACTCTCGATACGTACCCAGATCTCCGCCGTGCCACCCGCGGCGACCCACACGGGGACAACATCGTAGAACGCTGCGGTGGCGCTACGCTCGACGCGAGGCACGCCGTAGCCAGTGCGATCGACACGCCAACCGCCACCCTCTTCTCGCTGGAACACCGTGACCTCGGTATGCCGCGGGTGAGCGAGCTGCAGCCAGCGCTCAAGCTCGTCGGGTGAAGAATTACGAAGGCGCAGATGCATCCAAACCGCGTCATCGATGGAACTCAGTTTGCGGTTGTGTCGCGTGAGAGTGTTGAGCTCGCAGGCACCGGCCGCAATCGCCTCTCGAGTCGCAGAGAGGGGGGCGCGACACCAGGCGATACCCTCGATGATTTCGAGGTCATGGCGAATCGAGGCGACATCGATTTCGACCGGAGACGACAAACCTCTGAGCGGCAGGACGGCCCAACATAACCACGCCGCAAGCACCCATCGTTTGCGAACCCGCATCGGCAGCCTCACCCCCCTTGAGTTGCTGCAGCACTCAACAACCGAATTGTCCTATATAGATACGACGTCTAGGTGAATATATTCCAAAATGAATCGATCTTTGACTCAAAAGTGCGGCGGGGAATACCCACCGTGCGCCGGGGAATCTCGATACCTGCCAAATCGGCCTACCATTCCGACGCATGAATCACTCTTCACTCTCGAAAAAACCATCCTTAGACCCCCTCTCGCTATTACCCGAGCTTCATCCCAGCCCAGCGGACGAACCGCTGATGACTCTTCACCAATCATCTCTGCGGATTCGCGGGGTTCTGCACCTGCTCCACGAGGCGCTCCAGAACGGTAACGGTATTGCTCCGAGCCATGCGGCAGCCGTCTGCGCACTCATTAAAAATGCAGAAGCCGATCTCTCGCAGGTGGATCACTCGATCGACGAGCTCGTAGACGCGCATCTCGGCCGCACCCGGCGCTAAACGCCCCCGCACGTCGGGATCGGGTAGTCTGCGCAGATGGCAAAACTGTCTCGATCGGCCTCGATGGCGTTAATCGCCTTCACCGCCTTAGGCCTGCTGGCTTGGTTTTTCCGCGGAGCGATCGCCGAACGTCTGATCGCGCGGGTGATAGATCGAACCGCAGCGGCTGAAAACCCCGCCGAAGGGCTGCCTGATGGTCTCCATGTAGGGTTGTGCGGCACCGGCTCGCCCATGACCGACCCCCGACATAGCGGGCCCTGCACCGCCGTGCTCGCCGGTGACCGACTCTTCATCGTGGATGCAGGGCCGGGAAGCGCGGCAACACTCAACCGCATGATGCTGAACCCTGGTCGGGTCGAAGCAGTTTTTTTGACGCATTTTCATGGTGATCATGTCGGAGGTCTCGGCGATCTCGCGCTGCAACGCTGGGTCGCCGCCTCGGCCAAGACTCCGCTCGAAGTACACGGCCCTACCGGAGTCGAATCCGTGGTCGAAGGCGTTAGTCTCGCCTACTCCAAAGATAACGACTATCGAATCCTCCACCACGGCGAGCGAATCGTTCCCCCAGAAGGCCGAGGTCTGAGAGCCAAAGAATTTTTGATGGGGACGGATGGGCGCACCGTCATCATCGAGACACCCTCCCTCAAGATCACGGCGTTTCTCGTGGACCACGGCCCAGTGAGACCCGCCGTGGGTTACCGCTTCGACTATAAGGGACGCAGCGTCGTCATCAGTGGAGACACGCGGGCAAGCGCCGCCGTCGAACGCGAAGCAAAGAATGTTGACCTCTTGATCCACGAGGGACTCTCGCCACGTCTCGTCGCCTTGATGGAAAGCGGTTTCGCGCGTCACGCGCGTACCACCTACGCGCAAGTCATGGCCGATATTCGGAACTACCACACCTCGCCCGAACAGGCGGCCGAGATCGCACAACGTGCAGGCGTGCGAATGCTCGTGTTCAACCACATCGTTCCACCCCTCCCCAGTCGAATGTTGGACGCACGTTTTTTGGGTGACGCCACCTCGCGTTACGACGGACCCATACGCGTCGGGGTCGATGGCGACTGGTTTTCCCTACCGGCGGGCTCGACGAGCATCGAGGTCGATTCGCGACCGTGAGTGCCTTGCGTACCCAGGTCGGCCGCAGCGTCGCGCGCTTTTTAACGAGCGAAAAACGACTCGAGGCGCAGCGTCACCTGAAATCTTTGGCGCGCCGCCTATCGGGTAAAACCGCTACGGTGCATTATTTCCATCAGTTCGATGATCCTTACAGCGAACTCGCAGCATCTCAACTCAACCGACTCCGAAATCACTATTCGATCGACATCGAGTGCCACGCCGTACCCCCTCCCGATCGATCTGCAGCGCCCGAGGCCGAAGCGCTTCGTGACTGGTCACGACGCGACGCTGCCAATCTTGCCAAGCGACTCGGCATCGCACCCCCCGGAGACGGCGCGGCGCCGAGAGGTCTTAGCGCAGACGCAGACGCCGACGCACTCGAGCGCGGTCGTGCACTGCGCGCGCGCAAAGGCCATTACCTCGGCGCCATGTTTTATTTCGAGGGTGAATGGTATTGGGGCGTCGATCGACTTCACTATCTCGAGTCGCGATTGATCAAGGCGGGACTCACTTCGACCTCGCAGACTCCAAGCCCGCTGACGCCTCCCGAACTACGATTTATCTCGGTCGACCGCTCGACGCTGACCGCACGGCCAGCGCCCACCGTAGAATTCTTTTGCTCGCTTCGCAGTCCGTACACCTGGCTCGCCGTCGATCGTGTGCGACGACTCGCTAAACATTACGGCGCCGCACTCGAACTCAAGTTCGTCTTACCGATGGTGATGCGAGGCCTGCCCATACCCGCTGCAAAAAGGTTCTACATTCTCGCGGATGCCAAGCGCGAGGCGGCTCGGCTCGGCTTACCCTTCGGTGATGTTGCAGATCCCGTCGGGCGACCTGCCGAAAGAGGGCTCGCGGTACTGCATCAGGCAATTCAGCGAGGTGTCGGCGAGGAATTCCTCGAGTCGTTCCTGCGCGGCGTCTTCGCCGAGGGCATCGATGCCGGCAGCGCCCGAGGCCTCGAGCATCTTGCGCAACGCGCGGGGCTAGATCACTCGGCAGTGATCACCTCGTTGGCTGATGAGTCATGGCGGACCATCGCCGAACGCCATCGTAACGAGCTATTCTCCACTCGCTTGTGGGGCGTACCCAGTTTTCGAGTATCCGGTTTGCCGGCGTACTGGGGGCAGGATAGGCTCTGGTGCCTTGAGGACGATCTAATCCATCTTCTGAAATGACTCGTCGCGTTCGCTCAGTTTTAATCTTCGCTGCGATCCTCGCGTCGCTCGTCGCCGTGTTTTTCTCGATAGGCGGACGGACGGGTCTCGCTTTATGGGTTGCACGACTCGCTTTGCGTCAAGATAGTGCGCCGTTCCGCGAAATTGAGTGGCAACGCAGCGCCGATCAAACGGGCGTCGAAGCCTCATCGACCGTCACTCAGCGAAAACCTAATGTAATTCTCATCGTCGTCGACGATCTCGGCTACGACGATTTAACGGTACTCGGTCAGGGCGTCGCCGAAGGTCGAGTCGAGACCCCGAATATCGACGGGCTCGCCCGTGGCGGAGTACGGTTCGATGCGGCGTATGCCGGCAACGCAACCTGCGCGCCCTCTCGCGCGGCCATCATGACGGGTCGCTATGCCACCCGCTTCGGCTTCGAATTCACGCCGACACCGAAGTCTTTCATGAAGCTGGTGTCCTCCGGAATCAATCGAAATCCCGGTGGTCCGCCACCCAAATATTTTGCGGACCGTGAAGCGGGACAACCGCCCGTCGAAGAGATGGGTCTGCCCACGAGTGAGATCACCATCGCGAAACTTTTGCAGTCTGCGGGCTATCACACCGTGCAGATCGGTAAGTGGCATCTCGGTGACAGCCCGAAATATCGGGCCTACGCGCACGGATTCCACGAGTCTTTGAGCCTTCAGTACGGCGCCGCGATGTATCTGCCCAACGACGATCCACGGGTGGTGACAGCGGTCGCTCAAAACGATCTGATCTCGAAGTTCATCGTCGCCAGTGAGCCGTGGGGCGTTCGATTCAACGACGGCGAAGTCTTCAAGCCCGACCGATACCTCACCGACTACTTCACTGACGAAGCCATTAAGGTCATCGACGCAAACCGTCAACGACCCTTCTTCCTCTATCTCGCTTACAACGCACCGCACACTCCGCTTCAGGCGACTCGTGAAGACTATGATGCCCTACCCTTCATCAAAGATCATACGCTCCGCGTGTACGCCGCCATGCTGCGCTCTCTCGATCGGAACATCGGACGAGTGCTGACATCGTTACGTGAACGCGGTCTTGAGAAAGACACTTTAATCATTTTCACGAGCGACAACGGTGCGCCGCACTACGCTGGCGTCGGCCATCGAAATCAGCCCTACAGAGGCTGGAAGGCCACCTATTTCGAAGGCGGCATTCGCGTGCCGTTCTTTATGCGCTGGCCAGAAAGCCTGCCCGAAGGACAAGTCGTCGCGGGGCCTGCTGCGCACTTCGACATCTTCTCGACGATCGCTGCGGCAGCAGGTGCGAGTCCGCCGAGCGACCGCATCATCGATGGCGTGAATCTACTGCCGTTCGCTCGAGGCGAGATTAACGGACGCCCGCACGAGGCCCTGTATTGGCGGACAGATGACTACCTGACGCTGCGTCTCGGCGACTGGAAACTCCAGACCAGTCGACTCTCCGAAAAGAGCTGGCTGTTCGACCTTGCGAACGATCCCTTTGAGAAAACCAATCTCTCGGAACGCGATCCCGCACGGGTCGCTGATATGACTGCAAAACTCGAGGCGTTTGATCGTCAACAAGCCACGCCGCTTTGGCAGTCTCTTGCAGCCAATCCGGTACCGATCGACCGAACGCTTCAAGAACCCGCCAAGGCAAAAGAAGAGTTCGTCTATTTTTCTAATTGATCGACAGCCGCGAAAATCTCTCGCAAAGTACCGATGGGTAACTGACCGGGCGCAGAACTTCGCTCGCCCGCTGCAAAAGTCAGTGCAGAGCCGAAAAGACCACCAAAGATACGAGTGATCGCACCGAGAGAGCCCATCGCCATCGTGATGAGCGGCAGTGACAGCGTGCGGGAGGCCCGCTCCGTCGCAGATAGCAAACGGATCACATCGGCGGCGGTTTCCGGCATCACCGCCACCTTGGCCGCGTCCGCTCCAACTTCAGCCCCCCTTGCGAGCAGGCCGAAGATTTCCTCTTCCGACGGCGTACGATCAAAATGATGCGATGAGACGATGACCTGAGCGCCGCTCTGGTGAGCCATATCGATCACCGCGTTAATAATCGTCACGGGTAGCGATAACTCGAGATCGATGAACTCGAAACTCTTTGATGTCGCGGCTCTCGCGAACAGTTGACCGACCGCTGAAGGCTCGAGACCCGTTTTCGCACCACCCTCGAGCTCTGAACGAAACGTAAAGATCAACGGAAGTTCGCCAACCGCCTTACGCAGTCGAGCGGCTGCTGCAAACACCTCGTCCGCTGAGTTTGCCGCTCGAAAATGATCGACACGCCACTCGATCACATCAGGCGCAAGCGCCAAGATCGCCGCGACATCAGAGTCGAGCGTCGTGAGATCCGCCGTCATGAGCGACAGGCATACAGCCGGCTCTCTCCCGTTGCCGAGAGTTCTTCCGCGAACCGAAAGAGGATGGAAACTCGTCATGACAAGAAATTGAGGAAGGTGGTGATGATCACTGCATTAGTGAAATCGATGAAAAACGCGCCGACGATGGGCGCCACCAAAAATGCGCGGGGCGCAGGCCCGAAACGCTCGACGATCGTACGCATTACCGCCATCGCATTGGCCGTCGTGCCGAGCATGAACCCCGTGAAGCCGCCGCTCATCACGGCCGCGTCGTAGTCGCGACCCATCACCCGAAACACCACCCAAGCACAAAACAACGCCACGACGATCAACTGCAGCACGAGATTCACGATGAGAGGCAAGGCCAACGAGGCAAGCTCCCACAGTTTGAGATTCATCAGTGCGACGACGAGAAAGAGCGTAAGACACGCCGCACCCACTTTCGACGCGAGGTCTTGAGGTATGCGGATCCAACCGGTCCTATCGTCGATGTTGCGGATCAAAGCGCCCACGAGCATCGCACCCACGTATCCCGGAAGGGTCAGTCCTGCCTGAACGAATCCGGCGCTCAAGACCCCGCCGAACGCCATGGCGACGAGCAATACCGTCAACGCCTTCAGAGCCTCGCGGACACCATCCTCGTCTCCCTGCTCTTGATCGGCACGATCGGGAAGACGCGTCGTGACCTCGACGGATTCGGACGCATCACGCGTCGTGCGACGAACGGACCTTTCTAGCCCATGCCGAACGAGTAACCGAGTTGCGATCGGCCCGCCGAACAAACCGCCGAGGACGATACCGGCCATGGCCGCAGCGATGGCGAGACTCTCGGCTGCGGGAACTCCCGCTGCCGCGAACTGAGGCGCGAACGCGAGCGCCGTCGCAGGACCCCCTGTCAGCGCCGTCGAGCTCATGAGCACGCCGAGTAGTGGCGCTTCACCGAACGCCATGGCTACGGCGATCCCGATGAGATTTTGAACCACCGCCAGAATGCTCGCGAGCGCAAGAAACACGAGCGCTTGGCCACTACCCGCCCGTAGCAGAGACACACTCGCACTCAATCCGATCGAGGTGAAGAACGCCGTCATGAGCGGCGTCTGCAGGCTGGTGTCGAAACTCAGGGTTGCGGTGTCGGTGACTCGTAACGACGTGATAAGCAACGCGACAAGCAAACCGCCGACGACCGCCGCCGGAATGTTGTATCGACCGAGCACCGGGATCGCCTTAATAAGCGAAAAACCCACGAAGAGCGCGACCCCGCCTAAAGCGAGGGTCTGGATCAAATCAAACTGAATCATGGGTGCCTACCCTAGCACGCCCACCGTGAGGAGCCCTATCCACCCGGCGTCCTCGTCGCCAACCCGAGATGTCAGCGCTGACGTTTGACGTCCTCCGGCTCCACCGACGAGGCATCGTGTCCCCAGGCCGCTCTGAGATAAGACGCCAAGGCGGCGACCTGCGTATCGTCGAGTTTTTGGCGAAACCCCTTCATCGATTCCCAGGCGCCAAAAGGTGCGGGTAGCCGACTATCGGGGTGTGCACCGTAGAGAATGACATTGATCAACGACGACGAATCAGCGGACTGAACGATTGCGCTGCCCACAAGCGGCGGCGCTTTCATGAAAGCCCCTCGACCCGACGCTTTATGACACTCCGAGCAGTACTCTTCATAAACATCGGAGCCGATCTTTCTTGTCCCCGCCGACGGTGGCGCGCCCGCCTTCTCCTCGATCGGCGACAAACTCTTCAAAAATTCGGCGATTGCCGCGGCATCCTCTGGCGTCAGATTTTGTGTACCGCCCGCGATCACTTTATTCATGGGCCCAAAAGAACCCGCTTTCGAAGAATGTCCAGTACGTAAATAGTTGGCGATATCGTTGGTAGACCAGCTCTGCAATCCGGCTTTGGCGGGAGTCAAATTGACCGCCGACCAGCGACGAATCTTCCCGGGCTCTACCTCGTCAAACAAGAACCCCCCGCTGAGTCGCGCACTACTGCGCTCGGCTAACATGACATTTCTCGGCGAATGACACGCGCCGCAATGGCCGAGACCTAACGTGAGATAGGCGCCGCGATTCCAGGCCTCGGATTTCCATTCGTCGTACTCAAACGGCTCGCCACTCCCGTCGAAAAACTTCCATAGGGCCAGCATCGATCGAACGTTCAGCGGGAACGGCAGCTCGTTTTTCGGAGGCTCATAGCGAACGGGCTCTGACCTCCGAAGAAATACGAACAAGGCGAAGATGTCGCGATCCGTCAGACTCGAAAAATGCGTATAGGGGAAAACGGGATAAAGATGTCGACCGTCCCTCGATACGCCTTCTCGCAAGGCTCTCGCGAATTCGCCGAGCGTCCACGCGCCTATCCCCGTTTCTGAATCGGGCGAAATATTACTCGAGTAGATGTGTCCGATAGGCGAGTCGAACAGCCCTCCCGTCACTGCGAAAGAAACCCCGCCTCCGAGGGCGGGCCCCTCTTTGGAGGTATGGCATGACACGCAATTACCGACCGACGCGAGATATCGGCCATGCTCGATATCGAGTTCCGAGACGTTGCGGAGATCACGTTCGAGGACAGGCGCATCCTCTGCGCACGACACCAAGCCGAAAAGCAGCAACACCAACCCGATGTTTAGCCGCATGGACTTCAAACCTATTTTCGTCGGTAGACGTCGTGACATTGACGACAGGGCAACGCGTCGATGACCATCACGGCCGCCGCATCCTTGCCGTCCTGCCGCGCGGTTCGAGAGGCTTTGATGGCGTTTTCAGAGAAATCCTGCATCGTCCGCAAAAACCGGGCTTTCTCTTGCCACACCTTCGGCAGCGCCTCACCACCCGGTGCCCCACGGTCGAACGCTCCTGAGGCCAAACTCGCCGTCAGAGAAACGACTTCGAGATGGGAGGCGAAGTTATCCTCAGGAATGGTTCCGGAAAGAATCTGGCCGATGGCCGATGTTTGAGCATCGATGACACGCATCAGTTGCTGGCGATACTCGATCGAATCAGCGGTCTGAGCGGCTTTGGTCGCTGACGACGCCGTCTTTGCCGAAGACTGCCGGAACGCGTCATGGCACCCCGAACAACCGAGTGCCGTCTTCGGGTCGTTCCCGCCGGACAATGGCCCCGAGGCGGCTAACTCCGACAACTGCATGAGCCTCGCGCTTTGCGCGTCTGCGCGTTTTGAAAAATCGGACCATTTTTTCCAAACATCGGGTTTTGCGTACCCGCCCTCGACACGCGGCTCAAAGGCTTTTTTGATCTGACCCGATGTCAAAGCCAACGACTTGAGGTGTCTTGAGATTTCAGATTGCGGTGCGCCGAGTTTCAACGCGGTTTGATACGCCACGACGCCCTCGTCGAGGGTTTTCATGACCGATTTTCGATATTCGATCTGTTCGCCAGGCTCCACCGACCAAACGATCGATGAGCAACACGCCAACAGAACGACCCACTTTCCAATCCGCATCATTCCCTCCAAGCTCACGGAAGAACCGGAAACTCCTCACCCAGAACCGTAATCGCTCCGAATCCACTGACCTTCGCTTCGATGCCGTGACCCTGCACATCGCCGGGCGACTCGTCGGCGGCGAACGTGTAGACCGGCCGACCGTGATACGTCCACGCTCGAACCGTCGGAACGTCCTCGCCGTACGCCCCCGTAGGCTCGACAAATTGCGGGTACGGGACCTCGGCGATCGCCCATGCGCCCACTGATTCCGCATTCGCCTCTGCGAGCACGGGCTTCCACTCTCGCGAACAGGATTTCGCGTCACCGCAGAGCGCAGACCAGTGCGCCGCCGGATCACCGACCTCATCGCAGGACAAACGGTCGGGCACCTGATCGTGGCAGTACATGGCATACAAAGTTCGCCCGTTCGAATCGGCAAACACCCATCCGATCTCTGGCACCGACATATGCAGGGTCACAAATTTCGGACGAGGACTCGCGGGTTGAACAAGCAACGGTCGCCAAGCCTTCGACGCCACGAGAGACTGGATCAACGAGGTCGCTGAATCACTGGTCACTCGATAAAGCGGAGCACCACGGAACGCCCATTGCTTTCGACCATCTCGAGCAGACACGACATCGGCTCCTGCCGCCATCTCGGGCGCGTAAAGAGGCGTGACACCCGATACCACACGACTACGAGATGTCGACGGCGTCAGCAACAACCGACTGTCTTCGGCAGAGGCCAACATCAATCCATCCACCTTTCGAATCAGTTTCGTACCCGGTGGCAAACGGAGAGGAACAGGCAGCACCCGCCACGCTCCGTAACGACTCAGTCCCATCGTGCCGTTGATATCGCCGGGACGTTGATCGCGAGGAGAGCGGTAAACCGGCTGACCCTCGTAAGCCCATTGATGTCGGCCATCGGGTCGAGTCACAACCGACCAGGGTCGTGTCGCAACGGCATCTGAAGTCGCCGTCAACGGCATCCATTTCTCGATGCACGTCCGTCGACTATTCGCTCGCGGCAACGGATAACCGTCGGCACCACCCGTCTTTTCGTATCGGGTGTCCGTGCACCCAAAAACTCCGTTGGGAGTATCGAGAGCGTTTACATAGAGCGTCATACCCGAAGACGTCACGTAAATCGGACCGACCGAATCAGCGCGACCGACCGCAATACCGGACGGCGGAGGACCCTCCGAAAAGTCCGCTGCACCAAGTGCACCCACGACGATCGGCGAACCCAAAGCCGCATCGTTTGCGACGTTTGCGAAGAGCAGGACGAAGAGAAATCTAACGACTCTCCCGCTCAAACCAGAATCTCCGTGATTTCGCGATTCGTGCGCAGAGAACCCACGCCCCACTCGGCGACTGGAAGCCCCATGACGCGCTGCACGGTATAACCGAGTCGGGTGGCAACATCTCCGCCACCATCGATGTGCAAACCCGTCCGCAGACGGCCGCCCGCCCGTCCGACGGTAAACATCGGCGTGCCGTTGAGCACGTGGGTCTTCGCATCCTCGTTGTCCGAGTGGGCATAGACCAGCACGTTGTCGATCAGACTACCGGCGCCCTCGGTTTGACGAGCTAGCGCACCGATGAAATAGGCAAAGGCCTTGAAAGATTCTCGCAAGAACCAGGAGCTCTGCAGTTGAATACCTTGCTTCGGATCGTAGAGCTCTTCGTGCGTGATGTTGTGGTGAACGCTATCCAAGCCTTCCCGAGTGATCAGCGACGCCGAGTTCGAATAGAGCACGTTGAACACGCTCGTCTTGTTACAGGCGAGAGCGAGAACGAGAAGATCTGCCATCGCGGTGTGTCGTGACTCAACCAATCGATAATCGAGTCCGACACCTACACTGTTCGGCTCTCCCGGCGCCTTGGGACAAACGCCCGAGACGTCCGCCGGAGCAAGCTGCCACTCGAGGCGTGTTTCGAGCTCCCTCACCGAGGTCAAGAACTGATCCAGCTTAGATCGATCTTCGGCACCCAGTTGTCGACTCAAGCTACGCGCGTCTTCGGCGACTCCTGAAAGCACGCTGCGGCGCAAAAGCATTCGCGGATCGGCTGCGGCACCCGCCTCAGGCGAAACCTTGGTGAACATCTTCTGATAGAGATCTACCGCCGAAATCTCGGGTGGATTCACCGAATCCGAATTTCGAAAGCTGTAACTGTCTCGGGGGTTGCCCGTTGCGGCAACGTTGATCATACGAAACGGCGTACGACCCCCTATTGCCTCGGCGATGGGGTTGTCCAAACTTTCTCCAGGCAGATCGCTTCTCGACTTCGGCGTCGCACCGCATCGAAGCGCAACCCATCCGGAGTAGTGGCAAAGATTTGGATTACCGTCGATGGGAACCGAGAAGCCAGTGAATAGATTGAGATGCCGCCGTAACGGCTCGAGGACTGAGATTTCCTCTGGGAAATCGAAATCTGCGCCGATTTTTTTGGGGACGAAAACCCGGCGATTCATGCCAAGCCCCCAAAACCAAGTCCCGAAGCGCACCGGGAGAGCCTGACCCGTCGCAGCCAGCGCAGCCCCACTATCGGAAAGAAAACAGTTGAGCAGCGGCAACGGCACGGATACGGCACTCGCTCCGACGAAACCGCGAAGGACGGACCGCCGGGAAAGTTTCGACTCCTGCTCCGAGAGTCGTCCTGATTTAATTAGCACGTGCAACCTCCTGCCTCGGCAACGGTTGGAGCGGCGAGTCCGCTGAAAGAAACTCTTCACTCGTCGCGATCGATTTCAGAAGCGCCTTGAATCGATAACCGGTATCGACGAACTCGTCACCGAGTCGGGAGATCACAGGCTGATCGGCTTCCGTTAGCTTTCGTCCCGTTCCGAACGAAAGCAGTCTCTTTACAACGCACGAGGACACCGCCGGATCACCCTTCAGGGCTTCACCCAGCTGATTGGCATCCCGCACTGAAACACCGGCCACTTTTCCGCGGGTATCGATAAAGGCGCCGTCTTCCGTCTCGCGGTATTGCCCTGCGCCGTCAAAATGTTCGAGTACGAGGCCGATCGGATCTGTCAGTCGATGACATGCCGCGCATACCGGATTCGTCGCATGAGCATCGAGACGCTCACGAGCCGTCTTGAATTGATGTTCTTGATCCTCGAACAACGAAAAATTGACGTTCGGCGGCGGGTCGGGGACCCGCTGACAAAGCAGCGTTTCGCGAAGTCCTCGACCCCGGTTGGTCGGCGAGGTACGGCCCGGGTGGGCGTATCGGGCGAGAAAGCCGGCAAGGGTCAAAACTCCCGCTCGTGGACTTCCCTCCGGAAACTCGTACTCCATCCATTGATCCGGCGCCACACGAACTGGAACTTGGTAGATCACCGCCAGATCGCGGCTCATGAATGTCTTTCGAGTGACGAACAGATCTCGATAGTCGAGATCACGGACGACCGTGTGATCCACCAACGTTCGCAGGAGTTGCTCTCTCGCCTGGCTCACCACTCGACTGGTGAACGCGGGATAGATGATCGGATCCTTTGCGATGAGATCGAAACCTTCGACGGCCAACATGTCCGAGAAAAATGCTCTCGTGCCCTGCTGGACTCGATCAGACGCGAGCATGCGTTTGACTTGACGCTCGATCCCGCGGCGGTCGTGCAGTTCGCCGCGCGCCGCCGCCCGCAACAACACGTCGTCCGGACCGGAATTCCAAAGAAAGAAACTCAGTCTCGACGCTCGCGAGGCTCCGTCGAGCCGCCATTTCCCGAGTTTTGAAGGGTCCGGCTCCACCGTTTCGCGAACATAGAGAAAGTCCGGCGAAGACAGCATGTACGCGAGCGCAGCAGCGATTCCCGAGTAGAAATCCCGACTTTCATCGGCAGCATCACCCGCGATTCGTAGCACTCGATCAATTTCTCGACTGCTGATCTCACGGCGATAGAGTGCTCGGCCAACGCTGGAGAGAAATATCCGTGCACAACCGTCGTCTCGCTTCGCGGAGTCGCCTGGGCGACAGGGAATGAGACGATCGCGATAGTCGGGATGAATCACCCGCAGCGCGACGTCCTCTGCGCTTCGAAACATCGGCTCGAGAGAGCCCGAGGTGACGCCGGCCGTTCGTGCGCCAGCGCTCAGCAGACCCTCGACTCTCTGAACTGGTGCAAACCTGACGTTCGGCACGACGGCTGCACCGAACACAGCCGTGATGCTATCGGCATACTGAGACTGACTCAGCAAGCGCAAGCTGGAGGAGCCCTCAGGAGATGCGACGGGCGACAGGCCGAATGCGAGCACGCAGCAACCGACGATCAGGGCGGTCTTTAATTTTTTCATGGGTCAATATCCACGAAGATCGAAAAGAGCCTGATCGAATTCGGGCTCCGCGTGCACGATGAATGCACGCACTGCCTTCAACTTCATCGATGAGGAGATCGCCGAACACCGCCCCGTATTCGGATCGCGTCGTCCATCGGCCATCGCCTCGGTTGCGGCATACATGGACGGCGGACTCCACGCGGAGTTATCGACGGAAACCGCAAGGCCACGTCGATACATCAGCCAATATTTCTCGAGGTCCTGGTAGCCACCCAGCAAACCCTCGGCGCCATCCGTCGAGAGTCGTAACCTCAGATGCATGTCGTACCAGTCACGCGTTCCGGTACGCACATTCCACCGCATCGGAAAGCGCGCATGTTCGACCGGCTTGATCGTGAGCACACCCCCCTCGATTTTCCCTGACGTTCGCGCAATCACGGGAAAACGTGTATCCACTCGGTGAGGAAGACCCGGCAGAAATTCACCGTTGTTTTTCTTTGGAATGTCGTCGAGACCCTTGTATAACGCCACCTCGACTTCGGAATCATCGATGAGATCATCGACTCCGGAAATTTCGAGCAGCAGTCGGTTCGCCGTATAGGTTGGAAATTCCATCATCCGGTAGCCTGCGGCAGCCCCGGAAGATCTCCACCCTTTTGCGCAACCCATCACGCGATACAACTGGTTGTCTACGGGCAGACCCGTCTCCGGATCTTTGAACTTGGCATGCCCGCAGCTGTTCGGAGTTTCTCGACCGTCTTCGGTACCGTCGAGATTGAAACCCAGCGCAACGTCGCTCTTCACGAATCGAATCGGCAGAGGATCCTTAATGGCCCAAGGCACGGCAGTGGAATTCTCACCGTTGGGTCCGCGGTTCCAGCGATGACCGAACCGACTTCGACGTTCCTCCCGCTCTACGGGATTCATCGCCTCCCAATTTTCTTTTTCGGTGAAGTGCAAACCTTCGGGGCACTCGACACCGGCATCCGGACTTTCCCAGTGCCCCGGGGCCTCCGTAGTCACCACGAAGCCAATCACGCGACTCGTGTTGGTCGAACGCTCTTGCCCTTGCGCCATGCTGGCCATGCCGACCACCCACGAAAGCAGCCAGATCACAGCGAACCGTAATGAAAGAAACCCTTCTCGCCCGCAAACCGAAAGCATCTCGCCCCCCGTGGCAGCCGCCTTCCTCCCGAATATGTGAGTCCTGTGCGCGGTTGTGACCTATCTAAAGATAGGGTCGCTAGTTCATACTCGGCACAGGGGGTCCGATGACTACTGCTTTCGACAAAACGCGCCATCGCGGCATGAGCCCACCGCCGTTGTCAGCGCATCACGTGCGTCGGCCCCGGCTCTCGGGATGGCTCGACTCACCCCTGCCCTCGGCGATCATCGCGAGCGCTCCGGCTTGGTTCGGGAAAACCACTCTTCTGCGGGAATGGCATGACCGACTACAGCAAATGGGGGTCCTCACCCTGTGGATCTCGGCCGGCGAGCTCTCGGGTGAGCGCGCATCCCTATCCGACATCCTCGTGCCCTCACTTATTTCGGGTGAATCGACACCGACCAACAGTCGCTCGTCGATCGAGACATGCACCGCGTTGCTTCAACAGCCACAGCGCGTGGCGCTTCTGATCGACGACGCTCCGTTGCTCCCTCAATCGATGCAATCGGAACTCTCGACGCTCATACGTCACTCATTCGAAAATTGCTTATTCGTACTTTCGAGTCGTGGCGACTTGCCGACCCCCCTCTCCGCGATATGGGCCCGCAGTCGAACACTTTTGTTCACTGACCACGATATCGCGCTGGACGTTGATGAAATTGACTCGATGGCCAACGCCATCGGAGCGCGATTAAATCGTGACGATTGCGACGCGTTGCTCCATAGCACGGGCGGCTGGGTGGGCGCGATCAAAATCATCCTCGATGCCAACACTTCCGTTCGACCTCCCGGTGAAGCTGTACTAGATAGCCTTCGTCGAACGCAAAACGTGCTGTTTCGTATCATCGAAGAAGCCACACTCGAAAAACTTCCGGCGAGCACCCTGAAATTTCTCGAAGAAATAAGCATCTTGGAGACGCTGAGCATCTCCTCTTGTAGCGCAGTATCGGAAGTTAGTAACTCTGACACACATCTTCGGACACTGAGGACAATGGGCGGGTTCATTCGCGACGACCGTGCCAAACCCGACACTTACCGACTCAATCCGCTTTTACGGGAACTCCTAGACCGACGACTTCAGTCGCAGTCACCAACTGTGAAAAAACGGCTGCACCAACGGGCGAGTCGTTGGTACGCCAATCATGGCTTAATCGCCGAAGCTCTCAATCACAGCATGCTGAGCGGGAATCTTCGCTTCCATACCGCAAACCTCGAACGCTTTTGCGAGGACATGGTTTACCGCGGTCAAATTCATCTACTCGAGAAATACACGGCAGGTATTCCGACGAAGACACTACGCTCACTACCACACCTCTCACTCGTGATCGCATGGTGGCGAACGCGTCAGTATCGATTTGTCGAAGCCGAGGAGTTACTCGAGTGCGTACGGAAATCGCTCTCTCGGACCTCAGGGGCTAGGCGCTCTACGCGCCTGCGGAACGCAGAACTTGCACCCTTACTAAAACACCGAGAGCTGACCCTCCGATCAGCACGCAATGCCGTTCCCATCAGTGATGAAGAGTGTCAGCAACTCATCGCTGACTTCTCCAGTACCAATAACGACGGGCTAAAACTAAATCTCTACGCACAGCTATTTGCGTCCTATCGCCGTCAGTATCGGATCACGGAGATACTCAAGCTCGAAGGCCAGGCATCGGAACTTGCCGAGCGCTGCGGAATCGTGACATTCACGCCCTGGGTGAGAGCGGAACTCGGAGCAGCCCACGTCGAGTGCGGAAGAATCGCCGTGGCGCACCGACTGCTCGAGCGAAGCCTAGAAGACGCGCTGCGGTTCGAGGGCGTACGAACCGGCCTGTCTGCGCTCTCGGGTTTGTATCTCGCCGATCTCTGTTACGAGGCAGATGACAGAGCACAGGCGTCTCGTCTAATCGACATGCACTTGCCGGCCGCGCGGGAATTCGGTTTAGTCGATCAACTAGTGACGGCCTACACCGTAAAAGCCAAGCTATTCGTGGCAGAGCGTGATATCGATCGCGCACTGACGACCCTAGAGGATGGCATCCGCTTCTCGGAGGAGCGGGAGCTCGATCGACTTCGTCGATGTTTACAGGGCGAAAAAGTTCGTCTACTCAGCGCGGTCGGCACACCCACCAGCCTTGATGAGCTCGTCACGCCGTCATCATCGAAGAGAAAAGCCAAGGATTCCGACACTGAGATTCACGATGCAGCCAGAGCACGCATCCTGCTGTCGAAGGCACGACACACGGAAGTCTTAAGGCTCGCGAACGCCTGGATTTCTTTCTGCGCGGGTAATCTTGCCGTACGCACCCTGATCCGCTGGCAACTTATTCGGACGCACGCATTACTACTATCGGGCGACATGCAAAACGCGCGGCGATCTCTTCGCGAAGCCCTAGCCGGCGCTGCGCGAGGCGGGTTTTTACGCAAGATCGTCGACTCCGCTCCGCCCGTACGCACGCTTTTACTAGAAAGTTATCGAGCTTCCGCCTCGCACACTAACGAGATCGACGTCTTTGCGAAGAAAGCGATTAACATCCTTTCTGCAAATACGACCATCGAGCCAAAGCAAGATCAGCGCTTTGAGGTAACACGCCCTAGTGAATCGTCACTCACGCCCAAAGAGCGTGAGATACTCACCTTGGTCGCCGCGGGTCTGCAAAATCGCGAGATCGGCGAACGACTAGGCATCACTGAGGGGACAGTCAAATGGCACATGCAGCAAATCTTCATGAAGCTCGGCGTGAGACGGCGCGCTCAAGCGATATCGGCTTTGCGTGGCTCGTCTTAATTGTTCTGGCGTTTACGTCAACAACAAAAACGGCTCATGCCGATGAGGGCCCGCCATTCGAATACATGGTCACCAAAATCGATGTCAGCGACCTCGATAAGTCAGTGCGCTTTTATTCAGAGTTTCTGGGATACAAGGAAGTCATCCGAACGCGCCCCACTCCCGAAGGTTCGGTACAGGTGTACACCACACATGGCGGAGAAAACTTTAGAGACGGATTGACGTTCGTCTATACGCCCGGTCGAACGATTTCTGCGAACAATCCCGGACTGCACACGCTCGTGTTTTCAATAAAAAATCTCGATGAGACCCTCGGCAAAATGATCGCGGCGGGGCACAAGGTTTTGCGTCCGCCGAGAGAGACCAAAGCCTATGTTTCGTCGAAATCGTCCAGCGTGGTCATCGCGTATGTCGCCGACCCCGACGGCTATCAACTCGAACTCGTCGAGTGGAAGCCGTGAGGTATCGACGACCAACTCGCCGTAAAACGATTAATTGATCGTCGCTGGACGACTCGCTCGCAACAACGCCGCATCTTCAGGGAGCAAGAATCGCTCATTGACCGCTTTAGCGATGGCCGCGTCGAACTTCGATACAAAAGCACCCGCGGCGGGATACATCTCACGAAGCTTCTCAGGCGCAAAAGGAACGAACCCACCGTAGAGGCGACAAAATCCGGGACCAGAGTTCGACTCTTTGTAAACGCCGCGAGGCGCTTCAAGTTCTGGGGGTCTGACGCCGCCCACCACATTTCCCACGGCGTCTTTGAGCATCACCGTTTTGCCATTCTCTTCGCTCAATGAATAAAGACGACTGGCGGGCGGAGTCGTCCCTCGAGACCAACGATCAAGGATGTCGAGTGCGGCAGACTGGTAAAACCCCGTGCGTACCGGGTTGTAGGCTGCATCAGGTTTCGGGCAGAAGCTCGGGGGCAGCCCAAGATCTCTCGCCAGCGCAAACCCACCGACCTCATCCAGATGTGCATCGACGTGAGAACCCCCGGCAACTTCATAGGTTCGCACCAGCGGAAACTCTGCATCGTCCTGCCTAACTCGATAAGAGCCGAAACCGATGACTTCGGTCTGAGTTTGGAGTCTCACCACTGGAGCGTTGACGCGGATCAGATTTCTCGGATCGCCCTCGCCTAGGCTTTCAGTCTGCGGAGTGGCCGCCGTAACGTCCTTCGCACGTGAACCACCGGCACCCAGATAATAGCCATCGTAGACGGCTCGGCCATCCGGCATCCGCTCACGCTCGTGAAAGCTGTTTGCATAAGTGACCTGATACGCCACCGACTGCGAGAAACCAACCATGAATGATCTTTTCACGGCGTACTGACGTAACGGATTAGTTTGGTCGCCCGCGCTTTTCACCCACTTTCCGACGTGGGTCATCATGTCCCATACCTGACCGAAGTGAGGCATCGACAGCGATGCATATCGACTGGTATCGCGCGCCGGATATTTATCTCGACCCCACTTGTCGCGCAGGAAATCGACTGTCACCGGCTTGGTGCTGACACCCACCCAGGCCGCCCCACTACGAATTAAATAATCTGCGGCCGCTTGCCATGTCGGATCACCATCCCAACCCGCCGTCGCATTCAGCACTTCGACATAGACCGTTCCGTTGAACTTCGATGGATCCTTCGGATAACGAACGAGGACACGGGTCACGTAAGGAACCGCAGGCATGCGAACCTGAACGGTCGGATCACCCGCCCGAACGTATTCATAAACGTTCGCTTCACCTCGGGCGATATACTCCTCTTCGGCGTACCCCTTCTTCCCGAGATCTTCATACCAACCGATGAACGGCACTTGCGATGGCTGCCCGGTCGGCAGTCGATCGAACTTGGGGGCTCCGGCAAGCGCCGCCAGCGGCGACATCATGAGCACCATGAGGCCGTACGCCATTTTCAATCTGCTGAGCATCATCATTCGAACCCCCTCGCAAAAATTCTTCAAAAAAAAGGGTCGGGCGATATCAACTTTTTAAAAAGCGTATCGCTCCGACCCTCAAAAAAACGATCAGATATTAGAACTTGCTACGTACACCCACCGTGTAGGTCGTCCCGATGATGTCGTAGAACGGCAAGGTCGGGAAATTGAATCGAGGGGCGGCAGTGTTCGGCACCAGCGGCGGTTGACGATCGAACAGATTCTTCACCGTCACGAAGGTTTCGAGCGATGCATCGCGCCATTCGAAGTCATAACGAGCGGTCACGTCGGTGTAGTACTGCGCCGCGATGGGCGGCTCGGCCCAGATCGCATTCGGAGACTGCCCGAGCGTGATCTCACCGATCATGCGCTCCTGAACTGAAATTGAGAGCGGCCCACGGCTGTACTGCAGCTGCAAGATCGCCTTCAGATCCGGGAGGATGTTCGTACCGGCATTCTTCACGACCGCCAAGAAGGGGCTCGCCTTCGTGTTGTACTCATCGACTTTCGACACGAGCAGTCGCGAATTCAAGCGACCGCCCATGAAGTCCGTAGCGTAGGCCAACTCGATGTCGACACCTTTGGTGGCAATCAACGAACTGTTGGTCGGACCGATACGGATCAAAGTCGGGAAGTTGCCCGCGGCCGTGCTCGTTGCCGAGATCGGTCGATCAATCTGACCGCAAATCGGATCCGTGCCGCCGCTGAAGAAACACTGGTTGACGATGTTTCCGGCCGACAGCGTCGTGATTGCATCGACGATTTCGACGTCGAATGCGTCGACGGCAATACTGAACCCCTCGAGGAAGCTCGGCTGCAGTACGACTCCGTAACTGATCGAATCAGCGATTTCAGGCGCAAGAGTCGGGTTACCGCCGCCCGCTGTCAGAACCACGTCAGATCGACCGGTCAAAGGATCGACAAGCGTCGTGCGACCCGCAGAGCCCGAGGCACCGAGATCGAACAGCGAGGGCGCACGGATGTCACGCGACTTGGTGACGCGGAACAAGACCTCGTCCACCGGGCGCCATGTTGCACCACCCTTCCAGGTCTTTACGTTTCCACTCGTGCTGTAGTCCGTAAAGCGAATCGCGCCGTTGATATCGAAGCTCTTCGCAAGCGGCGCATCGGCGAGCAACGGAATGTTCAACTCGGCAAAGGCCTCGCTCACCGAGAGATCAGCCTTGGCGCTCGCGCGGTTAGAGAACCAGAAGCGCGGTTGCGTGAGCGCGAGACTGCGCAAACCATCAACCGGTCTGACCACCGAGGGATCGGAGTTGCTCGTCATGACGAGCTTCTGCTTCCGATATTCGCCACCGATAGCGAACGCGACTGCACCCGCCGGCAACTCGAAAAGATCGCCTTGGAACGACAGCGCAACCTGGTCGAGCTTCGTCTCAGTGCCGTAGAGCGACGTACCGTGGATGTAGTCCACAGCCGCCTTCGAGGCCACATTCTCACCGAGAATGTTGAACGGAACGCAGCCCGGATACAGCCCAGGGTTGGTCACCGTCACACGACACACGATGTTGCCCGAAGAATCCCGAACCGCATCGACTGCCGCATGGAATTTCCGAAGCTCAGGCGTGTTGATTTCCGACGCTTCCTGCTTGGTGTCGCCATGAGCGTAGGTCAAATCCCAACCGATGCTGCGACCCGCCACATCGAAACTACCCTCGAGCCCCGCCATGATGGTGTAGTGCCGGGTGTCGTCGGTCGCCGGAGAAATCGGCGAGTCCGTCACGTACTTCTGCAGCGAGAAAGACGCGATGTTTTGCGCCGTCATCCGAGCCTGAATGTCGGCAGGGATGAACGGGTTACCGCTGTAAATGGTGTGGCCAAAGTCGAAGTAATTGAAGCCACCGGTGATGCTGACTTCAGCCTTCGAATAAAGACCGAGCACATGGGCCTTCACGTTATCGGTCAAGGCATATTCATATCGAACCATGCCCTGAGTCGACACGGCATCTTCCGACACGCTTTGTTCGCGCTGAAGTGCCACACCGTCTCCACCCACGCTGGTGTTCGATGCGCCGGTCGCCCTGCCCGCGACGAATGGACGCCACTGGCCGGGAGTCGTGAAGTAAGTTCCCGCGAGCGGACCCGCCAGGATGTGACCCCCGGCGCTCAGGTTATTCCACACTGCGCCGCTGTAGATAATGAACGGATTATTGGCCGTGCCCTGCGCGCCACCGCCCGGCGTACGACCGGCGGCAACGTAGGCTTCTTGACCGAGCGGACGATCTCCCAACTCGATGCCTTCGTTTTCGAAGCGCTCGACACTGACGAGCAAATGACCACGCTGGCCCACCTTCGCACCGAAAGCCCCGCCCACACGATAATTGAACGAGTCGCTGCGGCTCGACATACCGGCCGAAGTATCGACCTTCACACCTTCGAAGTCATGATCGAGCACATAGTTGACGACGCCGCCGACTGCGTCCGATCCGTATGCCGCCGATGCACCCGCGGTCACGACGTCGACACGCTTGAGCAGCATCTGCGGGAAGATCTCGGAGTTCACGCGTCCGTCGTAGGTGGTGGGCGGCATACGAACGCCGTCCAACATGATCAAGGTTCGGCCCGCGCCGAAATTTCGAAGGCTCAGAAATTGGCCTCTGCCCTCGCCGATACCGAGTTTTCCACCCGACGAGAAGTTTGCCGAGCCTAAAAACTGCGGCAATTCCTGAAGCGCGTTGACGACGTTAGTGGGTACTGCGTTGACCAAAGATTCGACGGTCGCGACGGTCACCGGTGTCGGCGCCTCGAACCCATCGGACTTGAGGCGAGTGCCCGTCACCACCACTTCTTCGAGCGAAGCAGCACCTTGTGAGGCACCCGAGTCTTGAGCCATCGCCCCTGTTGAAAATCCGAGGACTGACGACACGAGCGCTGAAAGAACAGGAACTGGCAAAGCGAATTTCATACGTCGACCCCCAAAAAATATAGTTATTTCTGCTTTAGAGGTGACGGTCGGAGACGCGACCAACTGATGCGCGCACCCAACCAAACCTTCCCCTTATCCCGAACGTATCAGTTACGATTTGAATAAACAAGCAGGCTTGTCGAAAACATTCTTGCTTGTTTATTTACGAACGGACTTTCGCCACCAGCTAATTTTTTGAGGTGCTGCCAATGAACGCCAGGTTGATAACTTTTTTGCTCGCTGCGCTCGTGTGGAGTTCGTCGACCGCCTCGGCGCAGCCCTCGTCGACCGCCTACTCACCCGTGGTTGCAACCAAATACCCGCGGCGGGTGTATTGGGGTGATCTGCATCTGCACACGCAGTGCTCGGCCGACGCCTACAGCCTCGGCACTCGACACATGACACCGGCAGATGCGTTTAGATTCGCCCGCGGCGAAGCTGTCAAAACCGAAACCGGACAACCTACCCGACTGAAAAGACCGCTCGATTTTCTGGCGGTGACCGATCATGCCGAGTATCTCGGCGCGTTTTTTCATGCGGGAAAACGTACACCGGAGCTCTTGCAGACCTCGGTAGGAGCCCGATGGGCAGGCTACCTGGCGAACGGCGAGGATCGAAAATTATTCACCGAGTTCGCCGATGCCTTGGTCGGACGCGGCGCCCGAGAGGACTCGCGCCTGCCGGATTTCTTTAAACGATTCGTTTGGCGGGAACTCGTCAACGAGGCCGAGCGCTTCAATGAGCCGGGGCGCTTCACGACGATTGTCGGATACGAATGGAGCGCTGCGGTCGACGGCAATAATTTGCACCGAGTTGTTTTGTTTCGGGATGGGCCGGAAAATACACTTAAGCACATCCCCTACTCGTCTTTGGACAGCATTGATCCGGAAGATTTGTGGAAAGCTCTCGAGGGATACGAAAAAGAAACGTCAGGACGGGTCTTGGCGATTCCTCATAACGGTAACGGTAGCAACGGAATGATGTTTGCCGACACGACGATCGCCGGACAGCCGCTGTCGACCGATTACGCCGCACGCCGTTCGCGTTGGGAACCCGTCTACGAAGTAACTCAAGTTAAGGGGGATGGCGAAACTCACCCTTATCTCTCACCGAACGACGAGTTCGCCGACTATGAAAGATGGGATAAGACGAACATCGGCGGAACACGCAAGAAAGAACCTTGGATGCTTGAGTATGAATATGCGCGATCGGCCTTGGCGCGCGGACTCGCGCACGAGTCCCGCCTAGGCGTAAATCCGTTCGCCTTCGGTATGATCGGCAGCACCGACTCTCACATCGGGATCACCACCACGACCGAAGATAACTTCTTCGGAAAATTCGTTTCCTCGGAACCTACCGTCAACCGGATGGTTACCCAAATGGCACCGGGCTTCCCGGTACCGGGTTCGGACTTCGCGGCATCGGGCCTTGCGGCGGTTTGGGCCACCGATAACACCCGCGAAGCCCTCTTCGACGCACTGACCAGAAAAGAAGTGTATGCGACGACCGGCAACCGAATAACCGTCCGGCTATTCGGGGGCTGGGATTTTTCCCCCGCCGATGTGAAGCGCGCCGATTACGCAGAGGTCGGTTATTCGAAGGGAGTGCCGATGGGCGGTACGCTGAATGCAGCGCCGCGCAGCAAAGCGCCTGTGCTGATGATCACGGCGACGAAAGATCCGGACGAAGCGAATTTGGATCGTATTCAAGTTATTAAAGGGTGGCTCGACGCCTCAGGTAAAACGCACGAAAAAATTTATGACGTCGCGCTATCGGGAAATCGTCGCGCGGCAAGTAACGGCGGAAAGACGCCGCTTGTCGGCTCGACGGTGGATATTTCCAACGCCACCTACTCCAATTCGATCGGCGCCGAGTCTTTGGATGCCGTTTGGCGCGACCCCGACTTCGACCCAAAGCTTCGCGCTTTCTATTACGTGCGTGTGCTCGAAATTCCGACACCGAGATGGACGGCTTACGATGCGAAGCGACTCGGAGCGACCATTCCGAGCGGCGTGAAGAGCGTCACGGTTGAGCGGGCCTACACCTCGCCGATTTGGTACAAACCGTGACCGTACCTTCTCGGTCACGAGGCCAACTCACGAAGCTGCTTCGTGAACCGTTGGTGCATTTCATCGTGATCGGAGCCGCGCTGTTTGCGTTGTTCACGTGGTTCACGTCAGAGAGCGAGGAGGAGTCCCGGCGGATCGTCATCACTCAAGAGCGCCTTCTCGAATTCATGCAATACAGGAATCAGACCTTCTCTGACTCCGCACGGGATCGACTCGAGGAAATGCTGCGCTCGATGACACCAGCGCAGAAAGCCAATCTAGTCGATGAATATATTCGGGAAGAGGTTCTTCACCGTGAAGCACTCGCGATGGGCTTGGACTCCACCGATTACGTCATTCGTCGACGCCTCGCACAGACCATGGAATATGTATTGCGAGATTCTCCTGAAGAAGATCTCTCCGCACCCTCCTATGAAGAGTTGAGGCAATTTTTCCTCAATAACGTACAGCGATATCAGAACCCTGCACGGGCCACTCTTCGGCACGTGTTTTTCGATGCTTCAAGCGGTGAAGCCGGGGCGGAGAAACGGGCGCGCTCCACGCTCACAGCCCTTCGATCGAACGCCATCGATTTCGAAGCCGCCCTCACACGCAGCGATCGATTCCCCTACTTTCAAGACTATGCGGACGAACCGCGACCGCTGATCGAGAGCCATCTGGGCCCAGAGGTTGCCGACGCTGCATTCTTGAAACCTGTGAACTCCGAATGGCAAGGGCCTTATCGATCACGTAGCGGCTTTCATCTGATTCAGGTCACTCGTCGATCCTCTCCCTCAACGCCGAATTTGGAGTCGGTTAGAGAGGTTGTCGCTAACGATCTGAGGAACGCTAAAGTCGAGGAACGGCTCGAGCGACGCATCAAATCACTCATCGGCCAGTACCGTGTGGAGTCGACGCTGCAGTGAGACTCCTTCGGATCACTGCATATTTCCTCGGACTTGGTCTTGGCCTAAGCCCCACCTTCGCGCACGCACACGACTACCGCCCTCTGCTCGTCAAAGTCAGTGAAGAGTCCGAGGGACGATACGTCGTCAGCTGGCAGCCGTCGCCGACTCTGACGGTCGCGGATCAACCGCTCGTCGAACTAACAGGCGCCGGCTGCAAAAAAGATCTCGGCGAACGATCGGGACGTGGAATTCACAACGCCAGCTACCTTTGCTCAGATCCGCGCTCACCGCTGAGCATCGAACTGACTTATCCCAATGACAATCCGTCTCTGCCCACACTACTCACCGTCAGCCGGGCCAACGGAACCGTCGTGACAATGACCGGGTCGCCGGGAAGCCACTCGATCAGCATTTCAGCTCCTCAACCCGAAGCACTCCGCGCACGATCGTACGCACTAATCGGCTTCGACCATATCCTTCGTGGGTTCGACCATCTGATTTTCTTGACGCTGTTATGGCTCATCACGGGCACCGGGTGGACATTGATTCGCGCCCTAACCGGTTTCACGCTAGGCCATTCGATCACCTTGGCGCTGTCCACCACAGGCGTCGCGACTCCCTCAGCTCCATTCGTCGAGTCGATGATCGCGCTGAGTATCGTGTTGGTTGCAGCCGAATCTTTGAGCAGTCGGCGCGAGACTCTAACACTTCGTCGCCCGGTCGCCGTATCCACTCTGTTCGGTCTGCTCCACGGCTTCGGCTTTGCCGGCTATCTTCGGGAGGTGGGTCTGCCAAAAGACGAGGAGATTTCCGCACTGTTGATGTTCAACATCGGTGTCGAGGTGGGTCAGATCACGTTCATCAGCCTGGCCGTGCTGACGGGAATGGTGATCACGCGAGCGGTCATGATGTTACCTGGTGGAGACCCCCGCCTCGCGATCGCCGCGCATGAGGGTAAACTCAGAACTGCGATGTCATACGCCGGTGGAATCATTGCCGCTTACTGGTTTTTCGAGCGTATTTGGGCGGGTCTCTCCCCCATCACCCTGGGTGTGTGAACAAATCGCTCCTCGAGTAATCGCCGCAACATCCACACCACAAAAACTCCATGGAACTCCTCGCCGCCCTTAGTCAGAGCTCGATTTTCACCCTAGAGTTCATCGCGACGATCGCCTTTGCGATTTCTGGCGTGCTGAGCGCGCTGCGCAAGCGCATGGATATCGTCGGCATATGCGCCTGCGGATTCCTTGCCGCCTTCGGAGGCGGAACGCTGCGCGATGTCCTGCTCGACCGCCGTCCATTTTTTTGGGTAGACCACCAGATCGTGCTGTTCGGCGTTCTCGCGATCAGTATCGGCTGCGCGGCACTCGTGAGCTTGCAGCGTCTAGAACACGGACAACACTGGCTACAAATTCCTGATGCGATCGGACTCGGTCTCTTCTGTGCGACGGGAACTCACTTGTCCTGGATCATGGGACAACCCCCGATCGTCGCGATCATGATGGGCGTCATCACGGGCACCTTCGGAGGCGTTCTTGGAGACCTGGTGTGTAACGAGATTCCTGCGCTCTTTCGCGATCATCGACCCTATGCCATCTGCGCGGCGATAGGGGGTCTCAGCTATACGGTCTTTGCGAGTCTCGATGTCCCCTCATGGTGGGCGATGACGGCCTGCGCGCTGACGACGACCGGTTTGCGAGCGCTTGCGGTGATGTTCGACTTTACGCTGCCGTCCACGGGTCGTCGTTGAACTACGGCTCACCGTTGAGCGTTGCGTCACCAACGACGCGGCAAGGTGCTCGATCAACACTCTCACTCGATGTGAGACGTATCGGTTACCCGGGAGCACGGCATAAACACCGAGCGGAGTGATCTCGAACTCTTCGAGCACCTCGCGCAGTACGCCTCGTTCGAGATAGGGTGCCGCGATGAAGTCGGGTTGTCGCGCTATTCCCATGCCCCGCACGCAAGCCTCTGCGAGCAGCACGCCGTTGTTGGCGATGATATGACCGCGTACAGGCACCCGGTGCTCACGATTTCCCTCCAGATAAATCCAGCTCGCCGGCGTTGGATCACTGGCGTAGATCAAACATTGGTGGTGCCGCAATTCTGAGGGGTGACGCGGAACGCCGTGCTGAGCCAAGTAGTCGGGCGATGCGAGCGTCATCAATCGGCAAGTGCCGAGCTGACGAACGACATCACCCGGCTGCAAGGAAGAGGTCACTCGAACGGATAAATCGAGACCCTCCTCGATGAGATTCGATCGCTCATCGGAAAGATCGAGTACCAACTCGACCTGCGGATGTTGTTCGGCAAAATCGAGTAACGCGGGCCCGAGTACCTGCAAGCCGAAACTCAGCGGCAGTCCAAGTCGAATCAAACCTCGGAGATCGGCTTTCTCCTCCGCGATGCCTGCCTCGGCAGCGATTCGCCTCTGCTCCTTTCGCCTCTCGGCATTCGACTACCGGTTT
>JAFMKA010000060.1 GCA_017853175.1 Steroidobacteraceae bacterium | reverse complement strand
AGGCGGCAGTACCAAGAACGGCCGCGACTCACACAGCAAGCGACTCGGCGTGAAGGTGTTCGGTGGCGAGCAGGTGCTGGCCGGCAACATCATCATTCGTCAGCGTGGTACCCAGTACCGTCCCGGCACCAACGTCGGAATCGGCACGGACCACACGCTGTTTGCGTTGACCGACGGCAAGGTGGCGTTCAAGCGCCGTGGTGCCGAGAAGAAGATGTTCGTGAGCGTGGTCGCCGAATAACGGCGAGACGCCTTCCGCATCGCAAACCCCGGCCGCGCGCCGGGGTTTTTGTTTGCGGCTTTTGCAGAGGACGCGTTCATGAAGTTCGTCGATGAGGCCCGAATTCGCGTGCAGGCCGGCAATGGTGGCCGAGGCTGCCTCAGCTTCCGTCGCGAAAAGTTCGTGCCGTTCGGCGGGCCGGACGGTGGCGACGGCGGTCACGGCGGCAGCGTTTATCTGCGCGCGGCGCCGGGCATCAATACGTTGGCTGATTTTCGCGTCGAACGAACGTTCAAGGCGAAGTCGGGTGAGGGCGGCAGCGGTAACGACTGCTTTGGTCGTGGCGGCGACGACCTTTATGTGCCGGTTCCGATCGGCACCGTCGTCCGCGACTCCGAAACGGGCGAGCAGCTGGGCGACCTCGTGCGCGAGGGCGACACGCTGCTCGTGGCGCATGGCGGTAAGGGCGGTTGGGGAAATGCCCGATTCAAGACCAGCACCAACCGTGCACCCAGACAGTTCGGCACGGGGTTGCCCGGTGAGAAGCGGGTGCTCGAACTCGAGCTCAAAGTTATCGCGGATGTGGGATTACTCGGCCTGCCGAATGCCGGTAAGTCGACGCTCATCCGTGCCGTTTCGTCGGCGCGACCGAAAGTGGCCGACTATCCCTTCACCACGCTGCACCCCAATCTTGGCGTCGTCTATTGTGGTGAGCATCGCAGCTTCGTGATGGCCGACATCCCGGGTCTAATCGAGGGTGCCGCTGAGGGCGCTGGGCTCGGTATCCGATTTCTGAAGCATCTGCAGCGCACACGAGTGCTGCTGCATCTCGTGGACATGGCGCCGGTCGATCCGGAAGCGGATCCGGTCAAAGATGCGCGCTCGATCGTCGCCGAGCTCAAAAAATTCTCCAAGGATCTCGTCACTAAGCCGCGATGGCTCGTGATCAACAAGAGCGATCTCTTGCCCCCCGAGGAGGCTGAGAAGCGGGCGAAGGCGATCGTGCGTTCGCTTCGTCACAAAGGCCCGTGGTTCCTGATCTCGGGCGTCACGGGGTCCGGTACGCGCGAACTGACCGAGTCGGTGATGCGCTTCCTCGAGGAGGAAGCCGCCAAGTCAGCCGGAAAATCGGGCGACGATGCCTGATCGCAATCCGAAGGTTCGTCGCCGGTTGGCGCAGGGGAAGCTTCGGCTGCGCCTGTGCGACTTGCGCAACCTTGGGCCCCAATCTGAGCGCTTACTTGCGGCCGTCGGTATTCACGACGTCGAGAGCCTTCGTCGACGTGGTGCGCTCGAGGCGTATCTGGCCGTGCGACACGCGGGCCTCACTCGCTCCCTCAATTTGCTTTGGGCGCTCGCCGGAGCGCTTGAGCCGTGGCCGGAGGGGAGAGAATGGCGAGAGGTCGCCGCAAGCGAGGCGAGATTGCCCCTGATGCTTGCCGTGGAATCGCGCTTGGCGGCGCGCCGAAGCACGCTCGAAGCCGGCGGAGTGACCGTGAGGGGCGGTGAGGCGAAGCGCTCCAAAAAGACGGCTGCGTGTTCTAGTAAATCGGCGACGGCGGCCATTTGGGTGCCGGGGTTGCCGTTCGAGACGAGCCGCAACCTCAAGCGGGGCCGGGCGCCCAAAAAGAAAAACCGGCGCTAGGCCGGTTTTTCGTCAGACGCGACCGAGTCGGTCTTTTGCTTTATTTGCCGGCCAGCTTCTTCAGCTTGGCGGCAAGACGCTTCTTATGACGCGAAGCCTTGTTCTTGTGCACGAGGCCCTTGTTGACCAACGAATCGACGGAGGAGGCTGCCTTGCGAACGGCAGCCGGAGCGGCGGCCTTATCACCCTTGGCGATGGTCTCGGCGGCATCGCGGATCGCAGAGCGCGTGCGAGAGCGCAGCGAGATATTGCGGGCGCGGTGCTTGACGGCCTGGCGGGCGGCTTTTTCGGCAGACTTGGTGTTGGCCACGGATAATGCTCGGGGTCGTAAAAAAGGCGCGTATTTTCGGGGTGTGACGGGGGGTTGTCAACGCTAAAGAAGGGCCGCTCCGGTATAGTTCGTCCGCGGGTCCCCCCACACGGCAGTCATGAGTCGCGCGATTTTCAAGAGTACCTCGGTGGTGGGTCTCACCACTTTGCTGTCCCGGGTCACCGGGTTGCTGCGCGACATGGTCTATTCACAGGCCTTCGGTGCGGGAACGCTGATGGACGCGTTCCTGGTGGCGTTCAAGATCCCCAATTTTCTCCGTCGTCTGTTCGCGGAGGGCGCGTTCTCGCAGTCCTTCGTCCCGGTGATCTCTGAGTACAAAGTGCGTCGCGAGCAGGGTGAGGTACGCGAGCTCGTGGCTGGCGTCGCCGGCACGCTCGGTGGCGTGTTACTCGTCGTGACGGCGATCGGGGTTTTGGCCGCTCCGCTCATCATCCTGCTCTTTGCGCCGGGCTTCACTCAGGAAGCGGGTAAGTACGAGCTCGCAGTCGAAATGCTGCGTTGGACGTTCCCCTATCTCTTTTTCATATCTTTGACCGCGCTCTTCAGTGGTGTGCTCAATAGTTACGGTCGCTTCGCCGTGCCGGCCTTCACGCAAGTGGTGATGAATCTCGTGATGATCGTGTTCGCCGTCTTGATCGCAGCGAACTCTGACAATCCGGGTGTGACGCTCGCCATCGGTGTATTCGTCGCGGGTGTGGCGCAAGTGCTGTTCCAGTTGCCGTCGGTCGCGCGACTCGGCTTGTTGTCGATGCCGCGCTGGAGGCCCGCAGCCGAGGGCGTACGTCGCATCGGTAAGTTGATGATCCCCGGAATCTTTGGCTCGTCGATGGCGCAGGTGAGTCTGCTGCTCGATACGCTCATCGCGTCATTCCTCGTGACGGGCAGCATCGCTTGGCTCTACTACGCCGATCGTTTGATGGAGTTCGCGCTCGGGGTGTTTAGCATCGCACTCGCAACGGTGATTTTGCCGCGGCTTTCGGCGCAGCATGCGGCCGGTGATGCGGCTCGATTCTCGGCGACGCTCGACTGGTCGTTGCGTCTCGTGCTCGTCATCGTGACGCCGGCGACGGTCGGCTTGCTCGTGCTCGCAGGTCCGATCACCGCCACCATCTTTGGCTACGGGCAATTCTCCGATAACGACGTACTCATGACCCAGTATGGCCTGATGGCGTACTCCTGGGGTCTCATCGGCTTCAGTCTCGTCAAAGTGCTGGCACCCGGTTACTTCGCTCGCCAAGACACCAAAACGCCGGTCCGTGTCGGACTCATCGCGCTCGGCGTCAACATGGGGTTCAATTTGCTCTTGGTGTTGCCCGCGCACTTCATGGGATTTGGCACGCCGTTCGTCCTGCTCGCCACCTCGACCTGTCTCTCCGCGGCGCTCAATAGTTTTCTACTCTGGCGCGGTCTACGACGCGAGGGTGTGTACCGCCCGTCATCGGGGTGGACTGCGCTCGGAGTTCGCGTCCTGATCGCTAATTCTTTGATGGCGGTTGCTCTTTTGGCGGTGAGTCCCGCGCTCAATGATTGGCTCGGCGCAACCCCGCTCGATCGTGCGGGGTGGTTGTCGGGTTGCATCGTTGCGGGCGTAGTCACTTATGGCCTCGCTCTTTCGTTGCTCGGGCTGCGCCCGGCGCATCTGCGAGGGTCGTGATGTCGGTGCGACCGTCTCTCAGGCTGCTGCGCGGCACGCGCGCTGTGCCCGACGACCTGCGCGGCGGCATCGTCACCATCGGTAGTTTCGATGGCGTGCATCGCGGGCATCAGGCCTTGATCGCGCGCACGCTCGAGCGCGCGAGGGCGGAGGGGAGACCGGCACTCATCGTGAGCTTCGAGCCGATGCCAAGGGAGTTTTTGTCGCCCGATACCGCACCGGCGCGTCTCACCAACTTCCGTGAGCGCTGGCGTCTCTTTGAGCGCTCGGGGCTCGATGCCTTCGTGTTGTTGCGATTCGATGAGACCTTGCGACAACTGTCGGGCGAGGCCTTCCTGCGACTCCTCACCGAAGACCTCGGCGTCACCGGCATCGTCGTGGGGCACGATTTCCGTTTCGGTCGTCATGGAGAGGCCGATGCTGCCTTCCTAACGAAGGCAAGCGAGCAGGGTGCGTTCTCGGTCGAGGTGATCGAGCCCGTGCGTCTCGCCGGTGAGCGCGTGAGCAGTTCAGAACTTCGAACGGCCCTGGCGCTGCACGATCTGCCCCGGGCTGCGCGACTGCTCGGACGGCCCTACACGATGAGGGGTCGGGTGGTGGCCGGCCAGCAACTTGGCCGCACGCTGGGCTTTCCGACAGCTAACATTCGCGTTCGACGGCGCCGACTCCCGCTTCGCGGGGTCTTCGCCGTTCGGGTACACGGTATCGCCGGCGTCGCCCTCGGCGGCGTGGCGAGTCTCGGTACGCGTCCGACGGTCGGTGGCGTCGAGCCTCTACTCGAGACGTTCGTGTTCGATTTTTCAGGCGACCTCTACGGTCGCGAACTCGAAATCGAGTTCGTCGCCCACCTGCGCGACGAGTTGCGATTCGAGAGTGTCGAGTTGATGGTGGTACAGATGCAGGTCGATGCGCGAACCGCGCGTGAATGGGTGACAGAGCAGTGACGGATTACAAACAGACGGTCAATCTTCCGCAGACGGACTTCCCCATGAAGGCCGATCTCGCCACGCGTGAGCCCGGCTTCGTCGAACGCTGGCAAACCCGCGACACCTACGGCGAACTGCGACGCATCGCCAAGGGACGTCCGCGTTTCGTGTTGCACGATGGTCCGCCGTATGCCAACGGCAGCATCCACATCGGTCATGCGCTCAACAAAATATTGAAGGACATCATCGTCAAGTCGCGATCGCTCGACGGATTCGATGCGCCGTATATCCCGGGCTGGGACTGCCACGGCCTGCCCATCGAGCTCGCCGTAGAAAAAAAGCACGGACGTCCGGGTCAAAAGCTCGACGTCAACGCCTTCCGCGCGGCCTGTCGTGCGTTCGCGGCCGAACAGATCGAACTTCAGCGCACCGACTTCAAGCGACTCGGTGTGCTCGGCGATTGGGATCGTCCCTATCGCACCATGGATCCGGCCTACGAGGCCGAGCAGATGCGGGCCTTCGGGCGCATCGTGAAAAACGGGCACCTCTACAAAGGCGCAAAGCCCGTGCACTGGTGCCTCGATTGCCGCTCAGCGCTTGCCGAGGCTGAGGTCGAATACGAAGACAAAACTTCGCCGGCGATCGACGTCGCCTTCAAAGTGGTCGATGTCGACGACTTGCGTGCGCGCATCGGCTTGCGCCCAGGCGAGAAGATGGCCGAAGGTCTGCGTCCGGCGCTCGTGATCTGGACGACAACCCCTTGGACGCTTCCGGCGAACGAGGCCGTCGCAGTCGGTCCCGATCTCGATTACGCCCTCGTGCATGTGCCGGCGCAGGGCGAGTTCCCGTCGCGGCTCGTCTTGCTCGCCGTCGATCTACTCTCCGCCATCGCCGCACGTTATGGCATCGAAGCGGGCAGCGTGCAGCAGGTCGCACGCTTTAAAGGTGCCGCGCTCGAGGGCTTGATGTTGCAGCATCCCTTCCTCGATCGCGAGGTGCCGGTGATCGTCGGTGACCACGTCACGCTCGACGCCGGTACGGGTGCCGTACACACCGCACCCGCGCACGGTCAGGAAGACTTTGCGGTCGGCCAAAAATATGGACTCCCGGTGCGTAACCCCGTGGGCGGTGACGGTCGGTTCATCGAAGGCACGCCCCTCGTCGCAGGGCTCAAGCTCGACGACGCCGGCGCAACCTTGATCGAACTCATGCGCGAGAGCGGGGCGCTCGTGAAGCACGCGCCGTACCGCCACAGTTATCCGCATTGCTGGCGACACAAGACACCGGTGATCTTCCGCGCCACGCCGCAATGGTTCATCAGCATGGATCAGCGAGGACTGCGCGCCGGAGCGCTCGAGGACATCAAAAAAGTCGCCTGGACGCCCGCGTGGGGCGAGCAGCGCATCACGGGCATGATCGAAAAGCGTCCCGATTGGTGTATCTCGAGGCAGCGCACTTGGGGCGTGCCGATCCCACTCTTCGTACACAAGACCACCGGTGAGTTACACCCCGATACCGTTGCGCTCATCGATCGCGCGGCGGCCAAGGTGGAGCAGGGCGGTATCGAAGCCTGGTTTGCGCTCGATCCGTCGGATCTCCTTGGAGCCGAGGCGGCACAGTACGACAAAGTCACCGATGTCATGGATGTCTGGGCTGATTCTGGTCTTTCGTTCGAGTGCGTCGCGGCCCAGCGCCCCGAAATCGAAGGCCCCGTCGATCTGTATCTCGAAGGCTCCGATCAGCATCGCGGCTGGTTCCACTCGTCGCTCTTGATGTCGGAAGCCCTGCACCGTCGTGCGCCCTACAAGGGCGTGCTGACCCACGGCTTCACGGTCGATGACAAAGGTCGGAAGATGTCGAAGTCGCTCGGAAACGTCATCGCTCCGCAAAAGGTGATGCAGAGCCTCGGCGCCGACGTACTGCGCTTGTGGGTCGCCTCGACGGACTATGCCAATGAAATGAGCGTGTCCGACGAAATCCTCAAGCGGATGTCGGATAGCTATCGACGCATCCGCAATACGGTTCGTTTTTTGCTCGGCAATCTCGCCGGATTTGATCCGGCCGTCGATGCGGTGCCGGTCAAAGATATGGTCGCGCTCGATCGTTGGGCGCTCGGGCGGGCGCGGGTGTTGCACGATGAGGTCGTTACGGCCTATCGAGACTACCAGTTCCATCTGGTCTATCAGAAGGTGCACGGGTTCTGCGTCGTCGAGCTTGGCGGTTGCTACCTCGATGTGCTCAAAGATCGTCTCTACACGACGCCTCCGAAGAGTCATGCGCGGCGTTCAGCGCAGACGGCGATGTACCACATCGTCGAGGCCATGGTGCGTTGGCTCGCGCCGGTGTTGTCGTTCACGGCCGAAGAAATCTGGTCGCATTTGCCGGCTCGCCGCGAAGCCTCGGTGTTCCACTCGGTCTGGCATGTGCTGCCCGAGGTTCCGGCCGATACCATCGACTGGGAGGCCTTGCTCGCGCTGCGCGGTGAGGTGGCGCGCGAACTTGAGCGGCTGCGTGAAGCGGGCGAAATCGGTTCGCCCCTCGAGGCTGAAGTCGAGATTGCCGTGCCGGCTAGCGAGCAGGCGCGCTATGGCGCGCTTGGCGATGACCTACGATTCTTTTTCATCACGTCGGCGGCTCAGGTCGTCGTCGATCCCTCGGTCTCGGGTGCGACCGTGCGTGTGAAAGCCACGACTGCTCCGAAATGCGTGCGATGCTGGCACCGTCGGGACGACGTCGGACAACATGCGGAGCACCCTGAACTTTGTGGCCGCTGCGTCGTCAATGTTGCAGGGTCCGGAGAGGAGCGTCGTTACGCATGAGTGGGTCGTCCCTGCGCGAGGCACTGGCGACAGTGAGTGGGCGAGAGAGCGGCTGGCGATGGCTTTGGCTCTCGGTGCTGCTCGTCGTCGCCGACCAGGCGAGTAAGGCCTGGATCGAAACTCATTACGAGCTCGGCGAGTTCACGCCGGTATTTTTTTGGCTCGACATCACGCGCCTGCACAACCCGGGCGCCGCGTTCAGTTTTCTCGCGGATGCGGGTGGCTGGCAGCGGTGGTTCTTCAGCATCCTTGCCGTCGTGGTGAGTGGGGCGCTACTCGTTTGGCTGCGCACGCTGCATGCACGCCGTGATCGCGTGCTCGCGCTCGCGCTCGCGTTAGTGCTCTCGGGAGCCATCGGCAACGTCATCGATCGTTTCGAGCACGGTTTCGTGATCGACTTCATCCACGTGCATTGGCAGCAGGCGTACTTTCCGGCGTTCAACATCGCCGATGCCGCCATCACCGTGGGGGCCGTCTTTCTCATCTACGATGCCTTTGCCGACTGGAGGCGCAGTCGATGAACATCGTGCTCGCCAATCCGCGCGGCTTTTGTGCCGGCGTCGATCGGGCGATCGATATCGTCGAGCGTGCCATCGCTCTTTTCGGGGCACCCATTCACGTTCGACACGAAGTCGTCCATAACAAACATGTCGTCGAGCGTCTGCGCTCGATGGGCGCGGTATTCGTCGAAGAGCTCGACGAAGTTCCCGATGGCGCCACGGTCATTTTCTCGGCTCATGGGGTTTCCAAGGCCGTCGAGGATGAGGCGAACCGACGCGGCCTCACCGTTTTCGATGCCACCTGTCCGCTCGTGACCAAAGTGCACATGGAGGTTCGCCGTTACTCGCGCGAGGCCCGTGAGGTCATTCTGATCGGTCATGACGGACACCCCGAGGTCGAAGGGACGCTCGGGCGTTTCGATACTTCGTTCGGGGGCAAGATTCACCTCGTCGAGTCGGTCGAAGACGCCGCGACACTTACGGTGCAAAACCCCTCGAACCTCGCCTTCGTCACGCAGACGACGCTCTCTGTCGATGACACGGCCGAGATCGTCGAAACCTTGCGCAAGCGTTTTCCGGAGCTCGCGAGTCCGCGCAAGGAAGACATCTGCTACGCCACGCAAAATCGACAAGATGCCGTCAAAGATTTATTGCGCGAGTGTGACGTCCTGATCGTCGTGGGGTCGGTCGCGAGCTCCAACTCCAATCGTCTCGTAGAACTCGGTCAGCGCGCGGGCGTTCCGGCATTCCTCGTGGACGGAGCAGCCGATCTGCGTCGGGAGTGGTTCGACGGTAAGCGTAGCGTGGGGCTCTCAGCCGGCGCCTCGGCGCCCGAAGTGTTGGTACGCGAGGTCATCGATCGGCTGCGGGAGTGGGGTGCTCAGGCGCCGCGCGAGCTCATGGGGCGTGAGGAGAACGTGGTCTTCGGCCTACCCCGAGAATTGCGCGTGCCGATACCCCCCTTGCCCGACGGTCGGCCAGATCGTCTCTAGGCTGCGCGAGACGGTCGCACGGGTCTCGAAAGGCTCAATTTACGACGCCCATGGCGTTCGCCACCGAGGGCCTGGTGAGGCTACCGATGGCTCTGATGGGGCTTTTACAACAGAAATACCGGTCGAGCCGCTGCCGGGGTGCCTAGAGAGCAGGGCATACCTCGGGATCGAACTTTTCATCCGCCTGCGGCGCGTTTAAGATTCGCCGCCCCGGCCGAGACCGGGTTTGGACGCCGGAATAGCTCAGTTGGTAGAGCGGCGCATTCGTAATGCGTAGGTCGTAGGTTCGAATCCTATTTCCGGCACCATCCTTTT
>JAFMKA010000059.1 GCA_017853175.1 Steroidobacteraceae bacterium | reverse complement strand
AAATCCTGGTGTCGGCCACCGCGGTTCGCGATGCGATCGAAGTGGGCTCCGCCACGACGCTCGATCGCGATCAGATCGAGGCTGTCGTCTCGATCAGCCGCGATATCCGCGACCTCGCGCGCCGCGATCCCCTCGTCTCCGCAAACCTTCGCGGTGACGGTGGCATCTCGATCGCCGGCTCCAACCCGCGCACGAATCGCATCTCGATCGACGGCGTGCAGGCGCAGGACGACTTCGGCCTGAACACGGGCGGTCTTCCGACCCGCCGCGGTCCGGTCTCGCTCGACTCGGTCGAGCAGTTCTCGGTTCAGGCGGTTCCGTTCGACGTCGAGAACGGCGACTTCCTCGGCGGCGCCATCAACGTGGTGCTCCGTCAGGGTACGAACGAATTCAGCGGCTCGGTCTTCGGCAACTTCCTGAACGAAGATCTCGTCGGCACCAAGATCCGCAGCACGACGGTCAAGACGCTCGTCGAGCAGGACAACTACGGCGCCACGTTCCGCGGCCCGATCCTCAAAGATAAGCTCTTCTTCGCGCTCTCTTATGAGAACTACGAGTCGGTCGACGTCACGTTGTTTGGTCCCGCTGGGGGTGGTTTTGCCAATTCGATCACCGGACCGACGGGCGGAACCTCGCAGCTGACCACCAACGACATCGCGGCCGTCACGAACGTGTTCACGAACACGTATAAGTCCACTTATCCGTTCGGCAGCATCACGCAGACGAAGCCGATCACGGACGAGAAATACACGGCGCGTCTCGACTGGAACATCTCCGACAATCAGCGCGCGATGGTTTCTTATCGCAAGTCTGAATCGGGCGTCATCCAGCGTACGAACCTCGGCACCACGAGCGCCGGCCTCGACTCGCAGTGGTATCTCACGGGCGAGCTCGACGAGACGATGGCGGCACAGCTCAACTCCAACTGGACCGACAATCTGTCGACCGAGTTGCGTGTTTCGCAGCGTGACTACACGCGTCTGCAGGAACCGCCGGCGGGTCAGAACTTCGCCGACATCCGCGTCTGCACCACGCAGACGAATCTCGATGCCGCCGGTCAGAGCAGCCCGCTGCTCAACTGCCGCAACGGTTCGACCAACGTCGCGGTAGTTCGCTTCGGACCGGACCAGTTCCGCCACGCGAACTTCCTGGAGACGCAGAACACCCAGGCGCAGTTCTCGGCCGAATTGACGTCGGGGGACCACCTCGTGAAGGCGGGCGTGCAGCTCCAGACGCAGGACATCTTCAACCTCTTCGTCCCGAACAGCGACGGTACGTACTACTTCGACTCGATCGACGATTTCGCAGCGGGTCGTGCGAACCAGCTGATTTACCGCAACGCTCTCTCGGGTAATCCGAACGACGCCGCGGCGAACTTCTCGTACGACACGACGTCGCTCTTCTTGCAAGACACCTGGGACGTCACGGACAACCTGACGATCACCTACGGTGCCCGTTACGACATGTACAACGTCGACGACAAGCCGGCGCTGAACCCGAACTTCGTCAACCGTTTTGGTTTCAACAACCAAGAGACCTACGACGGCCTCAGCGTGTTCATGCCGCGCTTCTCCTTCGACTGGCGCGCAACCGACACCATTAAGGTGAGCGGCGGCTTCGGTCTGTTCTCGGGCGGTCTGCCGGACGTGTTCCTCTCGAACTCGTTCAGCAATACCGGCATCCTCGACAACACGCTGCAGTTTGAGCGCACCGCAACGGGGTTCACCGAAACGACCGGTGCCGTCAACTGCGCCACGAGCCCGGCGTGTGCCGCGGCCCTCAACGTCGGCGTGAACTCGGCCTTCGGCACGACGATCCCGGCCTCGGTGCAAGCGGCGCTCGGCGGCTCGACGGTTCCGGCCACGTCCGAAACCAACTCGATCGTCCCGGGCTTCAAGATGCCCTCCGACTGGCGCATCAACCTCGCCGTCAACTGGGAAGTCGGCAACGGCTACAACGTGTCGGCGAGCGGCGTGTACGTGAATACGAAGGAAGGTCTTGCCTTCCGCGATATTCGCGCGAATCGCCTGATCGTGAATGGCCAGCAGGCGCTCACGCCCGATGGTCGTATCCGTTACGACGCGTTGTCCACGGCTCAGAAGACGGCGGTTGCCGGCACGACGGTCACCTCCGTCAATCCGGGCTCTGGTCGCGACATCCAGGCCTACAACCCGGGTGAAACGGGTTCGATCTGGACGGCAGCGGTGGGCGTGTCGAAGTACTTCGACAACGGCTTCAACTTTGCATTGTCCTACTCGAAGCAGAACTCGGACGAGTTCTCCGCCTCGGCGCGCTTCTCCTCGACGGCGAGTTCGCTCTACA
Source organism: Steroidobacteraceae bacterium (assembly GCA_017853175.1). Taxonomy (GTDB): domain Bacteria; phylum Pseudomonadota; class Gammaproteobacteria; order Steroidobacterales; family Steroidobacteraceae; genus UBA964. Next base: position 7,100 of record JAFMKA010000059.1, on the reverse strand, counting down.
GCGGTCAGTACGCGTCCCTCGACCCGAACACTGCGACCTCGGGCCGCGGCCAGGAAGAAATCTCCGATGCCGTGAAGGGTGAATTCGGCTGGCGCAAGAACCTCTTCGGTGATCTCGAGACCCGTGTCTCGCTGTTCGCCGACTGGCGCGCGGGCCGTCCCGTCACGTTCACCATGAGCGGCGGCTCGAGCCGTAACGCGACCTTCGGTGTGAACCGCGGCGCGCAGCTCGCCTACGTCCCGAACCTCTCGGGCGAAGCGACGGTCTCGACGGTCGGCACGACGACTGTGGTGACGATCACCTCGGCACCGCTCGTCGCCTTCGACAGCCTGGCGACGCTCAACACCCTTCGCGCGCTCGTCGCGAAGTTCGATATCCCGACGGATGGCATCGTCCCGCGCGGTTCGTACACCAGCAGGGCGCTCAATCTTTGGGATATGCAGTTCAGTCAGGAGCTGCCTGGCTTCGCCGAGGGCCACAAGGCTCGCGTGACGCTCGACATCGGTAACGTCCTCAACCTCATCAATAAGAAGTGGGGCGTGATCGAAGAGTACGGTGAAGACGTCCGTCTGTTCGACGTCAGCTGTGCCGGCACCAACGGTGTCTCGGACAACGCGGGCGTGCTGACCTGCGCGCGCTATCGCATCGCCTCGGCGAACTCGACGCTGCTCAATCCTGAGACCGCTTCGGGTCCGGCCGGCGGTGTCGTCCGCAACACCGAGCGCTCGCGCTGGCAGATCCAGGTGGGTCTCAAGTACGAGTTCTGATGAGTTGATGTCTTACGAGACTCGACAAAAGAGGGGCGCCGCAAGGCGCCCCTTTTCTTTGGGGCTGGCCGTCCTGCTCGCCTGCCCTTTTGCCGATGCCGCGCCCACGCCACCACCTGTTGCAGAAGGCACGATCCGCATCGCCACCTGGAATGTCAGCTTTTTTCGTCGCAACGAAGGCGATCTCGCGCGTGAGCTGTCGGCGGGTACCTCGCCGCAGCCGCGGGTGGTCGCCGCAGTTCTGCAGAAGATCAGACCCGATCTACTGCTGCTCAATGAATTCGACTACGACCCTGAGGCACCTGCGCTTTTCCGGAAAAACTATCTCGAGGTCTCGCAGGGTGGCGGCGAACCGCTGCGACTCTCCCACTATTTCATCGCGCCCTCGAACACTGGGGTGCCGAGCGGTGTCGACTTCGATCGCGATGGAAAAATAGGCGGTGGGGGTGATGCGCTCGGCTTTGGGGTATTCCCTGGGCAATACGGCATGCTGGTGCTATCGCGATTTCCGATCGATCACACTACGACGAGAACCTTTCGATCATTTCTTTGGCGCGACATGCCGAATGCCATGCTGCCGCCGCAGTGGTACTCCGCCGAAGCCCTCGCGAAGCTGCCGCTGTCGTCAAAGAGTCACTGGGACGTTGCCATCAGTCTGCCGACTACGGCGGGCGCGCCTTCGCATACGCTGCATTTCTTGGTCAGCCACCCCACTCCGCCCGGTTTCGATGGACCCGAAGATCGTAACGGCCGACGCAATCATGACGAAATCCGTCTGTGGGCAGATTATCTCGACCCGATGCGCGCGGATTATCTCCTCGACGATGCCGGTCGGCGCGGTGGACTCGACGTCAACGCGTCCTTCGTCATCGCCGGCGATTTAAATGCGGATCCTCTCGATGGCGGAAGTGTTCGTGGCGCTATCGCGCAGCTGCTCGATCATCCGCGGGTTCATCGGGAAGCGGCATCGGGCGCGCTGGCGCCTCGCAGCGTAGGAGCGGTCGAGGCGGCGCGCCGACAAGGCGGCGCCAATCTGAATCAGCAAGGTGATCCCGCATTCGACACAGGTGATTTCTCTGATGGCCCGCGATCGGTCGGCAATCTACGCATCGATTATGTACTGCCCTCGAACGACCTCGTGGTCTGTGCTTCGGGCGTTTTCTGGCCGAGCGCGGACGATCCGGAATTCGCGCTCGTCAACGATGATGTCGAACAGAGCTCAGATCATCGTCTCGTGTGGATCGACGTCGCGCTACCGGGACGTCGCTGCCCCCGCTGAGGGGTCGGGCTTCAAAGCCTCGTAACGCTTTCGCGTTGTTGCCTCTGCGCAGGCTGTCGCAGACATTCCGCTTGTACACGCCCCAGCCGTGATGCCGCGCTCCCAAGATCCGTACATGGAATTCGGCAGTAAAAACCAGCGTGTACCGAGCAAGGGTGCGAGCTCCGCCGCTCGCGCGGCGTAGATCGGGCGATCGACGAAATCGCGAAGATCGTCGCCGACGAGCGCGACGATGCGGTAGCTCTCGGCGATCCACTTGCGACGAACGGTCTTGTCCGAGCTCTCCCACTCCGGACGCTCGCGACGAAGCGAGAGCGCACCGGGCTCCGCTGCGTTCGGCAAACGGAGCGCCTGTAAATTGCGAAGCGTCGCCGTACGTGCCGGACACGGATCGTCGGGCCGAGCATCCGCGGCTCTACACTCGCGATTCGTCACGTAGAAAATTTTGTGGCCGGCTCTCGAGGCCGCTTGCAGGAAGTCGATCGAGCCTGCGATCGCGGGTGCCGAAGCCTCGCGCATCCAAACCTGCCACGAGGCCTCGTCATACTCACCGCCCGTCAATGCCCGACGCGCCTGATAAAACGAATTGTCGAGCACGGTCTCATCGAGATCTACGATGACAGCGGTCGGCATCGCCGCCAGACGCTGCGGATCGAACGACTGTTGCTCGAGCGCCGCGCTGCCCGGGGCGGCGATGGTGGTCGACAATCGCTCCGTCGCGAGTCGATACACCTGCATGGTCGACATCTCGTATTCAGCGGCTCGCTGCATCCAAAGTGTGGCGTTCACCTGTTCGCGGCCAATGACCGGCGGTTCGGCACTGAAGGCCGTCACGGATGAGAACATGGGGAGCAGCAGCACGAGGCTGCGGACCAGCAGGCTTCGGGATACGTCTGTCATAGGGCGCCATGTTAAGGTGAGCTCGTGCTGAAAGACACCATCCGGACGATCCCCGATTATCCGAAGCCGGGAATCCAGTTCCGAGACATCACCACCTTGCTTCGTGATGCAATCGCCTTTCGGGACGCCGTCGAATCTTTGTCGGCGCCTTATCGAAATCGGGATGTCCGCGCAGTCGCCGGCATCGAAGCGCGCGGATTTATTCTGGGCGGGGCGGTCGCCCACCAACTTGGTACCGGGTTCGTCCCCATTCGGAAGAAAGGCAAGCTGCCCCACGAGACTTTACGCGTCGAGTACACGCTCGAGTACGGGCGCGATGAAATGGAGATTCATCGCGATGCCGTGCAGCCTGGCGAACGAGTGATCTTGGTCGACGATCTCATCGCCACGGGCGGCTCAGCCCTTGCGGCAATTTCATTGCTACGCTCGCTGGGCGCCGAGATCGTCGCTGCCTGCTTCGTCATCGATCTGCCTGAACTCAAGGGCGCAGATCGAATTCGGGCGATGGATATCCCCGTTCAGGCTCTAGTTGCATTCGAGGGTCACTGACATGCGTCATCGATCTCTAGTCGCCATCGCTTCAGCTGCGCTGCTGGCACTCACCGCCTCGCTGGCTGTCCCACAGGAGCGAACCGAAAAACCTCCGCTTCATGGGCAGCGATGGATGGCCATCACCGGCAAGCCTCTCGGCGCAACAGCCGGTGCAAAAATCTTTGAGCGCGGAGGCAATGCCGTCGATGCCGCGTGCGCGATGATCGCCGCCACCGCAACCATGTGGGACGTCCTGCATTGGGGCGGTGAGACCCAGGCTCTCATCTGGCATCCCAAGCTCAAGAAAGTCATTGCGATCAATGCGCTCGGTGTCGCACCCACCGGCGCTACGTCGGAGTTCTTCAAATCCAAGGGGCTCAAATATCCACCCGAGTTCGGCCCACTCGCTGCGACGACCCCCGGCACACCCGGCGGCATCCTCGTGATGCTCGCTGAATACGGAAAGCTTTCCCTTGCAGATGTTCTGGCTCCCGCCATCGACCTCGCCGACGGCTACCCCATCGAAGCACAGACCGCAGGTCTCATCGAGCGAAATAAGTCAAAGATTAAAGAATGGCCGAACACCGCCCGAGTGATGCTGCCGCATCTTGGTCGCGCCGCTGATCGAAATGGACGTGAGGGCCCGAAGGCTGGCGAAATTTTTCGGCAGCCGGAACTCGCTGCGACACTGCGAAAATTGGTCGAAGCCGAACGGCGTGCGCTCGCCCGCGGCGCAACCCGAAAGCAGGCCATCATGGCGGCTTACGAGCGTTTTTATCGTGGCGACATCGCCGCAGAACTCGCCTCTTCGATCCAAGCCGAAGGCGGACTCATCACTCGGGAAGACCTCGCCAACTGGCAGGTGAAGATCGAGGAGCCGCGTCACGTGAATTATCGCGGCATTGACGTCTATAAGCTCGACGTCTGGACTCAGGGCCCGATGATGCTACAGGCCCTCAATATTCTCGAAAATTTCGATCTGAAGGCGATGGGTTACAACTCGGCGCGATACCTGCACACCTTGTATCAGTCCATGAATCTATCGTTCGCCGATCGAGACTTTTATTACGGTGATCCGGCATTCCCGCCCGCAGAGCCTGTGCGTGGCCTGCTTTCCAAAGATTATGCGAAACAACGCGCGACGCTCATCCGTGATCGGAACGATCCGAATATCGGACCGGGTGACCCCTATCCTTTCGAGGGTGCTACTAATCCCTATTCGAAGTGGCTCCCGGAGCGCACGGGCGAGAAGAGTTCGCCCACCGAACGCCCCTACTCGCCCGGGGGCGTCGCACCGACAGTCATGCGCCACTACCCGCTCGATGACCCCGAGGCGCCGTTTTGGCGCGGGACAACCAGCGTGATCGCAGCGGATGCCGAAGGCTGGCTCGTGTCGGTGACGCCGAGCGGCGGCTGGATCCCCGCCGTGATCGCCGGAAAGACAGGCATCGGACTTTCGCAGCGCATGCAATCGTTCGTGCTCGATGAGCGCGAGAATCCGTTCAACGTGGTCGCACCCGGTAAGCGCCCCCGCGTCACGCTCACACCGAGTCTCGCCGTCAAAAATGGGAAGCCGTGGCTCGCCTTCGCCGTACAGGGCGGAGATAGTCAAGATCAAAACCTACTGCAGTTTTTTCTGAACATGGTGGAGTTCGGCATGACACCGCAGCAGGCAACGGAAGCGGCGAACATGAACAGCTTTCAGCTACGCGACTCTTTCGGCAATCACGAATCGAGCCCAGGACGAATGTTGCTCGATGACGAAACGCCGCGATGGGTGAGGAGTGAGTTAGTCGAACGCGGTTATCGGCTGGAGTTCCAGCCTCGTACGGCGGGCCCCATCAACGCCATCATGGTGGATGACGAGAACGGGACGTTCTGGGGTGGCTCAGGAAACCATGGCGAGGACTACGGAATCGCCTGGTAGAGAGGCCCTCACCCGCAGCAATCAGCACTCAGCAGTTAGGCGAGGCCCCCGACCCTCGGCCCCCGCGCAACTCATACTCTTGGGTTCCGCGGTGGTAGATGTGGTCGGTATCGAGTGCGGCCGTCTTGGCGTATTGAAACCCGGGCACCAAGGACTCATAGATCGGCTCGAAACCGCGTTGCTCCGTCATGTGGAACAACTCGCGAAAGGATTCGATCACGAAATAGGACGCCTGTAGGTCAGAGATCGTGTAGTCGGTGCGCATCACGCGATCGACGTTGAGATGAATGCGATGTGGTGCGCGGCTCTCAAGAGAAAATACCGTCTCGGTCGGTCCCGATAAAATACCTGCACCGTATATCCGAAGCTCACCCTCTTCGAGAATGAGACCGAATTCGACCGTGTACCAATACAAAGCGGAAAGAGCCTTGAGACGGTTGTATTTGAGCGCTTTCCAGCCGGCCCGACCATAGGCCTCCATATAGCTTGCGAAGACCGGGTCGGTCAGTAAGGGTACATGCCCGAAGACGTCGTGAAAAACATCAGGCTCCTGAATGTAGTCGAACTGCTCACGGGAGCGAATGAAGTTTCCGGCCGGAAAACGCCGGTTGGCTAAGTGATAATAAAAAACATGATCTGGAATCAGCATCGGCACGGGAACCACTGACCAACCTGTCAGCCCGCGAAGCTCCTCGCTGATTTCTTCGAAATCGGGAATGCCGCCCCGATGAAGGTTCAGACGGTCGAGCCCGAACATGAACTCTTTGCAGGCGCGGCGCGGCATCAACTTCATCTGCCGCTCGTAGAGATCGTCCCACACGCGATGTTCTTCGGCAGAATATCGGCGCTGGGCCGATTCCAGCCAATCTTCGCCGACTCCAGTGGGTCGCTTGAGCGGCGCCACGTATACCGAGGCGGGAAGCTCGGGGATGACTCGATAATCCGTCGGGCGTTGCATCCCGATATTTTAGGCGTATTCGTGGGTGCTCGGAATGGCCCAGGGAATCTTGCTCCAGGTGGCGAGCTCGGAAAGCTCGAGGTCTTTTATCGCAGAGTAACAACCACAAGACTCCCGTATCAGCTCGTCACGGCTCTGAATGGAGATACAGCCCCGTCTTAGCGAAACGATACCTTGTGCATTCCAGTCCCCAATCAGTTGACTCACAGTCTCCCGGCGCAAGAACAAAATCTCCGAAATTTCCTGTTGGGTTAGCGTAATCGGACGATCCTCCCCGAAAGCGTCAGCCGCTTCGAGGAGCACACGTGCTAGGCGTTGAGTCCCGTTATGCCCTCCGAAGCAGCGGGTATGAAAAAAAGCCTTTTCCGCAATCTGACTAATGGCCTTAACCTGAACCGCAGCGCGCTCCGCACCATTTGGCATCGCGTTAAGCATGAGCGTAACCGGCAGCGCAAACGCATAACCGGTTCCTGAGACTTCTGCCTCGTAACGGATATCTCCAGAGCCAAGTAGATCTGCGAGACCGATCAAAAAATTAGGGCCCGAGAACCGAATGAAATTCTTCTGCCCGTCGCTAGATCGTCCCGAAAGACTCACTACGGCGTTGATGGGAAAAAATACAAATCCACCTTCCCTACCGAGCGACAGTCTGTTGCCGCGCTTCAGCTCGATCATCGATAGGCTGTCTTTCCAGGCGTACCGCAAAGATGTGGGTAATGCTGCAAACCATCGGTTTTT
>JAFMKA010000058.1 GCA_017853175.1 Steroidobacteraceae bacterium | reverse complement strand
CGCGAAGTTCCGCTCGGAATTCACCAACGATAAATTTGATCCCTCATCGCAGGCCGCTCTCGCCTTTAACTCACGTAACGCAGTTCCGGCGAATGCTTCGATCTGTAATGTCGGAACCAACGCGGCAGGCGGTCTGGCCTCGGTGGGTTTCATTATCGACAAGAACTGCCCGGTCAACGCGTCAACCAATGCGCTCGGTCTCTTCGCGTATCGCGATCTTGATTCGCTCACGGGCAACCTGGGCGTGTTCGACGATATGACGATTCCGGCGTTCACGGGTTCCGTCGGCAAGGCTGACGGCTTGCAACCGTCGTTCAATCGCAACTCCTCGCGCGCGCCGGCAGGGGGTACGGGTCCGGACTTCCCGGGCAGTGATCGTTCGGTTCGTCGTTTCTCGTTGGTCCAGCATTTCGATACCAGCATCGGTCGTTTTAGCTCTTTGACGGGCTACACCAACGCCGACGTGGATGTGCTGTTCGACATCGACAAGACGAGCTTCCTGCCGATCCAGCAGACGCTCGAGACGTACACCAGCACTCGACAATTCAGTCAGGAAATTCGCTTCACCTCCGATTTCGAGGGGGCGGTCAATTTCTTTGCTGGCTTGCAGTACTGGACAGAAAGCGTCGAGCAGAGAGAGAGAAATATCACGGTGATCGGCGAGGGCACGCTGTGCTTCGGCAACCGCGCGCCTTTCGGCCCACCGATCGCGACCCAGGCTGCGGCGGGTCCGGCGGGCCCGCTCACGATTCCGGCAGGCTCGTGCACAAGTCCGACCGGCGGATTCACGTCGGTCGACGTCTCTCCCTATATGGCTTCGGTCTACGCGCAGCGTGAGCCCACGTTGACGACGCGCGATATCGACCACAAGTCGTTCTACATGGATGTCGAATGGGACATCACCGACACCCTGCACTTCATCGGTGAGGCGCGTTGGGTCGAGGAAGTGAACGATGTGTCCTCGGGCTTCACGGATGGTTCCAACGGTCCTGGCACCCTCGTGCTGTGCGGTTCTAACGGGGGCTGCCGCGGTGGCGCGGGTGTTCCGTCACCCGGTTTCCCGCCGGTCGTGCCGGCTCGAGGTTTCAATCCGCCGGACGTGACTCGTCAGATTGCCTATCCGACGCTGAAGGAAGACTACGTTACGCCGAAGGCGACGTTTCAGTGGACGCCGAGCGACGACCTCAACGTCTACGCGTCGTACGCTCAGGCTCGTAAGCCAGGTGGCTATTCGACCGTGACCCTCTCGGGTACGGGTGCACCGGCGAGCGGCGATGACGTGTACTTCGCTGCCGAAAAATTGAAGGTCTATGAAATCGGTGCCAAGTGGCGTTCACCCTCGGGTAACGTGCGTGTCGAGGCGGCTGCCTTCCGTACCGACTTCACCGACAAGCAAGTGGGCACGCAGATTCTGGTGGGTAACACCATCAGCAACCGCGTGACGAATGCCGGTAAGGCGCTGCTCGAAGGTGTCGAGCTCGGCATGCAGTGGCGTCCGAGCGAGCAATGGTCGGTGGCTGCGGGTCTGACTTACTTCTCGACCTACAAGTACACCAACTACAAGACCACCTCGACGGGTGCGGGCGAAATTGCTCGCGTCGGCAACTGCGTGGTCGGTTACCTCGATGGGTCGAACTTCGTTCCGTTAACGAACAACACGGTTCCCTATGCGGCGGGTAGCACCACCGCGTTCCGTTCGTTGACCTGCCAGCTCGATCGCACCGGCAAGTTCATCGAAGACACGCCCGAGCTTGCGATGGCGATGTCGGTGGGTTACCGCCGACCGATGGGCGACACCGGGATGGATCTCATCGTCGACTTCGACGCGAACTGGGAAGGCGAGCGCTACATCGAGGACGACAACACCTCCTGGCTCGACAGCTACTGGCTCGCAAACCTGCGAGTGGGCGTCGACGCCGACAAGTGGTCGGCCGTGCTGTACGTCGACAACGTGGGGGATGACCGCACGGTTCGATCGGCGGGCTCTGGCCCGGCGATCTACGCGTCGGATTTCCGCTTCGGTTACTTCGCGTATTTCCCGAATGCTCCGGCGTCGCTCGTACCGAGCACGAAGCTCGTTCCGGCTCCGAGCATCCCGACGACGGTGTTCGCGAATCTGCCGAGCCCGCGTGTGATCGGTCTGCGTATGGCCTACAAGTTCTAAGCCACGGCAGGACGCTCTCGCGTTCAACTCAAGCGGGGCTGCCCATCACACGGTGGGCAGCCCCGTTCCTTTTGGAGAGCGCCCATCTCGCCGTCTATCGTTGTGCGGGGCGTCAATCGATGTCGGGGGTCGCGAATGATCGATTCGAATGATGGTGCGGTGTCTCGCAGGCAATGGCTGGGGTCGCTAGCCTTGGGCGTCGGACTCGCAGCGGGATCATCGCTGTCGCTGCCGGAGGCGGATGCGGCGACCCGTCGTGACCTGCCGGATCTCGCTGATCCGGAAGTCAGCCTCAAGAACATCGTTCGTATGCAGGGCAGTCTGGTCGAACAGGACGTGCCTTGGTGGTTCACGGGCATGATCTTCGCGGTGAGGGGCGACAACGAAACGCCGCGCCCCTTGGTGCGCTTCGAGGGTATGGAGGTCTACTGGTTCTCGCATCGTCCGAGCGGATTTCAGCTCGGCGGACATACGGTCACGTTTTTCAGAGATGTCGAGACGAACGAATACTTACGCGAGTTTCGGAACCCGTGGACCGGTCGCCTCGATGAGGTGAGACCCGCGGTGCAGGGCGGTAACCTCGGATTCAGCTATAGCAAAGAGGGGATCTGGCCGGTCCGACTCGACGGTACGCCGATCGGCGAGCCTCGCAGGGCTCCTTTAAAGCTGCAATGGCATGCGATTGGAGATCACGTCTGGTTGCAACATCAGACGGTGTATCCGCCCGGGATGCCGCCGATGCATGGGCAGCGGCAAACTTTGTTTGCGCGTCGACAAGATTTTCTGGATTCGAGGTCGGCTGCGATTCCGTCGACGTTTTCATCGACGGTGTTCATGGGCTGGCTGAAGTGGATGAACATGACGGGCGAGCCGGGTCACGTGATCTGGCACGCGGCGGGTGCGAAATTGCGCAGCGTCGACGAATTGCCGCGAGAGTATCGGGAGCGAGTAGAACGGGAGTTTCCCGAGCGTATGACGGCCAGGCCACGCTGAGTAATTGAAGGGGGTTGAGATGAAACGATCTGCGATGAGTGCGGCGCTGATGTCGATCGTATTGGGTACGGCCGTGGCTGTTGCGGCTTCCACATCGGCGAAGCCGCCGATCCGCTTCAAAGACGAAACTGCGGCGCGCGGTGTAACGGATCTCGCCGTCAATGCGACGGGCCCGACTTTCGGAGACTACGACGGCGATGGCGATCTCGATATTTTCGTACCCGTCGAAGACCTTGCTCCCGGTTTGGCGGATCGTTTATTCGAGAACGACGGGAGAGGGGCGTTCAAGGATGTCGCCTCCGAGAAGGGTGTTCAAAACTCCGGAAGTTTCAGTCGTGGTGCCGTGTTCTGCGACCTCGACAACGACGGCGATCTCGATCTTCTCTCTGTGAATATGCCCCCGGGGCAGTCCCGTCAGCGTCACGTGCCGACTACGCTTTATCGAAACGAGTTGCGAGAAACAGGTAGCGCGCGCTTTACAGATGTGACGCGATCGGCGGGTCTCATGCGTGCCGGTAACGAAAATGATCAGAAGATCGGCGGCATCGGCGACACGGGTGGCGGAGCAGGTTGCGCGGATTACGATCGCGATGGCGATCTCGATGTTTTCATCAAGAATGCAGATGGCGACGTCGATAACGCGCTGTTCAGAAACGATGGAGGCTGGAGTTTCACGGACGTGACTCAGTCCTCAGGTGTGGCGTTGCAGACCAAACTCAAAGATTCGAACGCACAGGGCTCACCCAACTGGATCGATTTCGATCAAGACGGTTGGGTCGATCTGCTCGTGACCCATGAGCGCGATATCAAGGTGCTGCTGCGTAATCTGGGTGAGGGTCGATTCGAGGATGTGACGCGTGCTCGCAGGCCGCCGAATGCCTTACCGTTTCTGAACCCGGGTTATGCGCAGGGTGCGTGCATTGCAGATTTCGACCACGACGGCGATATGGATGTCTTCCTGCCGACGGCGGATCAGGCGGGCAGGATGATCGCCAATCGGCTCAAAGAAACCGGCACGCTGTCTTTTCAGGATGTGACCATCAAATCGGGAGCCGGGGTCATCCGTGGTACCCGAGGATGCGTCGCAGCCGACTTCGATAACGACGGCCACGTCGATCTCTATCTCAATAACGGAGGGCCGTCTAACGTACTCATCAATGACGTTATTGCTGGCTTTCCGCCCTTCGTCACGTTCTACATCGCTTGGGAGGCTGCAGAGAACACCTTGCTGCGTAATCGGGGTGACGGCAGCTTTGAGGAGGTCACACGAGGCTCGGGCGCGGAAGGTCTCGGCATCGGCTCCGGTGTCGGCGCCGCCGATCTCAACGACGACGGGTTCGTCGATCTCTTCGTCACCAACCGTACCTATTACGCCATGGGTAAGCAGGTGAGCCCGGTCGCTGGGCAAAACCGTCTATTCATCAACCGCGGTAACGACAACGCCTGGATCAAACTGCGCCTGCAGGGTACGCGTAGCAATCGAAATGCCTTCGGAGCACGAATCAAGGTGGCATCCGGTGATCTCGAGCAGCATCACGAGGTACAGAGTGCACACGGTTACAACTCGACTAACGATCCGACGCTCACCTTCGGGCTTGGTGCTCGAAAGTCTGTCGATCGAGTAGAGATCGTTTGGCCCTCGGGTACGAAACAGGTGATCGAAGGTCTGTCGATCAAGCAGACTCACGTTATCGTGGAGCCTTCCTCATGACGGTCCAAGGTCGGATGCTGATTGACGGGGAGATGACCGTCGGCGCGGGAGGTGCGGCGGGAGTCTGGATCGACTCGCACGATCCCGCGACACTGGAGCCGATAGGGCGGGTTCCGGCGGCGACCGCCAGCGACGTAGATCGGGCGATCCGCGCGGCAGCCAAGGCGCAGATGGACTGGGCGGCTCGCTCAGTATGGGAGCGCGCTGCGGCGCTCAGAGCGCTCGCGTCGGCGATCCGCGCTCGAGGCCCTGAGATTCTGAATCTCGAGGCGAGAGATACCGGTAACACCATTGGCAAGTTGCAGGCGGACGTGCAAATCGCGGCCGGCTATCTCGAATATTTTGCGGGTCTCGCCTCTGAGCTCAAGGGTGAGACCATTCCGGCGACCTCGAAGGGTCTGCATCTCACCTTGCGTGAGCCCTACGGTGTCGTGGCGCGAATCGTCCCTTTCAATCATCCGTTCATGTTCGCTGCGGCGCATCTGGCGGCGCCGCTGATGGCCGGAAACGCCGTCGTCGTCAAAACACCCGAAACGAGTCCTTTGACGGGTTCAATTTTGGGTGAGCTTTGTCAGTCGGCTCTGCCGGCGGGGCTCGTGAATATTCTTCACGGGCACGGCATGCCTGCGGGCGATGCACTGGTGCGTCATCCTCTCGTTCGGCGCATCGGTTTCACGGGGTCCGTTGCGACGGGGCTCGCCATTCAGCGCGCTGCGGCCGAGAGTGGCGTTAAACACGTGACGCTGGAGCTCGGTGGAAAAAATCCGTTCATCGTGTTTCCCGATGCGGATCTCGATCGTGTCGTCGAAATGGCGGTTGCGGGAATGAATTTCTCCTGGGCAGGGCAATCCTGCGGTTCGACGAGCCGTCTGCTGCTGCACGAATCGATTCACGATGTCGTCGTCGAGCGGGTCGGCGCTCGCTTGTCGACACTTCGACTCGGCAGCCCGCTTGATCCAAGCTCCGAGATGGGCCCCGTCAATTCGGCACGACATCGCGATCGCATCATGGCGCTCATCGACTCGGCACGTTCCGAGGGTGCGCGCGTGGTGACAGGAGGCGGACGCCCGCGAGGCGAGTCCTTCGCGCGCGGATATTGGATCGAGCCGACGTTGTTCGCCGACGTGACGCCCGCCATGCGGATCGCTCGCGAAGAGGTTTTCGGTCCGGTGGTTTGCGCGCAGCGATTTCGCACCGAAGAGGAGGCCGTCGCCATCGCCAACGGCACGGATTTTGGGCTCACCGCAGCCGTCTGGACGCGTGATCTTCCGCTTGCCTTGCGCATGGTGCGAGCGGTGCAGGCAGGCACCGTGTGGATCAACACGGCGGGCCAGCATTTTGTGGGTACGCCCTTCGGTGGCTGGAAGGACAGTGGGCTCGGCGGTGAGGAGTGTCTCGACGAGTTATTCAGTTACTCACAAATCAAGGCTGTCCACGTGTTTCCTTGAATGCTCGCCAGAGCAGCCAAGTCGCGATCGGATTGGCTATGAGAGAGGTTAACGCGAGTGACCAACCGACTTTTTGTTCGTCTGCGAACACGTAGTCGGTCGTGAAGCCGACGAGGAAGGGGCCAAGCGTCGCGCCGACGAGCACCAATGAAAACTGATACATCGCGCCGAATTGGGCGCGCATGGCCTCAGGCGTGATCGATTGAACGTAAGCGCCGGCCGGCCCCGTGGCGGCGGAGCCAAAGAAAAACGTGAAGAAAATCACGGCAGCATGCGACAGCATGGTAGGCATCAACGGGGCGACGATACCCGGTAACAAAAGACCGATGCCGCAACCGCAGAGCACGCGCAGCTTGGCGTGCCGGTCGCCGCGTGATTCGAGACGATCGGAGAGCCATCCGCCCGAGAACGCGCCGAGCAAGCCGCCCACGAGTGCGACCGTGCCGATGACGACGGCTGCCTCGGGAATGCTCGCGCCATATTGCCGTTGGTACAGCGCGGGAGTCCAAGTCATCACGGCGAAGGCGGTGACGGACGTCGTGCCGTATCCGGCGAAGACATAGCCGTAGCGGGGCAGGTTGTTGCGGAAGTGAGTCCACACTTCGGCGACGGACGATCGCGTGAAACCGGCGGGTCGTGGGGGCTCTTTGACGAAGAGCATCAGCACGGCAATCGGAAGCCCGAGCGCGCCCACGAGCACCATGACGAGGCGCCAACCGCCGAGCTCACCCAGCAGTGGTAGCGTGATCGGCCCTTGCGCAAACACCCAGCCGATCATCGCGCCGCCGAGCAGGAATGCCATGCCGGTCCCGGCGGTGACTCCTGCGCTGAAAATGCCGATCGCCAATGCGAGTCGCTGCGGCGGGAAATATCCGGCCAGCATGGAATACGCCGAAGGTGACAGGGTCGCTTCGCCCACGCCGACGCCAACGCGATAAAGGAAGAGCTGCGCGTAAGAGCGTGCCGTACCCGCCAGCGAGGTCATGAGACACCAGAGCGTGACGCCCGACGTGATGATCCACTTTCGGCTGTATCGGTCGGCCCAGCGCGCGATGACGAGCCCCATCCCGCAATAGAAAATTGCGAAGGCTGCGCCGGCGAGCAAGCTGAAGGCGGTATCCGAAATGCCAAGATCGGCCTTGATGGGCTGCACGAGCAACGAGAGGATCAGGCGGTCGATGAAGGAGACGCAGTTGGCCAGCGCCAGCACGATGACGACGAACCAGGCATAGACGGGCTGGAATGGCGCTCGGTTGCCGGGCACGACTCCGGCTGCGTTCGAAGTGGTCAAGCTGTTCACCGCCTGTTTGAAAGATCCCCGCCCCGGAGTATATCTGCCGGGCGCGGCTCGGCGAGTCGAGGCCCGAGGGGGTGATGCATGCGATGGGTCAGCAGAATTTTAAGGGGTCTTTTGGTCATCGTCGCCCTAATCGGCGCGCTGCTCGCGATCGGCGTCATGGTCTATCGCGATACGCCCGCCGAAGAGGTCGAGGCGAAGTGGGCGAAGCCGCCCTCGCAGTTCGTCGAGGTCGACGGGGTGCGCATGCATTATCGCGATGAGGGCGAGGGGCCGGTCGTCGTACTCCTGCATGCCAACTATTCGAGTCTTTTTATGTGGGAGCCCTGGGTGGCAGCGCTCCGTGATCGATATCGGGTGATTCGCCTCGACTTACCTGCGCATGGTCTGACTGGCCCAGAGCCGAGCGGTAATTACACGCTCGAGCGTATCCAGCAGCTCTTCGAGAAATTCGTCGACGAAAAGGGTCTCGAGCGCTTCACCGTGGTCGGCACATCGATCGGCGGGACGGTCGCGATGCGTTACACCGCCGATCACCCCGAGCGTATCGAGCGACTTGTGTTGATCAGTCCGGGGTCGCTCGAACCGCGTGTCCGGGGTCGGACGACGCCGGCGAACGTTCCGAGGGCGGCGGATCTCCTGGGGTACATCCTTCCGAAATCGTTTACGCGATTCATGCTGACCAACGACTATGGTGATCCGCAGCGCGTGAGTGATGTCGTAGTCGACGAGTGGTACGAGATGTGGATGCGCGAGGGTAACCGCCTCGCGATGCTCAACTTGCTTCGACAGTACGTCTCGGGCGGCGTGGAGGATAAAATTCGTGCCGTGAGCGTTCCGGTGTTGCTCATCTGGGGCGAGAAGAACAAGCGTGTGCCGCTCGCGCTCGCTTACGAGACCAAAAATCTGCTCGTCAATTCACCCGAGGTTCGTTTGGAGGTGTTGCCAGGGATTGGCCACATGCTCGTGCAGGAGGCGCCGGAGGCGAGTTCGAAGTTGATTCGACGCTACCTCGATGACGTGTCGACGTCCGTGACGGCGGCGAACTGAGCGGGCCGGAGGTGTCGGGTGTGCGTCGCTCGAGGGCGCGCATCGTTCAAAACCGGGGTGCGCGTTTCTCCAGAAAGGCTTGTGCGCCTTCGACAAATTCGGGCGACGAGAAGCTCTCGTCGTAAAAGCGCTTCGACTCTGGAGTCTCGGCGTGAACGCCGTCCGAAATCATGTTGACCACGGCTTTGGCCGCGCGCACTGAGTTTCCTGCGTTTCCTGCGATCTCTCTGGCGAGCGTGAGGGCTCGGCTCTCTAGGGCATCGGAAGGAACGATTTCATTGATCATGCCGAGCGCCAGCGCCTCGTCGGCGTTCACGCGCCGTCCGGTGAACAATATTTCTTTGGCGCGTGAAGGACCAACTAGATCGTACAGCCGCTTGGTGTCGGCGAGGCTGTAGGCGAGGCCGAGCTTCGCCGGCGGAATGGCGAAAAACGCGTCTGGGGTGGCAAGTCGCAGGTCGCAGGCGAGCGCGAGCCCACAGCCACCTCCCGTGCAGGCGCCACGAATGACGGCGAGGGTCGGGATGGGGAGGCGTTCCCAGGCGGCCTGCGCATCGAGGACCGCTTGTTGCATCCGTTTCATGGCCGGCGGGTCGGCTAGGCCGTCACGCATTTCGGCGATGTCGGCGCCGGCGCTGAAGGCGGCATCGCCCGCACCAGTGATGAGTGCAACCTTGATCGACGGCTCCGCGGCGAGTCGTGCAGCGATATCGAGCAGGCCTTGCCACATCTTGCTCGAGAGGGCGTTGCGTCGTTCGGGGCGGTTGAGCGTGATGCGCGCGACCGGCGGGTGGATGTCCGTCAAAA
>JAFMKA010000015.1 GCA_017853175.1 Steroidobacteraceae bacterium | reverse complement strand
GCATTCGTAATGCGTAGGTCGTAGGTTCGAATCCTATTTCCGGCACCATCCTTTTTAGGGAGGGTCGTTCGTTGCGTCTCCCAATCTTTGTCGCCCTGTTAGTTCCGCTGTCCGCTGACGCTGCACCGACGCCTCAACCCGTGCCTCGAGACGGTTCGTGCCCGAGCGGGTACTACGCGAGCAGCAATTATTGTGTGCCGACGAGTTCGGCGCGTTTTGCCATTCGTCGAGAGGGCTCGTGCCCTAGTGGTTATTACGCCAGTGGAAATTACTGCGTCGCGGCAACCGACTCAGCCAAGGCCGTCATTCCTCGAGCGGGGTCCTGCCCCTCCGGTTGGTATGCGAGTGGAAACTACTGCGTCTCAACCCGTTGAGCCTCTGACGTTTTAAGTCCGAAGCGCTCGATCGAGATCTTCTTTGAGATCATCGACGTGCTCGATCCCGATCGACAATCTGACCATATCTTCCGAGACGCCGGCCTTGGCGAGTTCCTCGGGCGACAGTTGTCGATGAGTGGTCGAGGCGGGATGAGTGGCGAGTGAGCGCACATCGCCGATATTGACGAGTCGGACGACCAACTTCAGCGCATCGAGAAATTTCTCTCCGGCCTTGCGGCCGCCCTTCACGCCGAAGGTCAAAATTCCCGAAGCTCGACCCCGCAGATATTTTTGGGCGAGGTCGTGATCCGCGTGGCCGGGGAGCCCTGCGTAGTTCACCCAAGAAACGGCCGGATGACTCTGCAGAAATTGCGCAATGCTAAGAGCGTTTTCGCAGATTCGATCCATGCGGACGGCGAGCGTCTCGATTCCCTGCAAAATCAAAAAAGAATTGAAGGGGGACAGTGCAGCCCCCATGTTGCGAAGCGGCACGACACGGGCACGCGCAATGTATGCCGCCGGTCCGAGCGCCTCGGTGTAGACGACCCCGTGGTAGGAGACATCCGGTTCGTTCAGTCGTTTGAACTTGCTCTTGTGCTCGGCCCAGGGGAACTTGCCCGAGTCGACGATGGCACCGCCGATGCTGTTGCCGTGCCCGCCCAAATATTTGGTGAGCGAGTGAACGACGATGTCAGCGCCGTGATCGAACGGGCGGCATAGGTAGGGTGAGGGAACCGTGTTATCGACGATGAGCGGTACGCCATGCGAGTGGGCGATAGCAGCGAGTGCGCCAAAGTCGGTGATGTTGCCGAGTGGGTTGCCGATCGATTCGCAGTACACCGCTTTGGTGCGTTCATCGATCAATGCGGCGAAATCACCGGGGCGCCTCGGATCGGCGAAGCGCACCTCGATGCCAAATTGCGGCAGAGTGTGGGCGAAGAGATTGTATGTGCCGCCATAAAGCGTGCTGGAGCTCACGATGTTGTCGCCGTGCTCGGCAATCGTCATGAGCGCGTAGGTGACCGCGGCGCTGCCTGAGGCGAGCGCCAGTGCCCCAATGCCACCCTCGAGTTCCGCGACGCGCTTTTCGAGCACATCCGTCGTCGGGTTCATGATGCGCGTGTAAATGTTGCCCTGAACCTTGAGGTCGAACAGGTCGGCGCCGTGCTGCGCGCTGTCGAATGCGTAGGAGGTGGTCTGATAGATCGGGACGGCGACCGATTTTGTGGTGGGGTCTAGGGTATATCCGCCGTGAACGGCAATGGTTTCGGGGCGCATGGTTGAGGACCTCTAAGAGACAGCGCCCTCATCTTAAGTCCGTTGGTTGGGACTTCGCTTTACCGTTTGCGCATGTGCAGATAACGCGGCGTTATAAGCGCCGGAATGGAATCGAGGCATCCGCAATCGATTTATCTAAGGTCTCTTGTGACTCTGAGCGCTCCGCGAACTGCACTTGACGTTTCGTTAGATGGGGCGCCAGAAGATGAATGAATTCGTACATGTACGAGCGAAGTAGCGCTCCCCGATGAAAGCCGACCCAAGTCGTATGGGGCGGAAAAAGGTGGGACGCATCGATCAACTTTAGATCATCGTCTTCTTCTTTGATTGAAATATCGGCCAGGATGCCGATGCCGAAGCCAGACCGAATATATTCCTTGAGTACGTCCGAGTCCCAGGCGGTCAGGGCGATGTTGGGAATCACCCCTGCATTGGCGAATTGTTCGAGTAAAGAGGACGTTCCGGAGAAGCTGAAGGCATACGTGATGATCGGATAGTGACCGAGCTGGGCAAAGCTCGGTTTGGGGGTCGCGGCGAGAGGGTGTCCCTTCGGCACGACGATCCCGCGCCGCCAACGAAACACGGGAATACGAATAAGTTTGTCGAACAACGCATTCACGCCGGTTGCGACGACGAAATCGATTTTCTCGCGCTCGATGATTTCGGCGATCTGGTCTGAAGTACCCTGATGCAGATGAACGCGGATACCCGGATACTTCTGACGGAAGCGGGTGAGCACATCCGGCAGTACGTATCGCGCCTGAGTGTGTGTCGTGGCAATCGATAAAGCGCCTTCCTCATCACGCCTTATTTCAGCGGCGAGGCCTCTGATATTCGCCACTTCACGCAGGACGACCCGGGCTCGAGCAATGACTTTTTCGCCCGCAGGGGTCGTTCGGACGAGTGCTCGCGACTTTCTGACGAATAATTTGAGCCCTAATTCGTCCTCGAGAAGTCGCAGCTGTTTGCTGATGCCGGGTTGTGAGGTGTGCAGCAGCTGCGCGGCGGCGGTTACATTGAGACCTGCGTCCGCGACAGCGACGAGATAGCGTAATTGCTGTAACTTCATGGCGAGTTCGCTGTGGAGTCTGGGTTCCGGAAACGCTGGAACCAATTGAGAATCCGCGTGTCTCGGTCTTTACCGTTCAGTATGAGTCCGTGACTGTCGCCCTCGTAAATGACGAGTTCATAGCGCTTGGCGAGTTCTTGTAGTCGAGCGGCGAACGGCAGGGTTTGTTCGACGGTCGAGACGAGCGGATCGCCGCTGCCTTGCATTAAGAGCATGGGTGGGTCGAGTCGGTCGGCCCAAAGAATGGCAGAGCGCTGAGCGCGGGCAGCGGACATCTCGGGCGAGGCCGGAGAAAATCGACGATCGAACTGAGACATTCGAAAATCTGACGGTAACCCAACGAGGGCGACCGCATTGAATCTTGCACCATCGCGGAGCGCCGACAACGTCATCATGGCGCCACGCGAATATCCGAGGGCGTAGACATTCTTGGCGTCTACGAAGGGGAGTTCGCGTGCGATCGCAACGAGTTGCACGACATCCCGGACGTCAGAACCCCCGAGTTCGTCGGTGCCCTCGCTACCGTCGTTACCACGGTACTGTGAGCCGATTACGACGTAACCGGCACGAATGAAGCGTTCGAAGCCGAACTGGGTATTGGGTCGGAGCTTCGAGTCGTCTCCAGAGCCGCCACGATTGAACACGATGAGCGGAAGCTTTTGTCCGGGTTTCAGCGCAGAAGGCGTCCAAAGAAATCCGCGTATTTTTAGCCCATCACTGTCGTAGACGATGCGCTCGCAGCGAACCCCGGGTCGATGGCGAGCCTGATACTCCTGCTCGGTACCGAGATCCGTGTCGAGATGGCGCACCTCGCGGACGCTCAAGCCCTGGCGTTTGGCGGCTGTCTGCTCGGCTTCGAGCGTGGCGAGCTGACGTTCCCGGTATCGATCGAATTCGCCCGAGTTGACGAGTTCGCAGGGTGCGCGCTGAAGGCCCTCGGCAAAGATGTCGGGGGCCGCACCCATTAGGGCAGCGATGACGACAAGCAGAGAGATCGACCGAGCACGACGCGTCACACATTATCTCCTCGGGTGAGGCGGCCGCATCTAGCGAGAACAGCGGAGGCTTCGTCTGGCGAGCTCAGCCGCCGCGCGCACCCCCGGGTCGTCGTTGACGAGCAAGCGCATCAACAGCATACCTCGGTGAGTCGGTGCCACCACGACTCGCGACTCGCCATTCTGCAGCGTGGAGGTTACGGCCTGATGTCGCGGATCGACGACGGTGAGGTCCACGTGGCCGTCCGGCGCACTGCGATCGTTCACGACAAAAAAGTTGTCGGAGCTCGAAGAATAGAGTGCGATCGACCAATAGCGCGGGTAGTTGGTTGAGAGTGTGACTCGCAAGGGCTGCTCGTTGAGATCGAAGAAGCACGTTGCGTAGAGCAGATCGGGGCTCGGCATTACGATGCGGCGCTGGGTGTGATCAGTCGGCGGCGGCAGGGTGACACCGTTCGTGCGCTCTAGGGTGGAGTCCGTTGAGCCTAAGGCGATGATTCGATCCATGATGAGTCGGGGCACGGCCCAAATCGTCAGCCCGTGTACGAGCGCGACGACCGCCGGTGCGATGATCAGGTGTCGTCTCCAATGTAAGCGCTTGAGAGTCACGAGCACGCTCCGATGCGCTGAATACTCGGGGTGGCGAGTGATTCAGGAGCGCGCTGCACGGCTTCGTCGGCACCGTAGAGTCGTAGCGTGAGCCGCATCCCACCCTCACCGGTGGTGGGGATCCATGAGCGATCGTTTTGAGAGCCCTCGGAGGTCGGGCCGATCGTGGCTCTGAATCGGCCTGCCGAATCGAGCGTTACGGACTCACCGCTGACGCTGTAGCGTTTTGCGTCATTCGGAAAAAGAAAATGGTCTGCGGCATAGGCGGTCAGGCTCCACCAACGGGCCGGTGGGGGTGAGCCCGCGATACGATATCGACACTCCGCTCGCAGCGGCGCGCCGGTATCGTCGTGGTCGGTCGTGTAGTACAGCGTTTCGCTTCGGTCCAATGCGAGCACGGCGCCGAGAGCGATGCGTGCTCGGGTGTACGCATCGGCATCACGGCTACCCGCTAAAAGATTCACGCGCCATGCTCCTGCATCGACGCCCGAGATTCCGATGCGTGTCAGCCAGAGCCATGCACTGCCCACTCCGAGCACGATGGCCAATAAGTAGAGGCCGGCGAGATACGCCACACGCCGGGTCGGGTTAAGAGTGCCCATGGTGGCGGTCAGCCTGAGCTGCGCTCGAAGACGTCACGAATGAAACGCGCGACGCGCTCTGGTTGGGTGAGCGGCAGCATGTGGCCGCCAGAAACCAGTTCGAGCACGCAGGCGGGCACGCGCTCCGCGAAACGCTCGCCGTGGATACGGTAGTCGAGGATGGCGTCCTCGCGGCCATAGAGCATGGCGATCGGCGGCGCATCAGGTCGATTCAGCGTCTCGTAACGCGCTTCGAGCGAGGGCAGGACGGCGGGAATGGCCGAGAGATCTTCAGACGCGCCGATGTATTGGCTCGGCCGTAGTGTGAGCAATCCGCCTCCGCGTACGCGATAGTCGCGCGGAACGGACTCTGGCCCAAAGATTTTCGGCATCACGCGCCGTCGGTTCGTGATGAACCCCGGCGTGGCGAGTACATTTGCCACGAATCGGCGAGCGATTCGACCGCGAACCGCCAGAGCGATGAAGACAGCGGGGAATCGTCCTGCAAAGTGGGTGAGCGGGGCGATTAGCGCGAGACCCGCAACCCGAGTCGGGTGCCGAAGCGCTTGCGTGAGCGACAGCGCTCCGCCCAACGAATGTCCGACGAAGAGCGCGCGCTCGATCTTGAGTGTATCGAGTAGAGCAATGAGTGCATCGGCTTGATCGGTGAGTCGTGTCGCCTTACCGGTCGTGCGCGTCGAATAGCCCGAGCCCGGGCGATCGATGGCAATGACGCGGGTATCACGCGAGAGCTCATCGAAGAGCGAGTATTTGAAGTGGTGTAGATGACCGCCTAGCCCATGGATCATCACGATGGGCGGTTTGCCTGCGGGTGCCGTTCCTACGTCGAGATAATGCAGTCGTGCACCGGGGACGTCTAAAAATCGACCTGAGGCGGGGATAGCGATTTCGACTTGTCGCGCGACACGATGCGTAAACAGGGCCAAGGCAATCGATAGTGCCCCGAGTGCTAGGAGGATCGTAATCAGAATCACGCACCGAGTCTCTTCAGGAGTGTCCAATAGCGCGTCGGCATCAATCGCTCAAGCCAAGAACCGAGTGTCGCGTCCGCACCGACGAGAATACGTGCGCGACGACGCTCGACACCGGCCAAAATAATTTCGGCGGCAACAGCGGGCGGCTTGCGCAGGAGCCTGCGTGATTTCGCCAGTTGGTGTGCGATCGTCTCTTTCGAGAGTTTCGTTGAAAATCGGGCGCTCGTCGCAATCGAGGTGGCGATACCGCCTGGGCAGACGGCACTGACACCGACGGAGGTGCCTTCGAGTTCGTGACGAAGCGCGTCGCTGAAGCCGCGAACGGCAAATTTGCTCGCCGAATAGTGAGTTTGTCCGGCCGGAGCGATGACGCCGAAGATACTCGCCGTATTGATGATGTGCGCATCCGGTCGGGCCAATAGCATGGGCAGGAATGCACGGGTCATGCGAACGACGCCATGAAAGTTGATTTCGAACAGCCAGTCGAAGTCGGCTTCGGTTGTCTCTAGAAAATGACCACCCACGGCAACGCCCGCGTTATTGAAGAGCAGGTCGATCGTTGGATGATCGCGCAACACTTGCGCAGGAAATCCTGCGACCTGTTCGCGGGAGGCGACATCGAGGGTATGGGTGGAGAGGCGCACGCCGGAGGGGCGCACGAGCGTAGCGGTCTCGGCGAGACTGTCGGTGTTGATATCGACGAGCGCCAGGTGACAGCCTCTCGTCGCCAGGCTCTGTGCGAGCGCGCGACCGATTCCGCTTCCCGCGCCCGTGATCACCGCGGTCTTGTCTCGAAAATCGAGTTTGGATTTTTTCATGGTGTTCTCAGCCGGGCGCTCGACCGAACTTGAGAGCCGGGTCTGTAAGTCGGCTGTATCGCGTCACGCCGAGATCGCGCAAATAAGTTTGATGAACTCGCCACGGGAAGCGATCGCCCTGCTTGGGTAGGCCCTCGAGTGCGCGCAGCACGTAGCCCGAGTTGAAGTCGATGAAAGGCATTTCTCCGACCGATGAATCGCGTACCGGTACGGCGTACTGGTAGCCGTGCCGATCGAGATGCCCGAGCAGTCTGCACACATAGGCCGCGATCAGGTCGGCGCGTAGCGTCCATGAGGCATTGGTGTAGCCGAACGTGAGAACGAGATTCGGGATACCGCTCAGCATCGCTCCTCGATACACCATCGAGTCCGCAAGGTTGACGGGCTTACCGTCCAATGACAGACGGATCGCGCCGAGCGGCAATACTTTGAGGCCAGTCGCGGTGACGATGATATCCGCGGGTAGGGTATCGCCCGAGCCTAGGCGAATGCCCTCCGCGACGAAGCGTTCGATCGTGTCGGTGACAACGCTGACCCGGCCCTTCGCGATAGCCTGAAACAAATCACCATCGGGCGCGGCGCAGACGCGTTGGTCCCATGGGTTGTAGTCAGGCTTGAAATGACGAGCCACATCGAAGCCTTTGGGTAGATCCGCAGCGGCAAGTTCGACGAGGCGTTGACCGAACCAGCGCGGATACTTGCGCGCCAATCGGTAAAAGAACGAGGTCAGCAGAATGTGCTTCCAGCGTACGATCGGATAGACGAGCGCTGCGGGGAGAACTTTAGAGAGTACGCGTGCCCAAGGGTCTTCACCCGGCTGATTGACCACGTACGATGGTGTGCGCTGCAGCTGAGTGACATGCGCCGCTTTTTCTGCAAGCGCCGGTACGAGCGTGATCGCAGTGGCGCCGCTTCCGATCACTACGATGCGGCGACCCGTGTAGTCAAAGTTTTCAGGCCAGAATTGGGGGTGCACGATCTGACCCCGAAAGTCCGCCTCACCTTCGAAGTGGGGTCGATAGGCCTCGGTGTAGCTGTAGTAACCCGTGCAGAGATGGATGAACCGCGTTCGTATCGAGTGAGCGTGACCGTCTCGGTCGCGCACCGTCACAGTCCATTCGCAACGAGTGTTCGACCAGTCGGCCGACTCCACGCGCTGACCATAACGAATGAGCGAGGCGACTCCGCTTTCCGTAGCCATCTCGCGCAGGTAATTGAGGATCGACGGCCCGTCGACGATCGAGCGCGCCTTACGCCACGGTTTCGCCTTGAAGCCGAGCGTATACATGTCGGAGTCGGAGCGAATGCCGGGATAGCGAAAGAGGTCCCAGGTTCCGCCAAGGCGGTCGCGCGACTCTAAGATCGCGAGGGTCTTCCCCGGAAACTGACGGCGGATTTCGGCGGCCGCGCCGATACCGGAGAGGCCGGCTCCTACGATCAGGACGTCCAGAACTTCAGTCGACATCGTCACTCCATCGCCGCGAACCGCGCCGCTGGCGCCGGTACTGCAGGATAACAGTATCGAACCGACGGGTTATCATGGCAGCCGTTCGAAAGGCGTTGTGGTGAGGGTGTGGCATGCGGTCGATGCTGTTCGTTCCCGGGGACCGACCCGAGCGGTTCGAGAAAGCCGAGGCGAGTGGGGCGGATGCCGTCATTCTCGACCTCGAAGACGCCGTCGCCGCGCCGCAGCGGCCGAGGGCTCGTGAGGTCATCGCAACGCATTTGCGTCGTTCCGCCCGGCCGGTGCCCCTTTGGGTGCGCATCAATCCGGTCGACTCCGCGGACGCGCTCGCCGATCTCTCGAGCGTCGTGTCGGCCAAGCCGGACGGAGTCGTGTTGCCCAAGGCCCGCAACGGGCACGACGTTTCGCGTCTCGATCATTGGCTCGAGGCCTTGGAGGCGACCCATGGCCTTGAAGTGGGGAGTATCCCGCTCATTCCGATGATCACCGAGACCGCCGGAGCGATGCTGCAGCTCGCGTCGTTCGTTCCCACGCCCGCACGGGTCGTCGGAATGACCTGGGGCGCCGAAGACCTCGCCGCTGAGCTCGGTGCGGCGGCGAGTCGTGACGAGGCGGGTCGATACGAAATGCCGTACCAGATGGCGAGCGCAGGTTGCCTCGTTACGGCCACTGCAGCGGGCGTCAGCGCGATCGATACCGTCGATACCGAGATCAAAGATATCGCCGCTGTCGAGCAGCGTGCCCGCGCGTCACGCCGCAGTGGCTATACGGCGAAGCTTGCGATTCATCCTGCGCAGATCGCCGCGTTGCATGCCGCCTTCACGCCTAGCGCCGACGAAATCGCTCATGCCGAGGCAGTGCTCGCCGCGTTTTCGAAATCTCCCGATGCGGGTGCACTTCGGGTCGACGGCAAGCTCGTCGATCGTCCGCATGTTTTGCAGGCCGAGCGAGTGCTGGCGGCTGCGCGCCGCCGATGAGCCCCGAGCGCGGCGGGTTCCGCGGCAACAAGCAGTCTTTGCCTTCCAAGGCTTGCGCCGTTTGCGGTCGTCCGATGACCTGGCGAAAGTCCTGGGCAAAAAACTGGGACAGCGTGAAGTACTGCTCCGAGCGCTGTCGTCGTGACGGGAAGCCGAGGGTGGTCAAAAAATGACTACCGTTATCGTTTGGTTTCGTAACGATCTGCGGGTACACGACAACCGAGTGCTCAAACGCGCAGTCGAGCAGGCCGATCGGCTGCTCTGCGTGTATGTCCATGATCCGCGCCACGACGCGACGACGCGTTGGGGATTTCCTCGCATGGATCGGCATCGACGCATTTTTTTGGCGGATACCCTTCGGGATCTCGATGCATCGCTCGATCGATTCGGTCAGCGACTCTGGATCGTCCATGCTCGAGCGGTCGACGCGTTGCCTCAGCTCGCAAAGTCGGTCAATGCGACGCGAATCGTGTGCGAGCACATCGCAGTGCCTGAGGAAGAGCGCGATGTGGCCGACATTCGTGCTGCGGGAGTCGAAATCGAAACGGTCTGGCAATCAAGTTTGCTTGATCCCGATGATCTTCCCTTCGATATCACGGCGCTTCCTCAGGTCTTTACTGCGTTTCGCAAACACATCGAGGCCGAGGGTGTGCAACCGCGTTCGCCCGAGGCGGTACCGGCAGAATTGCCGGACCCTGTTTCAACGTTGCCAACGCCATCCTTGAGAGATACCTCGTCGATCGATCAGGTATTTGGCGCCATTGCCGCAGCCGACGACGATCGCTCGTCGTTTCCGTACGCGCATCGTGATTTTCGGGGTGGTGAGTCCGCGGCGCTCTCGCATGTTGAGCGCTATTTCGCCGGATCTCTGCCGCAGCGTTACAAGCAGACTCGGAACGGCCTAATCGGTGTCGACTACTCGACCAAGTTCTCGCCGTGGCTCGCAACCGGAGCGCTCTCACCGCGAACCTTGTATGGCGTCTTGAAATCTCACGAGTCGACGCAGGGCGCGAATGAGAGCACGTACTGGATATGGTTCGAGCTCTTGTGGCGAGACTACTTCAGGTTTCTGCACCTGCAGCACGGGGTGCGCCTCTA
Source organism: Steroidobacteraceae bacterium (assembly GCA_017853175.1). Taxonomy (GTDB): domain Bacteria; phylum Pseudomonadota; class Gammaproteobacteria; order Steroidobacterales; family Steroidobacteraceae; genus UBA964. The sequence continues at coordinate 23,741 of JAFMKA010000015.1, read as the reverse complement.
TCGAGCGGCGGGACTCACTCGCGAACCACTTCCGTCCCACGATGTGGATCGCTTCGAGGCCTGGCGCACGGGGCGAAGTGGTGAGCCTCTAAACGATGCCGGTCTACGAGAGCTTTCGGCGACGGGATACTTGTCCAATCGTCTCAGGCAAAACGTCGCCAGTTGGCTCATCAATGATTTGCGCTGTGATTACCGAGCCGGCGCGGCGTGGTTCGAGTCGCAACTCGTCGATTACGATCCTTATAGCAATCAGGGGAATTGGCTTTACCTCGCGGGGCGCGGAACCGACCCGCGAGAGGGGCGGCGTTTCGACCCGGAACGACAGGCCCGAATGTATGACCCCGACGGCGCCTATCGGCTCTTGTGGAATCGGGGAGACTGAGTAATCCTCGCGGCCCTCAGGAGGCCCAAGATGTCTGCGCCCAATCAGGAACTCGTCATTCGCTCACCGATCGATGGACGCGAGCTCGGTCGCGCAGCGATCACGCCGCTCGAAGATATTCCGGCGGTCATCGAACGATCGAAGTCGGCCTTTGAGGCCTGGCGCGTCGTGCCGGCTCCTCGGCGAGGCGAGTTCATCCGTTTGCTCGGTGAAGAGCTTCGCCGCGACAAAGATTCCCTCGCGGCGCTCGTGACTGCCGAGATGGGCAAGATCGCCTCGGAGGGTCTTGGCGAAGTTCAAGAGATGATCGACATCTGTGATTTCGCCGTGGGTCTCTCCCGTCAGCTTTACGGCCTCACCATCGCGTCGGAGCGCCCGGGTCATCGAATGATGGAGACTTGGCACCCGATGGGGCCTTGCGCCGTGATTTCTGCATTCAACTTCCCCGTGGCGGTATGGTGCTGGAACGCCGCGCTCGCGCTCGTCTGCGGCGATCCGGTTATTTGGAAGCCCTCGGAAAAAACACCGCTCACGGCACTTGCGACAATGCGTATCGTCGAGCGCGCGCTCAAGCGCTTCGGCACCGATGCGCCGGAAGGTCTCGTGCAATGTGTCATCGGTGGCGCGGCGATCGGCGAGGCGTTGGTTGATTCACGAGATGTGCCGATCGTTTCTGCCACGGGCTCGACGCGCATGGGTCGCATCGTCGGTCCCCGCGTCGCATCGCGCTTTGGTCGAACTATTCTTGAGCTCGGCGGTAACAGTGCCATGATCGTCAGCCCAACGGCCGATCTCGATCTGGCAGTGCGTGCGATTGTGTTCTCGGCCTTGGGCACCTCGGGACAACGCTGCACGACACTGCGTCGACTCATCGTTCATCAAAGTCGCCGCACTGAGCTACTCGAGCGACTCAAAAAAGCCTACAGCAGCTTGTCGATCGGTGATCCGCGTGAGGCGGGCGTACTCGTCGGTCCGCTGATTGACGAGGAGGCTGTCTCGCGTATGCAGCGAGTCATCGATACGGCGCGCGCAGAGGGCGGGGTGGTGTTCGGCGGTGGTCGGCGCAGTCAGGGTGTGCCGATGGGCGGTCACTATGTTCAGCCCGCTATCATCGAAATGCCCAAACAAACTGCAACGGTCCGAGAAGAAACCTTTGCGCCCATTCTTTATGTACTCGGATACGACACGCTAGCGGAAGCCATTGCAATGCAAAACGATGTTCCTCAGGGCTTGTCGTCATGCATCTTCACGCGTGACTTGCGAGAGGCCGAGTCCTTCCTTTCGGCGGCTGGTTCCGATTGCGGCATCGCTAACGTCAATATCGGCCCTTCGGGCGCCGAGATCGGCGGCGCATTCGGCGGTGAAAAAGAAACGGGGGGCGGGCGCGAAAGCGGCTCCGATGCCTGGCGTGGCTACATGCGTCGTCAGACGGCGACGGTCAACTATTCGGACAAACTTCCGCTCGCTCAGGGCGTCAGCTTCGAGATCTGAATCATGAGATTCGAAAATATCGCAGTGCTAGGTCTCGGCAAGGTCGGGCATCTCGCCGCCGAGTTGTTGCATGGCGCGGGTTTCAAGGTTACCGCCATCGATGCACGTGCGATCTCAGGCAAAGAGTTCTTGGTTCAGAGCATCGATGTGGCCGACCCGTCGGCGCTGCGTCGGGCTCTCTCGGATCAACAGGCGGTGTTGTCGTGTTTGCCCTATGCCCTCAATAAAGGGGTGTCCTCCATCGCTCACGAGCTCGGTATCCATTATTTCGATCTCACGGAAGACGTACCCACCACGAACCACATCCGCGAGCTCTCGGCCACGAGTCGAGGTCTGATGGCGCCCCAATGTGGTCTCGCGCCAGGCTTTATCGGCATCGTCGGTGCGAATCTTGCGGCGGGTTTCGAGCGTGTACGTTCGATTCGGCTTCGGGTCGGCGCGTTACCGCAAAACCCCACCGGATTGCTCGGCTACGCGTTCAACTGGTCGCCCGAGGGCGTCGTCAACGAGTACCTCAATGATTGTGAGGTCATCGAAGAGGGCGTTCGGAAGATGGTGTCGGCGATGGAGTGGATCGAAACCGTCTACATCGATGGCGTTCAGCTTGAGGCATTCACCACCTCGGGCGGTCTCGGCACCATGTGCGAGACGTTCGCGGGACGCGTCGAAAATCTCGACTACAAAACGATGCGTTATCCCGGCCACGTTCAGCTCATGAATTTCTTTTTCCATGAGCTCCTCATGCGTGAAAAGCGCGAGCTTGCGGGGCAGATCCTCGCCAACGCAAAGCCACCCGTCGATGCCGATGTCGTATACGTACATGCGTCGGCTGAGGGGTGGAGCGAAGGACGGCTACAGCGTAAAGAATTCGTGCGCAGCTACTACCCGATTGAAATCGCCGGCCGCTCTCGTACGGCCATTGCGTGGACGACCTCGGCGTCCGTCGTCGCGGTCATCGAGATGGTTCGAAACGGCAGTCTGGCCGAGAGGGGGTTCCTCAAGCAGGAGGATATTTCGCTCGAGGCGTTCTTGGCCACCCGTACCGGAAGCCTATATAAGGCCGCGCAATCACGATAATTTAATAAGCAAGGCTTTCTATCAGCCTGGCTTCGTATAGACTGTCGGGATGTCCAAGGACAATCCCCGCGAACATCTGGCGTTCCTGATCCACGACGTCGCCAAAAGGCTGCGGCTCGAGTTCGGTCGAAGAGTGGCTCGCTACGAGCTCACCCCGGCGCAGGCGCGGTGCCTCGCTTTCCTCTCGTTTCGTCCAGGTGCGAGCCTCAAGGCTCTGGCAGCCGCTTTGGAAGTTCAGTCGATGTCCGTCTTGCGCGTCGTCGATGAGCTCGAGGAACGCAAGCTTCTCAGGCGTGAAGTCGACTCTGACGATCGGCGGGCGCTCAAACTTTTTCTGACCAAGCCCGGCGAAAACAAGGTCGAGCGTATTTGGAGCGTGCTCGACGACATCACCCGCGAAGCCTGTGCGGGTATGACTGCTGCGGAGCGACGCGAGCTTTCCAGCTCGCTGATGCGGTTATCGGCGGGAATGCAGGCCTTCGGTGAGGATGCGCGACGATGAACGAGACACTCAACGGCAAGACAACCGGCCGGGGTATGCGAGCGGTGCTGCTCTGGGGTGTTCCAATCGTTGCGTTGATCGTCGGCTCATTGGTCTGGGCGACCGGTGGTCGATACGTCGAAACCGACAACGCCTATGTCAAGGCCGATCTCGTGCCTATTCATCCAGAGATCGAGGCGCAGGTCACCGAGGTGCTCGCTGCCGAAAATTCTCGCGTGGAGCGCGGTCAGATCATCGTCAAGCTCGATCCCCAAAGTGCCGAGATCGACGTTCGGCGAGCGTCGGCGCGGCTCGAGGCGGTACGAGAGGAGTTGATCGCCGCGCGTCGTCAGCTCGACCAGCGGCGTGACGAGCGAGCTCTGGCAGACGAGCAACTTCGTTATACGACTCGTGAGTTGGCTCGGCAGCGCGAGTTGGTGGCGGCACGCATGGTGCCGGCCGAGCGCTTCGATGCCGCAGAGCATCAGGCGTTGCAGGCGAAGGGCCGGCTGCAAGTGATCGATCAAGGTATCGCCGAACTTCGCGTTCGTCTCGGGCCTGCCCTCGATGGACAGCTCGATGCGCATCCACATGTGGTCGAAGCGAAGGCCGATCTCGATGCGGCGACGCTTCGACTGGCGCGCGCGACGGTCGTTGCGCCCGAGGCGGGGCGGGTGGTCAAGCTGCCCAAACGCGGTGTGATGGCCCGTCGCGGAACGAGTCTCTTCACGCTGGTTCGTTCAGACGATCTTTGGGTGGAAGCGAACTTCAAAGAAACTCAGCTCGGCCTGCTCCGCAACGGACAACCGGTCGCTATTTCCGTCGACAGTTATCCCGGCGTCGAATGGCGAGGGCACGTCGAGACCATATCTCCGGCGAGTGGTGCGGAGTTCGCAGTGCTGCCGCCTCAAAACGCCTCGGGAAATTGGGTGAAAGTCGTCCAGCGCGTCCCGGTGCGTATCGCCATCGACTCGGGGCCTTCTAACTTGCCGTTACGGGCGGGTACCAGCGCCGTCGTCGTCGTCGATCCGCAGTCCGGCAACCGCATTAGTCGACTGCTCGGCCGTCGCTGAGCGAGCGATGACGCCGAATCGCACGCTCCTGTCGCTGAGCACCGTGCTCGCGGTGCTGCTCTACGCCATCGACACGACCGTCGCTAATGTGGCGCTTCCTGTGATTCAGGGGAGCTTATCCGCAACACGTGAACAAGTGGCCTGGGTACTCACGGCTTACCTGATTGCGAGCGCTATCGCACTGCCTGCACTCGGTGCCGTCGAGGCGCGTCTCGGCTTACGCCGAAGTTTTATTCTCTCCGTCGCAGGGTTCGGAGTGTCATCGGTCCTGTGTGGTCTTGCGCCCAATATCGAGACACTGGTCGTCGCGCGATTTCTTCAGGGGCTCTGCGGTGCCGCGCTCTTGCCGCTCAGTCAGACCGCGATGCAGGGCGTTTATCCGCCTAATCAGCTCTCCAAAGTTTTTGCGCTCTTCGGCATGGGAGTGATGGTCGGCCCGGTGATCGGGCCGTGGCTCGGGGGTTGGTTAACGGACAACTTTGGCTGGCGTGCGGTGTTCTATATCAACATGCCGGTGGTCATGCTGTCTCTGATGGGAATGCTCGCAACATTGCGTGGTGCTCCGAGTGAGGCACCACGGAAATTTGATCGCTTGGGGTACTCGCTGCTCGTCGTCTGCGTACTGATGCTGCAATTGGCGATCGATCGAGGTCAGCAACTCGATTGGTTCGATTCGCCGGAGATCGTGCTCGAAGTGAGTATCGGCCTGATCGCGGGCTACATGTTCGTCGTTCACTCGATGTCGACCGAGCGCCCGCTCTTTGCGGGCGGATTGCGACGCGATCGAAATCTGGTGCTCGGCGTTGCGATGTCGGTTTTAGTCGGGTGGCCTTTCATGGGGTCGATGGTGTTACTGCCGCAGTTCCTTCAGGAGGTGCAGGGGTACACCGTGGCGAGCGCTGGAGTGCTGATGGCGCCGCGCGGTATAGGGCTCATTCTTTCGATGCTCGTCTTGAGTCGAGTGGGCTCTTCGATCGATTTACGAGCCGCGTTCGCTTTCGGATGCGTGATGAATACGATGGGCTTACTGGCCTTTGCGTGGCTGCCTGCCGACGTGCCGGCTGACGTGTTGACAGGATGGCTGTTATTGCAAGGCATGGGCCTCGGATTGATCTTCGTGCCCCTCAACACGCTGACGTTCATTACCTTGCCTGCCGAGTATCGAACCGAAGGGGCGGCGCTGATGGTGCTCTCGCGAAATCTTGGCAGTAGCCTCGGTGTCGCGATGCTCGTTCGCGGAATCTCAACCGATGCCGGCGCAAACTTCGATCGACTACGCGAGATTGCGCACGTGCCCGCCGCCGACGATTTAAGTTCCTTCGCCTGGATTTTGCAGATGGCCCATCGAGAGGCTCTCGTAATCGCGTACTCGAATCAGTATGTGCTACTCGCTTTGATGCCCGCGATTTTGTTGCCTTTCGTCTGGCTGATGCGACGAAACGTCACTACCGGAACGTTATCAGGCCCCTCGGATCGGCCTGTGCCTCGAGATGAGGTACTGCATTAAAGACCTCGAGGCTGCAGCGAGTGCCATCGAAGCGGATACGGGTGATCGAAGAATTGAACACCGTCCACGACAGACGTAGCGATGCATCGTCGTCAAGTCCGAGAACGTGACCCACGGCAGCACCGATCGTCCCGGCCGACGTACAAATCGCCACATCTTTCGAGCGTCCCGCCTCACGCATGACGTGCTCGAGGCCGTTTGCGACGCGCGATCGAAACTCAGGCCATCGCTCGATGCCGGGTCGATCGAGTGCGCCGGCAACCCATTGACGACCGACCTCCTCAAGACGTCGTTGGAAGGCCCGAGCATCGGGTGGGCCCGATCCTCGTAAGGCGCTCAACGGTATGCCGGTGAGTTCGGCATGAACTTTGAACAGAGTATGCGCGTCGTATTCGTCAAAAGCGGAGTGGTCTTGTACGTCGTCGATCGATGGCGCAGCAAGGATCGCGGCCGTCGCGCGCTGTCTTTTCAACCTGCCGCTGTAGATCAAATCGAGTTGTTGTCCGGTGCGGGCGTAGTGATCGCGGAGATGACGGACTTGCTGCTCCCCTAGGCTCGAGAGGCGGTCGTAGTCGTCGGCGCCAAAAGAGGCTTGTCCGTGCCGGATGAGATGAAGGGTGCTCAAGAGGGGTTTTTCTGGATCGTTGCGGCCGACTGCATTGAGCGCTGATTGTACGCCGCGTAACATCGCCTTCGCATGTCTCGCACTGATGAATCCGCCCCTCGACCCTCCTGGTGGGTGAGGGCGCTCGCCGCCTTGCCCCTCGGCGTGCTTCACGGACTGTCGCGAATGTTCGCGTTTTTGGCGTGGTATGTGTTTCCCTACAAGCCTGCGGTCATCCGCGACAGTCTCGCCAAGGCGTTTCCTGAGAAGGCGCCGAAGGACATCGAATCGATCCGTCACGAGTTCTATCGAAGTTACGGCGACGTGATGGTCGAGATCGTCAAATCTGCCTCGATGGACGAGGGCGAGTTTGACGATCGAATGCGCTTCACCAATTTCCACATCGTTCGAGAAAAAATCGCATCTGGGACGCCTGCCGTGCTGCTGGCCGGGCATCAGTGCAATTGGGAGTGGTTGCTACTCGCGATGTCGAAGCGTCTCGGCTTCCCGGTCGATACCGCCTACAAGCCGCTCAAGAATGGTTGGGCGGATCGAGAGATGTTGGCGCTGCGCAGTCGCTTCGGTGCGCGTATGGTCCCGGCCGACCGTATGATGCGCGACATCATCGCGCGTCGAAGCGTGCCCCGACTCATCGCCTTGGCAGCCGATCAAGAGCCCGTTGCAAGCGATCGCCGCCATTGGACGACCTTCCTCAATCGCGACACCGCATTCTTTATGGGCGGCGACGTGATCGCGAGCAGTCTCGACTACCCCGTGTTTTTCGCGACGATCCGTCGTACCGCTCGCGGTCGATACGAGGCGAGCTTCGAGTTGATGCGTGACAAGAACGAAGCCTTGGCCCCAGGCGAACTCACGGAGCGTTTCGCTCGACGTGTGGAGCGGCAGATACACGAAAGTCCTCCCGATTGGCCGTGGTCGCATAAGCGCTGGCGGCTCAAGCGAACTTGAACGAGAATCGCCCCATGGATATTTCGGTCGTGATTCCCGTCTGCAATGAAGTCGACAATGTTGGGCCGCTCGCCCGCGAAATCGTGACGGCGCTCTCCGATCGCGAATTCGAAATCATCTTTGTCGATGACGGGAGTACCGATGACACTGCTGCTGCGGTTCGGGCGCTGCGCAAGGACATTCCTCAGGTGCGTTTGCTGAGTCACTCGTTCCGTAGCGGCCAAAGCGCTGCCGTGTGCTCGGGCGTTCGCCATGCGCGAGCCGAATGGATCGCCACGCTAGATGGCGACGGCCAGAACGACCCGGCCGATATTCCCACGCTTTACGAGGCTCGGCATTCGGCAGAACTCGTCATGGGCAACCGTGTTCAGCGTCGCGATACGTGGCTGCGTCACGTCCAGTCTCGAGTCGCCAACGGGGTGCGCGGTCGGCTGCTCGGTGACGGCACGCCCGATACGGGCTGCGGCATCAAGGTGATGCGCCGTGAAGTCTTCATGGACCTGCCCCGATTCGATCACATGCATCGCTTTCTACCGGCGCTTTTCCTTCGTGCGGGCGCTCGGGTCGTGTCCGTGCCGGTGGCCCATCGGCCGCGCGAGCGAGGCGCTTCGAAATATGGGCTCTTCGATCGGCTCTGGGTGGGTATCGTCGATATTTTTGGTGTGATGTGGCTACGCCGTCGGGCGAAGCCCGGACTTCGGGTGACCGAGGACTAGCGATTACTTTCGAGGATAGACATGCAAAGCTCCGAAACCCTGGTCTGGATCATCATCGGCTTCATCGGCCAAGCGCTGTTCTCGATGCGATTCATTTTGCAATGGATTGCGAGCGAACGACTCAAGCGCAGCATCATTCCGAAGGCCTTCTGGTACTTCAGTCTCGCGGGCGGCGTCACGTTGCTCGCCTATGCGATCCACAAACAAGACCCGGTGTTTATTGCGGGGCAGGGGTTGGGTCTCGTGGTCTATATCCGTAATCTTTACTTGATTCGCTCGGGCCGCCAACGGGCCGACGCGTGACTCGATTCGATCGCGAGACACTCGCCGATCTCGCCTGGATCGGTGCATGGTTCGCACTGCTGATCCTCGCCGGTTACGGTCTTCGAGATCCTTGGCCTGCAGATGAACCGCGATTCGCGGGCGTTGCGCTCGACATGTTGCGCAGCGGCAACTGGCTGATCCCGCATGCGGGTGGCGATCTTTATCAGGACAAGCCACCGCTGCATTTTTGGCTGATGGGCGTCGGCTTCCTGCTCACTGATTCTTTAAGGCTCGGGTTCCTGCTGCCCTCGATGCTCGCCTCGCTGGGCACCTTGCTGTTGGTCTTTGACCTTGTGCGCCGCCTCCACGGGCGCGAGGCCGGGCGGCTCGCCGCTCTGACGCTGGTGTCTTGCATTCATTTCGTGATGACCACCCGCGGCGCGCAAATCGATGCAACGCTGATTTTTTTCTGCACGTTAGCGCTTTGGGGCTTGATGCGGCATGCGTTGCAGGGCGCACCGATTTGGGTGGCGATGCTTGGCGCGTTCGGTGCCGGGCTGGGCGTGATCGACAAGGCGGTAGGTGTTCTCGCGCTCGTTCTACTTCCGCTTGCGGCGTGGCTTGCAGGACGTACGAATTTGCAAAAGCTTCGCCTGAGATCAGTGTTCGCGGTTCTGACGGTATTCGTCGCAACGATACTGTTGTGGTTGGTTCCCATGCTCTGGCATGTCGCGAGTGAAGGCACTGCAGAGTTGGCGGCGTATCGCGACGAGATTTTGTTTCAACAGACCGTGACCCGTTACACCCAGGCTTGGCATCACATCCGACCCTGGTACTACTACCTCGTCGAAGTGATTCCCGTGTTGTGGCTGCCGCTCAGCGCGTTGCTGTTTTGGCTCGTGCCTCGGTGGCGCGAGGATTGGCGTGAGGGTCGCGCGGCAGTCTGGCTGCCGTTGCTGTGGACGATCTTCGTCGTGACGTTCTTCAGCATCAGCACGGGGAAGAGGGGTGTCTACGTGCTGCCCGCCTTGCCGGCGCTTGCGATCGCCGCGGCGCCGCATCTGTCCGCATTGTTCGCACGCCGAGGGGTGCAGCGGCTGTCCTGGGTGTTGGCGTTGTTGCTCGTCGTTCCGGGCGTCGTGCTCGCGCTCGGCTCTTGGCTTGCCGTGCCCCGAATCGTCGACGTGTTCGCTGACTCGGAACTGCGCTCACTTACACCGGTTTATGCCTTCGCTGTCTTGGCGAGTGGGGCTTGGATCGCCACCTTTAAATTCAAACCTATTCTGGCTTGGCCATCGGTGCTTGCGTGTCTCACGCTCACATGGGGATTCGGCGTCGCACCGCAAATCAACGGCGAGCGCTCGGCGTCCGACTTCATTCGACAGGTCAGCGCTGCGGTCCCGAAAGATCGAGAACTCGGATTGCTCGCGTACAAAGAGCAATTCTTGCTTTATCTCGACCGCGATACCGTGAACTTCGGACATGCGCGCTGGCGTGAGGGCGATGCCGAGGCGTTCGATGCGGCGCGATGGCTCTCAGGCAGCGAGCAACGCGTGTTGCTCGTGCCGGAGCATTTCATCGAACGATGTTTTAGTCGCAGCCCTCGACGATTGGTGGGCCAGAGTAGCGATGACCGCTGGTATCTCGTCAGTGGTCAGCCGTCACGGGAGTGCGTGGAGCGCGGCGACCCTCGCAAGGTCATCCGCTACCCCACGCCCGAGCCGTTGTGATTTAAAACGGCAGACCGTGAGCTGACCCGCCCATGCAAAGCAGCATCGGGAAGGACAGCAGGAAGTTGACTCGAGACGTGAGCGTCGCCGTACGGCGAGCCTTTGCTTTCTCTTCGTCGGTTGCTTGAACAACGCCGATGACCTTTTTCTGATTCGGCCAAATCAGCGCCCAAACGTTGAACAGCATGATGGTGCCGAGCCACACGCCGATACCGATCACGACGCTGCCTTCTTGAAGCGTGAAGGCATCCATAAAGCGAGCGCCGAGCAACCAGGCGCCGGTCAACCACGTGGCGAGCGCCATCCAGCGGAACCAGAGCAACGCGCGCGGCGCGACGTACTTGACGATGCCTGCCCCGCCCGGACCACCTTGGTCGGCATTGGCCGCCGCGAGCGCCGGGATTTGTGCAACGTTGAAGTAATAGAGCAGGCCGATCCAGAAAATTCCGGTGACGATGTGCAGCCAGCGACCGAGTCCGAGGTTATTGAACTCGCCGCCCGGTGTTGCGGGCAGAACCATCACGATGATGGCGAAGAGTACGCCGAGTGTGACGGTTGCGCCGACACTGTCGAGTGGGTTTTTCATTGGTATTGAAGCTCCAACAGGTGAAGGATCGAACGGGTTTGAAGAATAGGGGACGAACCCCCATAATTCAAATCATTAGCCCTGCTCGGGCAACCCAAGGACGGGATTTATGGCGGATGCTGGCTCAGAAGCCCGGCGTGCGCGGCCGATGTCGCCGTGCATCAGTGTTTGTGCGCTCGACCACTCAGGTCGCTGCGCCGGCTGTCTGCGTACGCGCGATGAGATTGCCGGTTGGATCCGCATGACGGCCGAGCAGCAATGGGATCTGCTTCGAGAACTCGAGCAGAGACGTGTGGCGAGGCAGCCGCAGCACAAGATTTCAGGAGATTGACCGCAATGGATGTCACCGAACGAATCAAGGCTCAATTGGCGACGGCTCCCGTCGTGATCTTCATGAAGGGGACGCCCGACTTTCCGCAGTGCGGGTTCTCCGCACAGACGGTCGGCGCGCTGCGTGCGTGCGGCGCCAAGTTTCATCATGTCAATATTTTCGAAGACCCCGAGCTGCGCGAGGCGCTCAAGCGCTACTCCAATTGGCCGACCTACCCGCAGCTGTACGTAAAAGGCGAGTTGATCGGCGGATGTGACATCGCACTTGAGATGTATCACAACGGCGAACTCAAAACCCTGCTCGGCGAGGCTGGCGCACTCGCGTAGCTGTTAGGGGTTGTTTTCTTCGGCGACGGGCGAGGTGGGGCCGCTGTCGCCGTTCGACTCTTCGAGCCATCCCATCGCCCGGGCGCGCTGTTCCGCTGCCAAAAAACTCGGCTGGCAGTCATTGCACACCTTGCAAAAGATATCTGCGGTGCGTTCGGCATCGTAGGCCGCAGCGTGCGCGGCGGAAGAATCCCATTCGAGTCCGATCGCGAGCGTGGCTTTAGCGAGCACCGTTTGACCTAATGCAGCCCCGGCCAGTGATACCGTGTCGAAACTCGAGAAAGGATGAAATGGATTGCGCTTGATTTCCGTGCGTGCGACGGCGGCGTTCAGAAAGCCTAAGTCGAACGAAGCATTGTGGCCGACGAGAATGGCGCGTTTACAACCGTGACGACGCACGGCTTCTCGCACCTCTTTGAAGATTCGCGTCAACGCGTCTTTTTCGTCGATGGCCGGTCGCAAAGGATGAAAGGGGTCGATGCCCGTCACGGCGAGCGAGGCGGGCTCGATATTTGAGCCCTCGAAAGGTTTGACGTGAAAGCAGTGCGTCTCGCCACGGGTCAGCAAACCCTCTGGCGTAATTTCAATCAGCACTGCGGCGATTTCGAGCAAGGCATCTTTCGACGCGTTGAGCCCGCCGGTTTCGACATCGATGACGACAGGAAGAAAGCCGCGGAATCGGCGAGCGAGGCTCGGAACGGGCGTGCTCACGTCGAGATCATCCGCCAGCGAATTTTTTCGTTGGCGCGCATCGGGACCACGACATCGCTGCCGAATGCAAAAGCGCTGGGTACCGACCACTCCTCGCGACGCAGCGTGATCGTGCCGGGGTTACGCGGCATGTCGTAAAAATCGGGGCCGAAGAGCGAGGCGAAGCCCTCGAGTTTGTCGAGTGCGCCGGCCTCCTCGAAGGCTTCGGCATAAAGTTCGAGAGCGGCGTGAGCCGAGTACATGCCCGCACAGCCACAAGAAGATTCTTTGGCGCCGCGTGCGTGCGGCGCACTGTCAGTGCCCAGAAAAAACCGCGGGTTTCCACCCGTTGCCGCCTCGATCAATGACCGTCGATCTGGTTCGGTCTTGAGCACCGGTAAGCAATAAAAGTGGGGTCGGATACCGCCACGGAAGATTTCGTTTCGATTGAAAAGCAGGTGCTGCGGCGTAATGGTGGCCGCGACACCCGCTCGCGCACCGACGACGAAATCGACGGCTGCACGGGTCGTGATGTGCTCGAACACCACTTTGAGCGTGGGGTGTCGTTCGACGAGCGGGGCGAGTACGTCATCGATGAAGCGCTGTTCGCGGTCAAAAATATCGACGTGCTCGTGCGTGACTTCGCCATGTACTTGTAGGACGACACCGAGTTCGGCCATTCGAGCGAGAACGGCATCGATATGACGGATGTCGGTGACACCGGCATCGGAGTGCGTGGTCGCCCCAGCTGGATACAGTTTGCATCCTGCGATGAAGCCGGCGGCCTTCGCGCGATCGATTTCTTCGACCGGCATCTTGTCGAAGAGGTAGAGAGTCATCAAAGGCTCGAAATCGCTGCCCGGCGGGCGGGCTGCGCGAATGCGGTCGCGGTAGGCGCCCGCAAGTGCCACCGTCGTGACGGGGGGCTTCAAGTTGGGCATGACGATGGCGCGAGCGAACTGTTTCGCCGTATGGGGAAGCACCGACATGAGTGCTTCGCCATCGCGCAAGTGCACGTGCCAATCGTCGGGGCGACGCAGGGTGAGTTCCACGGTCATGGGGGCGGGGATGCTAGCACACGCGTGCCGCTCCCCCGAGACGGCTCCAACAAGTTAACATACGGTTTTTCACAAGCACGGAAAGCAGGACGGGGGTATGTCCGAAAGTCCGAGGGCCGATATCGATCCGGGGGAAACCCGGGAGTGGCTGGAGTCCATCGACTCCGTACTCAAGGCGCATGGCCCAGAGCGCGCCCATTTTTTGCTCGAGCGTCTCATCGACTACACGCGTCGATCTGGTGCTTATTTGCCGTTCAAGCCGAACACCGCGTACCTCAACACCATCTCGACGGGGCAGCAGCCGGAATATCCGGGCAGTCGTGAACTCGAGCGACGCATCGAGGCGTACATTCGCTGGAATGCCATGGCAATGGTCGTTCAGGCGAATCGTATTTCTTCGGAGTACGGCGGTCACATCTCGACCTACGCATCAGCCGCCACGCTCTACGAGGTCGGCTTCAATCACTTCTGGCGCGCGCCGACCGCCGAGCATCCGGGAGATATGGTGTTCGTTCAGGGGCATGCGTCACCCGGTATCTATTCGCGTGCCTACCTCGAAGGTCGTTTGACTGAGGATCAATTGCGCCACTTCCGTCAGGAAGTCGCCGGCGATGGTCTGTCGTCGTATCCGCATCCGTGGCTCATGCCGGACTTCTGGCAGTTCCCGACCGTGTCGATGGGGCTCGGTCCGATGCAGGCGATTTTCCAGGCGCGGTTCCAGCGTTATCTCGAACATCGCGGTCTTGTGGCGCCCTCCGATCGAAAGATCTGGGCCTTCCTTGGCGACGGCGAGATGGATGAGCCCGAGTCGATGGGCGCGCTCACCATGCCCGTGCGCGAGAAGCTCGACAATCTCGTTTTCGTCATCAATTGCAATCTGCAGCGCCTCGATGGGCCGGTTCGCGGTAATGGAAAGATCATCCAGGAGCTCGAAGCGGCCTTCCTCGGAGCCGGCTGGAATGTCATCAAGGTGCTCTGGGGCTCGCGTTGGGATCCGCTGCTCGCCAAGGACAACCTCGGTTTGTTGCGGCGAGTGATGGAAGAGTGTGTCGACGGCGAATACCAAAACTTCAAGGCGAAGGGCGGTGCCTACACTCGCGACAATTTCTTTGGCAAATATCCCGAGCTGAAGGCGATGGTCGCCAACATGTCGGACGAGGAGATCTGGCGCCTCAATCGCGGTGGCCATGATCCGCGTAAGGTATTTGCAGCCTATGCCGCTGCCATGCAGCACAAAGGTCAGCCCACCGTGATTCTCGCCAAGACCGTCAAAGGTTTCGGTATGGGTAAAGCCGGTGAAGGCCAGATGGTCAGTCACCAGCAGAAAAAACTCTCAGACGAAGATCTGCGCGATTTTCGTGATCGGTTCAACATTCCGGTTTCGGACGATGAAATCGCGCGTCTGCCGTTCTGCAAGCCGGAAGAAGACAGCGAAGAGATGCGTTACATGCGCTCACGTCGTGCCTCGCTCGGGGGCTATTTACCGGCTCGTCGACGCACGGCTGCGCCGCTCGTCGTGCCGCCGCTCGAAGCCTTCAAGCCCTTGCTCGAGAGCAGCGAAGATCGCGAGATCTCGACAACCATGGCCTTCGTTCGCCTGCTGACCACGCTCCTCAAAGATAAACAAATCGGCAAGCACATCGTCCCGATCGTTCCCGATGAAGCCCGTACTTTCGGTATGGAGGGTTTGTTCCGGCAGGTGGGTATCTACTCGTCGGTGGGGCAGCTCTACACCCCTCAAGATGCCGATCAGTTGATGTCGTACCGCGAGGATAAGAAAGGACAGATCCTCGAAGAGGGCATCAACGAGGCCGGAGCCATGTGCTCCTGGATGGCCGCGGGCACGGCCTACACGAACCACGGCATCAACATGGTGCCGTTTTACATCTTTTACTCGATGTTCGGTTTTCAGCGCGTCGGTGATTTCATCTGGGCCGCTGGAGACATGCAGACGAGAGGCTTTCTGCTCGGCGCGACGGCCGGTCGCACCACGCTCGCCGGCGAAGGCTTGCAACACCAGGACGGTCATAGCCAGTTGCTCGCCACTACGGTGCCCAATTGCCGATCGTATGATCCGACTTTCGCCTACGAAGTGGCGGTAATCATCCAAGATGGTATGCGCCGCATGTATGCCGAAGGCGAGCCGGTGTTCTATTACGTCACGGTGATGAACGAGAACTACGTCATGCCGGCTATGCCGCAAGGCGCAGAGCAGGGCATTCTCAAAGGGCTCTACCCATTCTCTACCGTTAAACCGAAGGGCAAGGCAAAAGCGAAGACCACCTTGCTCGGTTCGGGAACCATCCTGCGCGAGGTCATCAAGGCGGCCGAGAAGTTGGCCGCCGACTACGGCATCGAGAGCGATGTGCTGTCTGCGCCGAGCTGGAACGAGTTACGACGTGACGCGCTCGAGTGCGAGCGCTGGAATCTCCTGCACCCCGGTGAGACGCCTCGGGTGCCCTACGTGGCGTCCACGTTGTCGTCGTTCAAAGGTCCGTTCATCGCGGCGAGCGACTACGTGCGCAATGTCCCCGATCAAATCCGGCAATGGGTGCCGGGGCGCTACGTCGTGCTCGGGACCGACGGGTTTGGCCGCTCCGATGCGCGAGAGGCGCTGCGTCACCACTTCGAGGTCGATCATCGTTTCATCATCTTGGCGACGCTGCGTGCATTGGCCGACGAAGGTCAAATCTCAATCGACGTAGTCGAGCGAGCGATCACCTCGCTCGGTATCGACCCGGCAAAACCTGATCCGCTCGTCAGCTGACGGACTCAAAGATCATGGCACTCAAAGAAATACGCGTTCCGGATCTCGGCTCTTTCAAGGATGTCGCGGTCATCGACTTACTCGTCAAGCCGGGTGATGCGCTCGAGGTGGATACGCCGATCGCCACGCTCGAAACCGAAAAGGCCACGATGGACGTGCCTTCGCCATCGGCCGGCGTTCTGAAGTCGCTGCACATCGAGCGGGGCGCCAAGGTGAATACGGGCGATCTCGTAGCTGTGCTCGAGGTCGATGAGTCGATCGTCGCGGCGCAGGCTGTCGAGCCGGTCAAGCCGGCATCGGCGCCGCCCGTAGCAACGTCCCCCGTAACTGCGGCCCAATCTTCTTCGTCCGCGCAGACCGTTATGCCGCCTGTACCCTCCGGAGCGGCGATCCCGGGCGCTCGCACCGACCTCGCGCCCATTCAGGAGGCCGGGTTTTCGCGGGCTCATGCGGGCCCCTCCGTGCGCCGTCTCGCTCGGGAGCTCGGGGTCGATCTCGGTCGTGTTCGCGGCTCGGGTCTCAAAGGACGCATTACTCACGATGACGTCAAAGCCTGGGTCAAACAGGCCTTGCAGGGTGGCTTTTCCGCAGCGGCGCCAGCCTTGCCCAAAGTGCCCGTCGTCGATTTCGCCGCGTTCGGACCGATCGACACGCAACCGCTCAGTCGAGTTCGCCGTATCTCGGGGCCTCGACTGCACGCTTCTTGGGTCAACATTCCTCACGTCACGCAATTCGATGAAGCGGATATCAGCGCCCTCGAAGACAAGCGTCAGGCGCTTAAAGCCGAGGCGGCAGCAAAGGGGGTCAAGCTCACGCCGCTCGCGTTTATCGTGGCGGCCTGCGCACGTGCCTTGAAACAGTTTCCGAACTTCAATGCATCGCTCGACGAGTCGGCTCAAAATCTCGTCCTCAAAAAATATTGTCACATCGGTTTTGCAGCAGACACGCCGAACGGTTTAATGGTTCCGGTCATTCGCGATGCCGATCGCAAGGATCTCTTCACGATTGCCCAAGACCTTGCGACGCTCTCGGAGCGAGCGCGAACCGGCAAGCTGTCGGGTGCAGATATGCAGGGCGGATGTTTCACTGTGTCGAGCCTCGGAGGCATCGGTGGCACGGCGTTCACGCCGATCATCAATGCGCCCGAGGTGGCCATCCTTGGCGTATCGCGGTCGGTGATGAAACCGATCTGGCGCGAGGGCGCGTTCGTCCCGCGACTCATCCTGCCGCTGTCGCTGTCCTACGATCATCGCGTGATCGATGGGGCCGAGGGCGTTCGGTTCACGAGTTGGCTCGCTGAGACGCTCGGTAAACCTGAGGCACTGGTCTGATGAAAGTCATCGACATTGCCGTTCCCGATCTCGGTAACTTCGCCGAGGTCCCCGTTATCGACGTGCTCGTCAAGGCGGGCGATACCGTCGAGGCTGAAGCGCCGCTCATCACGCTCGAGACAGACAAAGCTTCGATGGATGTTCCGGCACCGGTGGGTGGGCGTCTCCTCGAGCTCCTCGTAGCAAAGGGGGCGAAGGTTTCCAAGGGAACCGTGATCGCACGCATCGAGGTCGAAGGCGCTGCTGCGGCGTCTCCGGTCTCGAAGTCTACCGATGTCGCCGCATCGCCTACGGTCGCTTCAGCGACGACGTCAGCAACTCCCGCCGCCGTACCCACCGTAACGACTGAGGCGGCCCCTACAAGCATCGAGACCGGGCCTGTTCCCGGTGTCCCAAAGCATACCCAGGTGCTTGTGCTCGGCGCGGGGCCGGGTGGATATACCGCGGCGTTCCGAGCCGCCGATCTCGGGCTGGAGGTGACGCTCATCGAACGTTGGCCGACGCTCGGCGGCGTCTGCCTCAACGTCGGCTGTATTCCGTCTAAGGCCTTGTTGCATGCCGCGAAGGTGATCGACGAAGCGGCGTCGATGGCAGCACACGGCATCGACTTCGGTACGCCCAAAATCGATACCGACAAACTTCGCGGCTGGAAAAGCGGTGTAGTCAAAAAACTCACCGGCGGCCTCGAGATGCTTGCCAAGCAACGCAAGGTCTCGGTGATGCGCGGTACGGGTCGTTTCGTAGCGCCTCGCGTGATCGAAGTCGTGGGCGAAGACGGCGCGAGCCGGATCAGTTTCGACTACTGCATCATCGCTGCGGGCTCCGAACCGGTGCGACTGCCGTTCGTGCCGCAAGATCCGCGAGTCATGGACTCGACCGATGCGCTCGAATTGCGCGAACTTCCGAAACGTTTGCTCGTCATCGGCGGCGGCATCATCGGCCTCGAGATGGGGTGCGTCTATGACGCGCTCGGAACGCGAGTCAGCGTCGTTGAGGTGATGAAGCAATTGATGCCGGGTGCCGACCCCGATCTCGTCAAGCCACTCGAGAAGCGCCTGCGCAAGCGTTACGAGCAAGTCATGCTCGGCGTGAAGGTCAAAGCCGTTTCAGCGCTGAAGGAAGGTTTGAGAGTCGAGTTTGAGGGTGAGGGTGCGCCCGAACCGCAGATCTATGACCGCGTACTCGTCGCCGTCGGTCGTAAGCCGAACGGCGCGCTGATCGCTGCCGACAAAGCCGGCGTCAGCGTCGATGATCGGGGCTTCATCCGGGTCGATCGGCAGATGCGCACCAACGTGCCGCATATCTTTGCGATCGGCGATCTTGTCGGTCAGCCGATGCTCGCGCACAAGGCGACTCACGAAGGTAAGGTCGCCGCCGAAGTGATTGCTGGCGAAAAGCGTGCATTCGATGCGCGAGTGATTCCTTCGGTGGCCTACACCGATCCCGAAGTGGCTTGGGTGGGTCTCACCGAGGCCGAGGCCAAGGCGAAAGGCATCGCCGTTCAAAAGGGGATGTTCCCGTGGGCGGCGAGCGGGCGCTCGCTCGCGCAGGGGCGCGACGAGGGCTTCACCAAATTGCTTTTCGATCCAGACACGCATCGAGTGCTCGGCGGCGGCATCGTCGGCCCGAACGCCGGTGAGCTCATCGGCGAGGTCGCGCTCGCGATCGAAATGGGTGCCGACGCGGCTGATGTGGGCCTGACGATCCATCCGCACCCCACGTTGTCGGAGTCGATCGCGTTCTCAGCCGAGGCCTTCGAAGGCACGCTTACCGATCTTTACGTCCCGAAGCGAAAGTAACGAGTCGTTCGAGATCCTCGAGATAGCTGCGTTCGTCGGGCATGCGTCCGGCGCGCTGCGCTTCCCACAATGCTTTTCCGAGGGCTTCCATCATTCGATGCTCGGCGTCGTGCGCATCGCTACGGGCGGCGAGTGCGACATGGATGCGAGCGATGCCTTGAGGACGATTGGTCGAGACTTGCTCACGCAAGGCAAGGTGCATCGACAAATGCAGAAAAGGATTCGTGCGGCCGCTCTCGGGTGAGAAATCGGCGTGAAGGGCGTCATCGCCGTGCTCGAGCCAGGCGTGATACTCCGGATGTTCGCGGATCAGATCGGCGAGTTGCGTCTCGAGCGCAGTGAGCAGTGCGCCGGTCTGAGACTTTTTGAAAGCCTCAAGCCAGCCGCGGCGTAACGACTCTCTGGAGTTGCCGAAGAGCATGTCAGGCGTCCGCGCGCGTTTTGCGCTTGTAGCTGCAGAGATCGGCGATCGGGCAGGCGGGGCAGTTCGGCTTTCGCGCCTTACAGACGTAGCGCCCGTGCAAGATCAGCCAGTGATGGGCGTCTTTTAAAAATTCCGCAGGGACGTTCTTGAGTAGCTTCTTTTCCACCGCAAGCACCGTTCGGCCCGGTGCGAGTCCTGTGCGATTGGCCACTCGGAAGATATGGGTATCGACGGCCATGGTCGGTTCGCCGAACGCCGTGTTGAGCACCACATTAGCGGTTTTTCGCCCGACACCTGGAAGCGCCTCGAGCGCCTCGCGTGTTCGCGGGACTTCGCTGCCGTGCTGCTCGATGAGGAGTCGACAGGTTGCCAAAATATTTTTGGTCTTGCCCTTATAGAGACCGATAGTCTTGACGAACTCAGTGAGCCCGGGCTCGCCGAGCGCCAGTATCGTCGCGGGTGTGTTGGCGACGGGGAACAACTTGCGCGTCGCGATATTCACGCCTTTGTCGGTCGCTTGCGCCGATAAAATCACCGCAACTAACAACTCGAAGGGCGTGCGATATTCGAGCTCCGTCGTGGGATGCGGGTTACGCGCCCGAAGACGTTCGAACAGGTGTTGCCGAAGTTCGGGTTTCATGCGAGTGGGCGAGAGACGCGTTGCTTGCGTTCATCGAGGAGTCGTCGCCGCTCCGCCTCCTGTAACGTGCGTCGCGCCTCATGCGATTCGAAGCGGCGGAGGTTGCTCTCGGCAGTGGGCTCCGCAGAGGGCGTGCTGAGCGAGGCCCTCGGCACGATGCGAATGCAGTCGACGGGGCAGGGTGCAAGGCACAGTTCGCAACCCGTACACACATCGTTGAGGATCGTATGCATCTGCCGTTGAGCGCCAACGATGGCATCGACCGGGCAGGGCGGCAGGCAGCGCGCGCAGCCGATGCATTTCGACTCATCGATGACCGCGACGGTGGGGGGTCCCTCGATTCCGCAGGTCTCATCGAGCGGCAACGGGTCGACCTTGAGCAGCGCGGAGAGAAGGCTGATGGTTGCGGCACCTCCGGGCGGGCAGCGATTGATGGCAGCCTCGCCTGCCGCGATCGCTTCGGCATACGGGCGACAGCCCTGATAGCCGCAGCGAGTGCATTGGGTCTGCGGCAGAAGCGCGTGGATGCGGTCGGCGTGGGCGCGCATCACGAGGGCCTCATCTCGTACGCTCAGGAAATCTTCATGCCGCCTGCGACGCCGTCGTCGGCGGAGAGCAGGTACACGCGATCATCTTCACCCGAGGCGCAGAGCACCATGCCTTCGGAGACGCCGAAGCGCATTTTGCGAGGTGCGAGATTGGCGATCATCACGACATGTCGACCGATCATGCTTTCGGGTGTGTACGACTTGCGGATACCGGAGAACACCGTGCGCGTTTCACCGCCGAGATCGAGCGTGAGTTTAAGTAGTTTGTCTGAGCCTTCGACTGATTCGGCTGCCGCGACTTTAGCAACCCGTAGGTCGAGTTTCGAAAAATCGTCGATGGTCACGTGAGGCTCTCCTGAGGCGGCGGCCGTAGTGGTCGCTGCGGGGCTCGCAACGAGTTGATTCACGACTTTCGGATCGAGTCGTTGTGCAAGCGGTTGATAGGCGGCAAGCGGCGTTCCGAGGAGCGGCGAGTCGACCTCGCTGAAGCGCGACAATGGCGCACCGAGAAATCCCGCGGCATGGCAGGCCATATCGGGTAGCACCGGCGCGAGGTACACCATGAGCACACGGAATAAATTGATGCCCTGGGTCGCGATGCCGAGAGTCTCTTCGGCTTTCGATGGGTCTTTGGCGAGTGCCCAGGGTTTATGGGTGTCGACGTATTGATTGGCTCGATCGGCGAGCAGCATGATCTCGCGCATAGCTTGGGCGTAGTCGAGCTGTTCGTAGAGCGCGGCGATGCGCGGAGCCGCCGCCGTGAACTCGGCATAGAGCGCAGGGTCGGGAAGGCGATCGGCAAGCTTGCCGCCGCCGCGCGCGACGAAGCCTGCGCAACGACTTGCGATGTTGACGAGTTTGCCGACGATATCTGAGTTCACTCGCGCGGTGAGATCTTCGAGCGACAGATCGATGTCGTCCACCCCGGGGCCGAGTTTCGCGGCGAAGTAATAACGCAGGGGCTCTGCTGGCAGCAGCTCGAGGTAGCGATTCGCGGTGATGAACGTCCCGCGCGACTTCGACATCTTCTGGCCATTGATCGTGAGAAAGCCGTGAACGTGCACGGCGGTCGGGCGACGGAGGCCCGAACCGTGCAGCACGGCGGGCCAAAACAGCGTGTGGAAGTAGCTGATGTCCTTGCCGATGAAATGGTGCAGCTCAGCTTTGCTATCGGGCGCAAGGTAAGACGGCATGTCGAGTCCGCGCCGTTCGCACAGCGCCTTGAAACTGCCGAGATAGCCGATCGGGGCATCGAACCAGACATAAAAATATTTTCCGGGGTGGCCGGGAATCTCGAAGCCGAAATAGGGCGCATCGCGCGAGATGTCCCAGTCTTGCAGGCCCGTCGAAAACCACTCGTCGAGTTTGGCGCGCACGGACTCTTGCAGCGAGCCGCTACGTACCCACTCGCGGAGCATCTCTTCGAAGCGACCCAAAGAAAAGAAAAGATGTTCCGACTCACGCCACACCGGAGTGGTGCCACTGACCGTCGACTTCGGGTCGATGAGATCGGCAGGGGCGTACGTCGCGCCGCAGGCCTCGCAGCTGTCGCCATACTGGTCGACCGCCTTGCAGCGCGGGCAGGTGCCACGCACATAACGATCGGGCAGGAACATGCCGGCTTTCTCGTCATACGCCTGACGGACGCTTCGGGTCGTGATGTGACCGGCTTCCTTGAGGCGTCCGAACATCAGGTCGGTGAAGTACCGGTTCTCGGCGGTGTGCGTCGAGTGGAACTGATCGTGGCCGATGAGAAAGCCCTGATAGGCGGCGCGGTGTTCCTCGGCAACCCGTGCGATGAGCTCCTCCGGCGTGATGCCCTCGGACTGCGCTTTGATCATGATCGGGGTGCCGTGGGTATCCTCGGCGCAGACGTAGAGGCAATCATGGCCCTGCATGCGCTGGAAGCGAACCCAGATGTCGGTCTGGACCGCCTCGATGATGTGACCCAGGTGCAGTGGGCCGTTAGCGTAGGGCAGGGCGCTCGTGACGAGGATCTTCCGTGACATCGGAAAATTATCGCACAGCGACCCGCCTCGTCGCCGCGCGAGCGGCTAGAATTAAGCAATGTCCCAGACCCTTGATCAGGCGGCGCTCGAAGCCGAAATCGGGCGCTATTTCGAGCCTAATCTGCGCCAGACGCTGGCCGAAGCTCGAGCGGTGCGCGCCGTAGAGGCCTCCGCGCAGGGCGTGCGCGTCGCGCTCGAGCTCGGTTTGCCGGTCGGCGGGTATCACGCGGAGCTCGTGACCGCGCTGCGTCATCACCTCGGAGAAGCCGGGATCGCCCCGTCATCCTTCGAGCTGCAGCTTCAGTCAAACATCACCTCGCATGCCGTCCAGCGTGGTCTCACGCCGCTCAAGGGCATCAAGAACGTAGTCGCCGTGGCCTCCGGTAAAGGAGGGGTCGGCAAAAGTACCGTCGCCGCCAATCTCGCGTTGGCTTGGGCGGCGCAAGGTGCGCGGGTGGGTTTACTTGATGCCGACATCTACGGGCCGAGCCAGCCCATCATGCTCGGTCTTCAGGGGGAGCGTCCGACGTCACCCGATGGTAAGCACCTCGTTCCGTTGCGCGCGCACGGCATCGTCACCATGTCGATCGGTTTTCTGGTGGACGTTGAGCAGCCGATGGTGTGGCGAGGCCCCATGGTCACCTCGGCGCTCAATCAATTATTGGCCGAAACGGATTGGGGCGATCTCGATTATCTCGTCATCGATATGCCCCCTGGTACGGGCGACATTCAGCTCACGTTGTCGCAGCGTGTGCCGGTCGCCGGTGCGGTGATCGTCACCACGCCGCAGGACATTGCGCTAGCCGATGCACGTAAGGGCTTGCGGATGTTCGAGAAGGTGAACGTGCCGGTGCTCGGTGTCGTCGAGAATATGGGTGTGCACGTGTGCTCCCAATGCGGGCACAGCGAGCATGTGTTCGGTGCCGGCGGTGGCGAGC
>JAFMKA010000057.1 GCA_017853175.1 Steroidobacteraceae bacterium | reverse complement strand
CATGTCCCGTTACCGACCCCCGACGACGCCCGGCTCCAAATTCATCACGAAGGAGGGCCACGCCCGTCTCACCGCCGAACTCGACCAGTTATGGCGGATCGAGCGGCCTCAGGTCACGCAGGCCGTGAGTGAGGCGGCGGCTCAAGGCGATCGCTCTGAGAACGCCGAATACACCTACGGCAAACGACGCCTGAGAGAGATCGATCGACGGGTCCGATTCTTGAGAAAACGTCTCGAGGGTATGGTGGTCGTCGAGCGACCGCCCGACGACTTTCGGCGCGTATTCTTTGGCGCATGGGTCACGCTGGAGGACGACTCGGGCGAGATCGCCCGACATCGCATCGTCGGCCCCGACGAATTCGATCTCGCGCCCGGATACATCAGCATGGATGCACCCCTTGCAAGAGCCTTGCTCGGAAAGCGGCTCGACGACGAAGTGACGGTGTCGACTCCGGCAGGCGAGCGGATCTGGCTCATCACCGAGATCCGCTACTCCTGACAGCCGAGCCCTCGACGCGTCAGACCCTGACGTTCTTGAACTGCCAGGGATCGTCGCGATCGATATCTTCAGGGAATAGGCTCTCTCGACCCGTCAGCGGGTTCCAGCCGGTGTACTCACCCACCACTGAACCGAGATACGGTTTGCAGATCTCGAGATTGCGTCGGAAATCCATCTCGTCGGGCTCGACGATGCCGCGATTCGGGTTTTCCATGGCCCAAATCACGCCCGAGAGCACCGCCACCGTCACCTGCAGACTCGTCGCGTTGTTATACGGACAAAGTTTGCGCGCCTCGTCGACCGACAACTGCGAGCCATACCAATAGGCATTACGCGAATGGCCCGCGAGCAACACACCGAGTTCGTCGATACCGCCCGATGAGATTTCGTTCATCAAAATGCGCTGCTGCGATTGCATGACGAAGTTTCGACCGGCGAGTTCGTGTACGGACAGCACGGCGTCGTCACAGGGGTGATAGGCGTAATGCACGGTCGGTCGATAGACGACTTTTTCCCCATCCTTGACAGAGAGGTAATCGGCGATCGAAATCGACTCGCCGTGCGTAATGGCAAAGCCATGGAAGTGCCCCGCCTTCGGTGTCCAAGTTCGTACGCGCGTCGCGGCGCCGGGCTGCGTCAAAAAAATCGCCGAGCCACGTCCGAAGTCGTGTCTCTGCCCATCTTTCGGGAAATGCTTCTCGTGCGAGCCCCAGCCGAGTTCGCACGGCTGACAGCCCTCGCTCACGAATCCGTCGCACGACCACGTATTGACGAACTCGCCCGGACGCTTGCGCACCGGACTGACTTGCGTATCGCGCTCGGCGATATGGATGACCTTGATACCGAGTAAATGCGCAAGCTTCGCCCACTGTTCGCGAGTCTGCGGATCGCCCGCCGCAACGCCCGTGTCTGCGGCGATATTGAGCATGGCCTGCTTCACGAAGTGCGACACCATTCCGGGGTTAGCCCCGTGCGTGATCACCGCAGTAGCGCCCGTTTCGCGACCCTTGCGCATGGCGAGCGCCTGCTCGCGAAGTGCATAGTTCGTGCGGTGGCTGGCAGGCATGTTCTTGTCGGTGTAACCACCTGCCCAAGGCTCGATACAGGTATCGAGATACATGGCGCCGCGCGCATGACAAAACTCGATGAGCGCTACAGACGACACATCGACGGACACGTTGATCAAAAAATCACCCTTGCCGACGAGCGGCGCGAGCGTACTCTCGAGGTTACCGGGCAAGATCGGATTGACGATGAACTTCACGCCGAAATGCACGGCGACGTCTGCACCGCGCTCATCGGACGACACGATGGTGATCCGATCGGCGCTCGTGCCGATGTGGCGCAAGATCAGCGGCAAAACGCCCTGTCCGATGCTGCCGAAACCGACAAACACGATACGCCCCGGGAAATTCACGTGAACCTTGTGCTCGCTCATGATGTTTTCTGTATTGACTCCGTAGTGTTAAGCCGCACGCCAGTGCGGCGGAAAAGTGCGATCGTAACCCGGTAGCGCCTCGATGCGGGCCAGCCAGCGACCGAGCGCCGGGTAATTCACCTCGATCGGCAGGAAGCGCCGAGCGAGATCTTCAGCGCCGGGGCGCGCGAGCGCTCGGCGCAACAATTGAATCGACGGAAAAATCACCATGTCGATGGCGCTGTAGTCATCACCGACGATCCAATCGAAGCGCGAGACGCGCATCTCGATGGTGCGCGCCTCACGAGCGACGACATGCATCGCATCAGTCAACGCGTCTTCACTGAGCGGTGGCTCCTCGACCGGGTTTGCTCCGCCGCCGAGTAACGTACGGCAGATTCCCATGATGTGAGGCTCGGTGTACGCCTGAAATTCTTCGATCACTCGCACGATCACCGCCGCCTCCTCGGGAGTGCGCCCGAAAATCGGTGGATCGGGATACTTGCGGTCGAGGTAATACAGAATCGCGATCGACTCGAAGACGACGTACTCATCGTGCTTCAACACCGGAAGCCGTCCGCGCGGGTTCATCGCCAACATCTGGGGCGATTTGTGCTCCTGAAACGCCAACTGGAGAAGGTGGCTGTCGTAGGCGAGACGCTTATGTTCCAGCGCGAGCAATACCCGCCAGGAGTAGGCGCTGCCGCTGGCCCACCAGAGGTCAATGGACATGGGCCGGGATTGTAACGGTAACCTCCCCGCCGGAGAATTCGCCATCGATCACGCCCGAATCCTCCCGCTTTGCATCAGGATCCGCTCATGCGCTTCACCACCCTCGTCGATGTCGACTCGCTCGCTGCAAATCTGCGCGCACCCGGCTGGGTGGTGCTCGACTGCCGCTTCGAGCTCGGCAAGCCATCGGCTGGCGAAAACGCCTATTCCAACGGGCATATTCCGGGCGCTCGGTACGTTCATCTCGACCGCGATCTCGCCGCGCCCATCGGCCCGAGCACCGGACGCCATCCCCTACCCGACCCCGCGATCTTTGCGGCGAAGGCGAGTGCCTGGGGTGTTGGCCCAGATTCACAAGTCGTGGTGTATGACCAGGGCAACAGTTTCTTTGCCGCCCGAGCTTGGTGGGTATTTCGTTGGTTGGGTCACGAAACCGTTGCCGTTCTCGACGGCGGGCTCGCCGCGTGGCAGCAGGCGAATCAACCGCTCGAACACGGCACTCCCGCAGAGACGACGCAGCACTTTCTCGCCAGCCCGAACAATGAACGGATCGTCGATACCCAGCAGGTTTTGAAGTCGGTCCATGCGGGCGACTTCACGTCCGGCGCGCAGCGTCTCGTCGACGCCCGCGGCGCCGACCGCTACGCCGGAGAGAATGAAACCATCGACCCGATCGGCGGCCACGTGCCCGGCGCCATCAACCATCATTACGCGCGCAACTATCGCGCCGATGGTCGGCTGCACGATATCGCGACGCTCCGGGAAATGTGGCAGAGGACGCTGGACGGTACAGACCCATGTAACATGACGATGATGTGTGGCTCGGGTGTCAGCGCTTGTGTAAATCTCCTGGCGCTCGAGCACGCAGGGCTCCAGGGCGCGAAACTTTATCCCGGCTCATGGAGCGAATGGGTCCGCGATGCTACACGGCCTGTCGCCAAGGGAACCTGATCGACGATGAACGCAACGCCGAATTCTTTGACTACGAACGACGCATCCGCCGCAGGCGCCGCGTCGACCGCCGTACGCCGCGGCCCCTCATGGCGCGTGTCGGACTCGCTCGACCTTTATCACGTCCAGGCTTGGGGTCAGGGTTATTTCGGCATTAACGAGGCCGGTCATGTCGTAGTACGTCCCGAGCAGGCCCAGGGTCGCGAGATCGATCTCTTCGAGGTCGTGCAAGGTCTCAAAGAGCGCGAACTCATGACACCGGTTGTCGTACGCTTCTCCGGCATCCTCGCTCACCGACTCAGACAACTGAACGACGCCTTTGCTCGCGCGATCAACGAGAACGAATACCGCAACAAATATGCGGCCGTATTTCCGATCAAGGTGAACCAGCAACGCCTCGTTGTCGAAGAGGTCTATCGTTATGGCGCCGAGTTCGGCTTCGGACTCGAAGCCGGCAGCAAGCCCGAACTGCTGGCTGTGATGGCTATGAGCGAGAATTCGCCCAATCGTCTCATCATCTGTAACGGTTTCAAGGACGACAGCTATATCGAGACCGCCATGCTCGCGACCAAGCTCGGTCGCAGCATCGTCCCCGTCGTCGAAAATTTCTCGGAACTTGGCCTCATCATCAAACATGCCAAGCGTCTCGGTGTACGCCCGCAAATCGGTGTACGCGTCAAACTCGCGAGCGAGGGTTCCGGTCGTTGGCGCGATTCTGCCGGTGAGAAGTCAAAGTTCGGTCTCTTCATTACTGAAATCCTTGAGGCGGTTTCGGTGCTGCGCGAGCACGACATGCTTGACTGCCTGAAGCTCGTGCACTGCCACCCGGGTAGCCAGCTACAAGACATTAGGCGCGTCAAAGACGCCATCAACGAGCTCGCGCACGTGTATGCGGAACTCAAACTGCTGGGCGCCGGGCTCGAATACATTGACGTCGGCGGTGGTCTCGGCGTCGATTACGACGGATCAGGCACTAACTACTCGTCCTCGATGAACTACAACATCGAGGAATACGCCAACGACGTCGTCTACCGTATCGCGAGTGTGTGTAATGCCCGAGGGATCCCGCATCCGATGATCGTGAGCGAATCGGGGCGGGCCATCGCCGCGCACCACAGCGTCCTCATCTTCAACACACTCGGGTCCTCCGCGCTCGATAAGTTCAACGTGACCGGCCGCGAAGACGAACAGTACGCCGATCGTGCACTCCCGCAGCCGGTTCAAGATCTGCTCGGTGCGTATCGCGAGGTCAGCGAGCGGCGACTCGTCGAGTGCTGGCACGATGCGCTCACGGCGCGCGAACAGTGCCTACAGATGTTTAACCTCGGCTTGCTCTCGCTGGAGTTTCGCGCACTGGCCGAGCGACTCTATTGGGCAACCTGCGCCAAGATTCGCGACCACGCGCGCAAGCTTGAGGAAGTTCCGGAGGAACTCGAAGATCTCGAGACCATTCTCTCCGACATCTACTTCTGCAACATGTCGGTGTTCCAATCTTTACCCGACAGCTGGGCCATCGATCATCTCTTCCCGATCATGCCGATCCATCGGCTCGATGAATGCCCGACTCGTCGCGCAGTCTTAGCCGATATCACCTGCGACTCCGACGGCAAGATCGATCACTTCGTCAGCCATCGTGACATCAAAAAAACGTTAGAGCTCCACGATATCGCCGAAGGAGATGAGTACTATCTCGCCGCGTTTCTGGTGGGCGCTTATCAAGAAACCCTCGGCGACCTGCACAATCTCTTCGGAGACACGCACGTCGTACACATCCGACTTGAGGACGACGGTAAGTGGTGGATCGACGAAGTCGTCAAAGGTGACACCGCCAATCGCGTTCTCGAGTACATGGAGTACGACGTCGCCGAGCTATATCCGGCGCTCGCTCGCGATTGCGAACGAGCCATTCGCGAGGGCCGCATGACGGTTGCCGAAAGCCAGGCGCTCAAGCGCTTCTACGAAGGCGAGCTCAACGGCTACGCTTACCTCGAATAATTGTTAACAGGAGAACTTCGATGTCGAAACCTCTGATCTCCCTGACGATCACCGCTATCGCGGCATGCTGTCTCACCATGAGTTCGGCGCAAGCGGCGACCAAAGCCCAGCGCATCGACCTCAATACGCCCGAGGGCGCTACGCTCGCTCAACGTCGTATCCAATGTGGATCGGTCGATAACACCCCGACCATCTATTCGTTCCACGGTGAAGCCTTCTCCAGAGTTCCAGGCGAGCGCGATCGCAAGCTGTTCGACGTCGAGGGATATAACGTACGCCAGTGCGTGACGGTCACTGATCCGGTGCGCGGTACGGGCTGGCGATTGGTTTCGCGTGAATTGCTGTTCTATGTCGATCCAGCGACGGGCGAGCTCCTCAAAGAATGGAAAAACCCTTGGTCCGGACAGGCAGTCAAAGTACTCCAGACCGCGAACGACCCGGTTAACCAGCGTCCGGTGTTCCCGATCGGTGCAGACGGCAAGCCGAACACCTGGCCCGCTACGATCAGCGGTGACACGTGGTGGAACACGATCACGGTGCCGCTCTTCTACCTCAATCCGCTCGGCGGCGATTACCAAAAGAACGTGGGTGGCTACTACCACGCCACCGAGATGTTCAATTTCTTTGGCAAGGTCAGTTCTCTCACTGATCCGAAAATCCCGAACCCGCCGATCGAGGTGGGCTGGGTGCGCATGGCCGATTGGCTGCCGTGGATGGAAATGAGCGGACGGGCGGGCCTGATCTACATGCATGCCGCGGGGCGCAAGCTCGACAGTTACGATCAACTACCCGAGCTCATGAAAAAGACCATCGAGGCCGAGTATCCCGAGTACCGTACCCCTCCCGCAGGGTCGGACAACCGGGAAAACGAGACCAGTTGGACCTACTTCAAGAAGAAGGTGGCGCCGACGACACCCGTCAAAAAGTAGACGCCTCGGCCCCGTTGTCTTGCCGCCGAGTCCGGTAGTAGCATCGGCCCATCGGTCACCCGATCAAAGATAGAGAGACGATCGAATGACGACGATTTACGTAGGCAATCTACCCTTCTCGGCGAACGAGGCCGACCTGCGCGTGCTCTTCGAGCGCTACGGCAAAGTCGACTCGGTGAAACTCATCAACGATCGCGAGACGGGTCGTCCGCGCGGCTTCGGCTTCGTGGATATGCCCGCCTCCGATGCCCAAGCTGCGATCGCAGCGCTGAATGGGTACGAGATGAACGGCCGCGCCCTGCGCATCAACGAAGCGCAGGAGCGCGCGCCGCGTCCCCCGGGCGGTGGCGGCGGTTTCCGCCGATA
Organism: Steroidobacteraceae bacterium; assembly: GCA_017853175.1. Classification (GTDB taxonomy): domain Bacteria; phylum Pseudomonadota; class Gammaproteobacteria; order Steroidobacterales; family Steroidobacteraceae; genus UBA964. Next base: position 2,824 of record JAFMKA010000057.1, on the reverse strand, counting down.
ATCCTGCCTCGGCGGGCGCTCGACGCCCGACGTCTTGGGTAACACAACGCGCCGTTGGCCATGCCGACGGCGCTTCGCTGCACCTACGTCCATATCCTCCACGTCCATCCGAACTCACGCCGGAGTAGCTCATGGCTCGACGCTATCGCGCCCAACCCCGTCAAAAAATAGCGCTGCGATTGCCGATTCCGTCGCGTAAATCGCTGCCGCCCGACCTGCGCAAATACTTTTCGATTTGCGATGAAAAGATCGGCTTCCTACCGAACGTACTGGAGGTCTACAGCTTTAACGAAGCGAAGCTGCGCGCGTTTATCGCGATGTATAACGACCTCATGCTCGGCGACTCCAAACTCACCCTGCTCGAGCGCGAAATGATCGCCGTAGTCGTGTCGTCCGCTAATCGCTGTTACTACTGCCTCACCGCACACGGACAGGCGCTGCGCGAGATGTCGGGTGATCCGTCGCTCGGCGAAGCGCTCGTCATGAACTATCGCATCGCAAAGATCACGAAAAAGCAGCGCGCCATGCTCGACTTCGCGCATCGACTTACAGTGTCACCCGCTGAGACTGGCGCTGCCGAGCGTGCGGCGCTGCGCCGAGCAGGATTCAAAGACCGAGAAATCTGGGACATCATCGCCGTGACCGGCTTTTTCAACATGACCAATCGCGTGGCGGCCGCCACCGATATGATGCCGAACGAGGAATATCTCGCGCGCTCGCGCTGAGCCCTTCATCGGCTAGAGGAGTTCTCAATGCTGCTTTCTTCTCGCGAGGTGTTCCGGGGACGGATCGCCCGACTCACCGTGGACACGGTCACCCTGCCGAATGGGCACACGGCAGACCTCGAAATCCTCCACCATCCCGGAGGCGCTGCAGCCGTCGCGATCGATCATGAGGGTCGGGTGTGCCTGCTTCACCAGTTTCGGCATGCAGCCGGAGGCCCCGTGTGGGAGCTACCCGCAGGTCGTCTCGAACCCGGCGAACTCCCGATCGAGACCATCCGGCGCGAACTCGTGGAAGAAGCCGGCATTCACGCTGCGCAAATCGTACCGCTCGGCGAGTCACTGAGTTCGCCGGGTATATTCACCGAGCGTATTCATCTCTTTCTCGCTACCGACCTCACCCCCGTTCCCGATTCGCGCGAAGCCGCCGAGGTCTTCGACGTACACTGGGTGCCGCTCGACGAGGCCGTACGACGCGCCCTGAAAGGTGAAATCGACGACTCCAAAACCGTCGTCGGTTTGCTACGGGCGCAACACGAACTGGAGAAATGACCATGAAAGCCCTACTCAGCGAACTCCCCGGTGGCCCCGATACGCTCGTCCTGCGCGATGTACCCGAGCCCTCTCCCGGCCGCGGTCAGGTGCGCATCATCGTGAGGTTCTGCGGCATCAACTATCCCGATGCCCTCGTCATCGAAGACAAATACCAAATTCGTCCGCCCCGGCCCTTCGCGCCCGGCTTCGAAATTTCGGGCGTCGTCGATGCCGTCGGCGAAGGTGTGACAGCACTCAAGCCCGGAGATGCCGTGATCGCGGCCGCTCTCGGCGGAGGCCTTGCTGAAAAGGTGGTCACCGATGCGCGCGCTTGCATTCCGATTCCGTCAGGCATGCCTTTCGATGTCGCGGCTGGTCTGACCTTTACGTATGGCACCTCCTACCACGCGCTCAAAGATCGAGGCGAGCTACGCGCCGGCGAGACGCTGCTCGTCATGGGCGCGGCCGGCGGCGTCGGTCTTGCGGCGGTCGAACTCGGCAAGGCGATGGGGGCACGAGTGGTGGCTGCGGTATCGAGCGAAGCCAAGGCTGCCGTCGCACGCGAGCATGGCGCCGATCAGATCGTGATCTATCCGAAAGAGAACATCGACTCTAAGGCGCTCGCTACGGCATTTAAGGAAGCCTGCGGCCCGAAGGGCGCAGAGGTCATCTACGACCCCGTGGGCGGCGACTATGCTGAGCCCGCACTGCGCACGGCGGCCTGGAAGGGCCGCTACCTCGTTATCGGTTTCCCGGCTGGAATTCCGAAGATTCCGCTCAACTTGCCTCTGCTCAAAGGCTGCGACATCCGGGGCGTCTTCTGGGGTGCATTTCGTGAACAAGAACCCGCACGGGATGCGGCCAACGTTCGCGAGCTGATCGCCCTTTACGTCGAGGGAAAAATTCGACCAAAGATTTCCGATCGCTTCGCGCTTCCACAGGGTGGAGAGGCCATCAAAAAATTATTGCGGCGCGAGGCGGTGGGCAAGATCGTGGTGGCATGTACAGCCTGATGTTTTTGCTTTTCGCGATCGCACAGACGGCTCTTTTCGTCTGGGCGGTCCGGCTTTGGCGCGAGACTCGAGCCAAGGCACTGGCAGTCATACTCATTCCCCAATTTTTCCTGATCTGGGACAACCTGCGCGTTGCCTCGGGCATTGTCATCGGGTTTGGCGAACCGCTCTACTGGCTCACCTGGCCCGTCTTCTGGGCGCACTGGCTCACCGGCTGCTGGCTGATCATTGCGAGCGGCTCCGTCTTACGACTCGCAGGTTTCGAGTTCGCCCAAACTCGTATCGCCATGGGCGCGTTCTGCGCGGTTGCGGCTGCACTCATGCTGCACGACCTGCCGCTCTTCTGGACCAAAGAAATATATCCCGTGTGCGAATACGACCTCATCCGCTACAGCGGGTCGGTCACCGAAGCGAACCGTTGCTCACCGGACCAAGCGCTCGTCCAAGGCGAGTTTCCGCTTGCGCCCGTCATCACCTGCTTCGTCGTGATCGGCACCGGCATCGCGCTGTGGGTACGCAAAGGATTTCCCTGGATGGCCGTCGGCGGCATCGTGA
>JAFMKA010000014.1 GCA_017853175.1 Steroidobacteraceae bacterium | reverse complement strand
CGGGCGTGCGGCGGTCCTGCAGCAGCCGATCGAAACCATCAACTTCGTAAGTCGCGGCGTCATGCGCTTCGGCGACCACGAGATCGCCGCGGAAGTCACCGGATCCAAAGCAGACTCTGCGAAGCGGTTCTCCAACGCGCAGATTTCGTCGAACACGTCGACGCAAAATTTTGCCTATCCGCGAAACGCCACGACTCAGGCGGTGTACGACCGAGTATTCAATCAACTCGTTGCCGTCTTCCCGACGCTCGAAGCCCGACGCGGTTTGCCGATGGCGGTGCGCTGGCGTTGCATGGAGTGCGGACGTCGCGAACTCGAGACCACGACCGAGACCGGCCGCTTCTTCATCGGCGCAGATGGTCCAATCGGCCTCCTCGAGGGTTGGGAATATCGTGCCGGAGCATCCTATGCCTACAGCGAGTCCGAGTCGCAGTTGGGGTCGGGTTACTACTACCGCAACACCACGCGTGATGCGTCCGGAAACATCATCGCCAACGGCTTGATCGACGCGTTGAACACGGGCGTGATCAATCTCTTCCTTCGTCCGGGAGAAACCCAGACTCAGGCGGCGCTCGATGCGCTGAAGGCGACATCGGCTGAGGGTGTCATTCTTTACGGTGGAAAATTCTCCGTGACGCAGGTCGATGCGTCGATGTCCGGTGACTTGTTCTCGATGCCGGCGGGCGAGGTGCTTGCGGCAGTCGGCGTCGATTGGCGCAAGGAAGAGTACCAATTCAACGGTGATCGCCGAGCTGCTGCAGCGCGGCCGGTAATCCTGTTGGCGCCCTTCGATGATGGCAATGCCTTGAGCGGCGTTTCGCGAAACGTCAAAGCCGTTTATGGCGAAGTCATGTTCCCTGTCGTGACGGGCATGGAGCTGACCGCGGCCATTCGTCGTGACGATTACGACGGCTTCGGTTCGACGGTGAATCCGAAAATCTCCGTCAAATATCGACCGATCGATTCGATTTTATTCCGCGGATCCTATAACGAAGGTTTCCGAGTTCCCTCGTTCAATCAAATCTTCAATGCCTCGTCGCAGGCGCCGTATTCGGGTCGCGACATCGCTGATCCGGGTAAGTGCCCGGGCGGTGTTCCGAATACGACTAATCCGGCTTGCGCGGTCGTACAGCCCAACATCATTCAGGGTGGCAAGCCCGATCTCGGCCCCGAACAGGCGGAGCAGTACAGCTTCGGTTTGGTGTACGAGCCCAGCGACGATTTCAGTATCTCGGCAGACTGGTGGCGTGTCGATCGTATCGGCACCATCCAGATCTTGACGCTGCAGCAGTTGGCCAACAACTACGAAACCTTCAGCGATCGTTACATCCGTGATGCGTCGGGTAATCTGTTGTCGATCGATCAACGCGTGATCAACGCCGGCGACTCTGAAACGGAAGGTCTGGAAACCGCATTGCGCCTTCGTGGCGAGGCCTGGGGTGGTACATGGACAGCAGGGCTCGACGGCACGAAGATTCTCAAGAAGCGTTCTCGTGTCGCACCCAGTCTCCCGTTCGGCCCGAGCGAGGTGGGTTTCTTCACCTTCGCAGGTGACCTCGGCCTCGAGTGGAAGCACAACGCGTTTTTCGCGTTCAATCGGGGTGATTGGAGTGTGTCGCTCTCGCAAATTTACCGTTCAGGGTACAAGAACCAGGAGTTGCCGGGCGTGACTTCGGGCGCGGTGTCGCCGCCGAATCTCGATCGCCGCGTCGACAGTTACATCACGTACAACGCGTCGGTGACCTGGCGTGGGCTCGAAGGGCTCACCGTGACCGCGGGCATCAAGAACCTCTTCAACGAGGATCCACCGTTCGCCATCACGTACGACAGTAACTTTGGTTCGGGCAGTTCGTGGGAGCCGCGTGTTGCAGACCCGCGCAATCGCAGCTTTACGCTGCTCATGGAGTATCGCTTCTAATCTGAAGTCGCAGACCTCACGAACGAAAAACGCCGGCGCGGCCCGCAAGCCACGTCGGCGTTTTTTTTGAGTGGTCGTATTAGGGCAGGATGATGGTGGTCTCGAAGACCATCGCCGCGCTGCCGATAATCCAGACGCCCTCGAGTGAATTACCCTCGAACTCGAGATCGACATCCACTCGGCCGGGGCGGTTCATGAACTGACCCTGCGCGCCCGAGAAGTGGGCGTGATCCCCTTCACGCTTCAGCAGATCGTGATGCAGCAGGTACGCGCCGAGTAGCCCGTGCGCGTTGCCCGAGACGGGATCTTCAGGGATACCGATCGCTGGACAAAACATTCGCGATTGCGTCAGGCAACCCTCGACCCCCGATTCGAGTGTGAAGACGAAGTGACCCGACGCGCCGAGCTGAGCGGAGAGCGTGGTGAGACGATTGAAGTCGGGCTTGAGTTGCTTCAGTTGTTGAGTGCCGCGAACGCCGATGAGTAGACGATTGCCGGCCGAGCCGACGATGCGCATCTCGCAACGCGGATCGAGATCGGCGCTCGAGAGGGCCAGCGCATCGAGCACGGCAAGACGCTCGCGTTCGTTGAGCTCTCGACCGAGCACTGGGGCGGGCTGACGTACGGCGATACGTCGATCGGCTCCGGAGCCACGAATTTCGACATCGACGAGGCCCGCTTTTTGACGCTGGCGTCGTCGTCGCGGTGACCCGACTTCTTCCGAGAGTACGTATTGGGTGGCGATGGTGGCGTGCCCAACGAACGACGATTCGGTTCGCGGCGTGAAGAATCGCACTCGAACATCGTGATCGTCGCTTTCGGGAGGCAACACGAACGCCGTATCGCCGTTGTTGAGTTCTCGAGCGATGCCCAGCATTTCGTCGTCGCTCAGCACTTCTGCGCCGAGCACGACGCCCGCCGGGTTGCCGGTGAAGAGCTGTTGAGTGAAAGCGTCGACTTGGAAAACTTTGATCGGTCTGGGCATCGAAGCGGGACTCCCGAGGCCGGCCGGGCCGTCTGCAAGGGGCGCGATTGTAGGGAAGAGGGGGCTGCAGGTCATCCCCTTTGTTCAGCGAGTACGGGAACACTTGCAAACCCATGATTTGCATGGAGAATACGCGGGACCTTGGGGTGGTCCGAAAGGGCCTGAGATGCCGCAAAGGGCGGCGAACCCGTTGAACCTGATCCGGTTAGTACCGGCGGAGGGACTAGGTGAACGCCAGATCGTTTCCCGTTTTTAATTCTTTGATCCTCTCGTTGACTACCGCCGTAGTCTTCGTTTCTCCAGAAGTCGCTGCTGCCTCCGACCTTGAAGAGGTCGTCATCACCGCGACGCTGCGTCCGCAGTCGGCCCTGACGCTGGCGGCGAGCACGACCGTGATCGACTCGACCACCTTACGTGAGGCCGGCGTGCAGCATCTGCAGGATGTTCTTCCGCTCGTTCCCAATCTGAATTGGGCGAGCGGAACCTCTCGTCCTCGGTACTTTCAGTTACGGGGTATCGGTGAGAACGATCAATGGCAGGGTGCGCCGAATCCTTCCGTCGGATTTTTGATCGACGGCATGGACTTCTCGGGTATCGGCATGCCAGCGACGCTGATCGATTTGGGTCAGGTCGAAGTATTGCGTGGGCCGCAAGGCACCACGCTCGGCGCCAATGCGCTCGCAGGGCTCATCAATCTACGGACTCGTTCTCCTACCGTCGAAGAAACGCTGCGTCTCGAGGTAACGGTCGGCGATTTCGGCGTCGGTGCCTTAGGGTTCGTCGCGGGAGGCGCACTCAGCGAGGCGCGCGACTCAGCATTTCGATTGGTTGCTCAAGGATTTCGTGGTGAGGGGTCTCGACAAAATATCACGTTGGGGCGCGATGACACCAACGGCTTCGACGAGCGCACCCTGCGTTGGCGTAGTCGGCACGAGCTCAGCTCGCGATGGCAGGCGGATGTGTCCGTGTTAGCGGTGAACCTCGATAACGGATTCGATGCATTCGCTACCGATAACTCGCGAGTGACGCGGTCGGACGATCCGGGTCGAGATCGCCAGCGCTCTCGAGGGGCTTCGATCACGCTGCAGCACGTCGGCGACGACGTCGAGTTTCGCAGTCTGACGGGCGTCGTCGAGGCGGATATCACGTACTCGTTCGACGGAGACTGGGCGGCAGATCCCGACTACGACTTCACCTCACGATTTCTTAGAAACCGTCGAAGCCTCTCTCAGGACTTTCGCTGGGCTCGCGAGACGGCGGCGTTCGATCTCGTCACCGGTCTTTACGCGCAGCGGTTGACCGAGGACAACGACCAGCTCGATCTCTATGGCGGAGAGATTTATCGTGCACTCGTCAGTGACTATGAGGCCGATTCGTTCGCCGGCTACGCGAGTGCAGGCCGTTCGCTCGGCTCCCGTTGGCGCGCGAACGCAGGTGTACGCATCGAGCGCCGTGCGGCGCGCTATCGCGACACCGACGGGAGCGACCTCTCGCCTGCAGAAATCATGATGGGCGGTAACGCTTCGATCGAGTATCGGCCCGACGATCGGCGGATGGCTTACCTCGCGGTGGCAAGAGGCTATAAGGCGGGAGGCTTCAATATCGGGGTGATCGTTCCGGCCGACCGGCGTGAGTTCGACGCGGAGTTGCTGCACAGCATCGAGGTCGGCTACAAGTTCGACGAACTCTCTCGCGGATTGCGATATGACCTCGCGCTCTTCTACATGTGGCGGCGGGCGCAGCAGGTGAGTACCTCTGCGCAGCTCGACCCGGGTGATCCGCTGTCATTCATCTACCTGACCGACAACGCCGCTCGAGGCGCGAACTTCGGAGTCGAGGGGTCACTCTTGATGACGCTTTCCGAGTCTTGGTCGATCGGCGCGACGCTCGGGCTATTACGCACTCGGTTCGAGAAGTATGTTGTGGCCGATCGTGATCTTTCCGGACGCGGTCAGGCGCATGCGCCCAACTATCAGATGTCGATGTCGGTCGAATATCGAAATCCCGCAGGCTGGTTTGGCAGACTCGATGCGCAGCGCGTCGCGGCTTTTTATTTCAGCGACAGTCACGATCAACGCTCGAGACCGTACTCGCTCGTCAATCTTCGTGCAGGGTATGAGAGAGGTTCCTGGAGGATCGACGGTTGGATGCGTAACGCGCTCGATCAGAACTACGCCATGCGAGGTTTTTTCTTTGGAAACGAACCGCCCGACTATCCGGATAAGCTCTACGTTCAGTTGGCCGATCCCCGTTCGATGGGGGTGTCCATCGTTTGGCAGGTGCGATAAGTGAGCGCTTGGATAGAATATTTTGCGGTGGCCGCCGGCATCGGTTACGCGCTGCTCGCCGTGCGCCGTATCCGCTGGGCGTGGGTGTTCGGCGGAATATCCTCCGCGTTACTCGCCTGGCTCGCGGCGCGTTCCGCCTTGCCTTTGCAGTCTGCGCTGCAGACCGTTTATGTCGGCATGGCCGTCTACGGCTTCTGGCAGTGGACCGCAAAAACAACAAAATCGGAGATCACCCGTTGGCCGCTTTGGGTGCACGGTTGCGCGTTGATCGCCATTGCGGCCGCTTCCCTCGTGCTCTCACCGGCGCTCGCCGAGACGACCGGAGCGAGCTGGCCACGACTCGATGCCGCCGTCACCGGCGCGAGCTTACTCGCCACATGGATGACGGCGCGCAGCGTGCTCGAGAACTGGCTGTACTGGTTTGCGGTGAATGCCGCCTCGATGTTTCTGTATGGCGTGCAGGGTCTTTCTTGGGTGGCGGGCCTCTACGTCGTCTATTTCATCATCGCTATATTCGGTTGGCGCGAGTGGCTCGCGGAGTATCGACTCCGGTGAGTACCGTCAATCGGGTATTCGAGCTGCAAGATGTCCGCGGTCGTCTCGTTCGTCGCGAGTGGGCGCCGCCGCAGGTGGCTCGCCTGCTCGGAATAGATCCCGACGTCGAGGTCGATGCGCAGCGCCTGGCGGCCGCCCAGGGTTTCGCGCCTCAGGTGCTGGAGTACGACCGGGCGGGGCGATTCATGGTCATGCCCTTCGTCGAAGGGCTGCGACTCGAAACAGACTGGATCACAAAGCCTGCACGTCGTATCGCCATGCGAGAGTTGCTCGAACGCATGCGTTCGATCGATGCCTCGCGCTTGCCGAGGCTCGATCTGCCGAACCGTCTACGCGAGCTGCATGATCGACTCGCCTTGCAAGCGCCCGATCGGGCGAGGTCGTACGGCTCTGAAGTCGAGCGGTGCATCGAACGGCTCGAGGTGATGTCGAACGACGATTCGGTACTGGTACATGGTGACCTGACGCCCGAGAACGTGATCGTTCGCGCCGATGGCTCGTTGTGTCTCATCGATTGGGAATACGCGCACCGCGGGCAGGGTGATGAGGATCTGGCGGGCCTCGCGTTGGACGCTCCGCAGGCGGCGGAGTGGGCCCTGAGTCCCGAGGAGTTTCCCGTTCGTATCCGGGCGAGGCGATTACTCGATGCGCTTTGGCGGGAACTCGCAGCCGTTCTGACTGACTAGCGGCCCCCGAACGACGCCCCTCGGTTTGTTCGGGTGGCATCGGCTACCGGACCCGGGCAAACTATGCGAATGCCAACACTCAAAGTCATCGATCGCGACGGTCAAGAACACGATGTCCCGGCTCGCTCGGGCGTCAAAATCATGGAAACACTTCGGGAGCTCGATTACGGCATCGCTGCCATTTGCGGCGGCATGTGTTCGTGCGCCACGTGTCACGTTTACGTCGATCCGACGTGGGCGAGCAAAATTCCGGCGCCGATGTCCGACGAGCGCGAGTTGCTTCAGGAGCTCGCTCACTACAAAGACGGCTCGCGCCTGTCTTGTCAGATCGATATGACCGATGCCCTTGATGGCTTGCGGGTGACCATCGCGCCTGACGAGTGAGCGTTTGTCGCGCCACGCGTCTTGGCGTGACGTCAGTCAGCTTCGGAGGGGTGCATGGATTGGTTCGTCGTCTTCCTCATTGCGGGTGCCGCGATCGCGGTCTGGCGCATCATTTACAACGTCCGTAACACCTCCAAATCGAGCGAAGACGATTGGGATGCTCGAATGATCGAGCGCTTGCGTCGTAGTGGAGTCGACCCCTTCAAGCCCGTCGACGTCGACTTTTTCGTTGCGGTTCCTACGCAAGAAAAAGCGGAGAGCATTGCGTCGCGACTCCGTGCAGAAGGTTTCGAGACCGACATTCGCGAGCTGCGTGACAGCGTCGATCAGTCCTGGAGCATCCACGCCCTCAAGACCCTATCGCTCAACGTCCACGCCGTACGAGAGGTGTCTTCGCGATTACGTCAGCTCGCCGAGGAGGCGGGCGGTCGGTACGACGGTTGGGCACCCGGCCCAGGTAAGCCGATCAGCTAAGCGCTCGAGTCGAACGTGCTCGTCGGGCTCGGGTGCGTGGTTTAGCGCTTATCGGTCTGGCGTCGAACGGCTTCCGCGGCGGCCTTGATGGCGTCTGCGTCGCCGAGATAGCGACTGCCTTTGGGTTTCAAGGCGTCATCGAGGTCGTACAAAAGCGGAACCCCAGTCGGAATGTTCAACTCGACGATTTCGCTCTCTGGAACACCATCGAGCATCTTCACCATGGCGCGCAGGCTGTTGCCGTGCGCGGCGACGAGTACGTTGCGTCCGGCGCGTAGTTCGGGCGCGATACGTGACTCCCAGAAGGGCTGAACTCTCGCCAGCGTGTCTTTCAAAGATTCGGTGGCGGGAAGCAGCGCAGGATCGATTCCGGAATACCGTACATCGAAGCGAGGATGACGCGGATCGCTCGCCTCGAGAGCCGGGGGAGGGATGTCGTAGCTCCGGCGCCAGATCTTGACCTGCGCATCGCCATGCCGAGCGACCGTCTCGGCTTTGTTGAGGCCCTGCAGCGCACCGTAGTGACGCTCGTTGAGCCGCCAAGTGCGTTCGACGGGGATCCACATGCGATCCATTTCGTCGAGCATGATGCATAGCGTGCGGATCGCGCGTTTAAGCATGGAAGTGAAGGCGATGTCGACCGCAATGCCCTCGCGTAGTAGTTCTCGACCAGCGGTCGCCGCTTCAAGTCGGCCTTGCGGTGAGAGATCGACGTCGTGCCAGCCGGTGAAGAGGTTCTCGACGTTCCAGATACTTTGGCCGTGACGAACGAGGACGAGTTTGCCGGGCACGATGGGCTCCTTGGGCGAGAGAGGGTTCTTCGGAAGGCGCGAATCCTAGCACGCAGCCGGCAACAGCACGCGTACTCGGAGTCCGCAAGGTTCTGCCATCTCGGCCATGATACGGCCGCCATGCGCCTCGAAGACGCGTCGCGCAATAGCAAGACCGAGTCCCGAGCCTTGCCCGTCGTCTGCGTCGGCGGATAAGCGAGTGTAAGGCTCAAAGATTCTTTCGAGCATTTCGCGTGGAACGCCGGGGCCGCGATCTTCGAGGGTCACGACGATGCTGTTGTTATTGTCGCCGTCGAGGCGAGCGACGATCTGTATGGAAGAGTGGGGGGGTGAGTACCGTATGGCGTTGCGCAGTACGTTCTCGAATCCACTGCGTAAGAGCTGCGGATCCGCCACGACCTCGAGGAGGCCGCTGCTCTCGAGGATGAGCTCGACATCGCGGGCGGCGGCTTCGTCACGCTCGTCGGCGATTAGGGTGGTCAGCAGTTCGTCGAGCTTTAGCAGATGCTTGGTGCGCAACGGCTCAGACTCGAGGCGCGTCAAGCGCAGCACATCTCCGATGGCCTGATTCATTCGTTCAAGCTCGGTCACGATCCGCGCGTGTTCGGCTTGCGGCAGCGGATGCTTACGCTCGGCCAACGCGATCGCCGCCTGTAGTCTTGCCAGGGGCGATCTCAGCTCATGAGACATATCGCGCATGAGCTGCTGGCGCGCCGCGAGGAGGCGTTCGATCTGTGCAGCCATGACGTCGAAATCGCGAGCGAGTTCGCCGAGCTCATCTTGGCGCGCGGTGAGCGTCTCAGGGGCGCGCGAGGTGATGCGCCCGCCCGCCAAAGATCGAACGACCGACTGTAGTTCGTTGATGGGTTGACCAAAGGCACGGGCGATGAGCGCAGCGATCACGGCGATGACGATGAGCGCTGCGAGGATGAGCGCCGCGAGTGCGGCGGGGCTACCCCAGGGCGCGATCCGCTCGGGCAGTAATAAAAACGCGTAGCGCCGTCCGTCGGGGGCGATCAACAGTGGCGCGAGTCGGATCGGTCGAAAATAGGTTTCTTCTTCGCGGACGGCGCCGAGTACGAACCGATTCACGAAGCGAACATACTGCGGAGGAAGTCTTTGACCGCCGAGGTCACGTCCCTGGCCATCGAGTACATAGAGTACGACCCCGTCGGGTAGGGTGCCGGGCGTGGTCATCCACCGCCGCAGTGCCGGAGTTCCGCCTTCAGCGAGAACTCGCGCGGCGTCACGCCCCAAGCTGCCCTCGCGAGCCACGAGATAGTTCTCGAGCTGCTTTGAGGCGACGAGCACGAGACTCGCCAGTCCGAGCAATACGAACCCTGCGATCGCAGCGCCGATATAGAGCGCCATGCGGAGGTAGAGTCGGGAGAGACGCGGCGTCATGCGCGCGAGAGATCGAGAACGTAGCCGTGACCGCGAAGGCTGCGAATTTCTGCGCCCTCGGCCCCCGCAACACTGAGCTTACGACGTAATTTGCTCACGAGCGTGTCGATGCTGCGATCGTAGGCCTCGAGGGGGCGCCCCACGGCGGCCTCAGTGAGTTCAGCGCGCGAGAGGACCTCGCCCTTTCGATTGAGCAGCACCTCGAGAATTCTCAGTTCTGTGGCGGTGAGTGCGACGCTATGTCCAGAGACCTGCACCTCACGACGTTTGACATGTAGCTCAAGGTTACCGAAACCGAGAGTGCTCGCCTCGCCGGTGTGGCTGATGCTGCGTTTAAGCACGGCGCGAATACGGGCCGCGAGCTCGAGGGGGTTGAAGGGCTTGGGAAGGTAGTCATCGGCGCCGGCGAGCAAGCCGGCGATGCGATCGTGATCTTCTCCGTGCGCCGTCAACATGATCACGGGCACCATGCGACGTTCTCTCACTCGGGCGAGAGTCTCGAGACCGTCGATTCCTGGTAGACCCACATCGAGCACGACGAGGTCGGGTAAACGGCTCTCGATCGAGGTGAGAGCCTCTTCGCCGCTCGCGACCCACTCGACCTTGAACCCTTGCAGCGCGAGATATTCCCCGAGCATGGCGGCGAGGGCACGATCGTCGTCGACCAGAAGCAGACGGGGCTCGACGGTGGGCGAGGATGAAGTCACAGCGCCACGTTTACCTTCTGTTGACCCACGGGTGCAAGTGTCGCGCCTAGACTCGATCAGCCCACGGGGATGGGCGGAGGGGTCACATCATGAATGCTAACGTCGAGAAGGGGCTGCCTCCGGCAGCTGGCGGAATGAAGGGTGTCCTGGCGCGGCCGCCTTGGCCGGGGCTGATGGCTTTCGTCATCGTCTTCGTCGTGCAAGCCCTCGGGCACACGGTGATGATCATGATGGAGGACATCTGGCCGGGACCGGGTTATGTCTACGAGTCGGCCATCGGCATGGGGCTCTTCGGTGCCGTGTTGCTCTGGCTCGGTATGCGTAATACCCATGAAGTCGCGGCGACCTGGTATGGCTTTTGGGCCGGCACTTTTCTTTGGACGGGATGGGTCGAGTTCGCCTTCGTTTGGTCCGCGCAAGTTTTGGGGGTTCCCGATCTCATGGATCCGTACTACCCCGGAGCGATCGCGACCAAGGCCGAATATCTCGTGATGATGTCTTCAATCGGGGTGATGGGCGCCACGCTCGTCTACTTCCTCTTTAACAAAGAAACCAAGTGCAACTTTTTCATTTGGTTTCAACGTCGGTTGCGTCTGAAGACCGGCAAGCCCAATCCATCGCACGAGCGAAACTTTGCCGGCATCACGGCGCTCGAGACCATCTACGTCATCTGGTTCTTCTATCTGTTCCTACTGTTCCTCTATGACGATCGATTCTTTGGCGATCGTCACCCGGCCGCTTACGTGGTGTTCGGGCTAAACATCATCTGGGCGGTCTACCTGTTCCGCCGATTGATGTTGTTCTGGAAGGTGACTACGGCGATTCGTTATGGCATTCCGACCGCCATCGTCGCGTGGAATGCCGTCGAGATCGGCGGGCGCTGGAGGCTATTCACGGAGTTCTGGGAATATCCGCAGAAGCATGCCATCGAATTGCTCGCTATCGCGGTGGGGGTCGCGCTTGCGGCGTGGCTCGCAGCACGAACGCCCATGCACCAAAAGGCTGAGCTCTCTAAACAAAAGCTCGCCGACGCGGCGCAGCGCTCGTCCGCGGGCTGACGACTCGGAGTCGAAGCTGAGGCCGCCGCCGACCGATCAGTCGGCGAGCGGCCTCAGCGCATCGAGACATACCGATAACGAGGCGAAATCCGACGCGCCGTGACCGGCGATTTCCGCAACCGTGCGCTCCCATTCTGCGAGCGTCGATCCGCGGTGGGTACGCCAGCGTTCGAGCCCGCCGCTCGCCATCACTCGTCCGACGATCTTTCTTTCAAGCGCGCGACTCGCTTCGCGTAAGCCGATGCGTGCCGTAGCCTGCAGCGTTGAGTCGACGGCAAGGCTGGAGATTTGATCTTCGAGCCAGTCGAGCTTCAGCGCTGCGGTGACGGCGAACCAAGTTTTGGCCGTCTCGCCGACACCTTGGCGCATCGTGGAGGCGCACTCGAGAATGTCGAGCGCGTTGTCGAGCACGCGTAATTCGGCGAGCGTGGCGGCGAGGGGTGCGGGCAGACCCGCTTGACCGAGTTCCGCGAGGGCCAAGCGATAACGCTCGGCGGGGCTGCCTGACAAGGCCTGCGGTACGGCCGCTCGTAAGGCCTGCATGGGCGCTGAGAGCTCACGTACCGACTGGTCGACATTGAGTGATGCACGGCGATGTCGGAGTAACCAGAGCGTCAGGTGGCGCAGTAATCTCGCCGTATCCGCGTAGGCGACATACTGGGCTCGACTCGGCACTCGGTTATCGAGAGCCTCGAGTTTGCTCCAGACGTCTCGCATCCCGAGGATCTCTCGGGCGATGTTGTACGCGCGCGCGACATCCGCTGCCGCGGCGCCGCTCTCTGCACGGGCCCGCAACACGAAGCTCGGACCCATTCTGTTGATGAGACTATTCGTCACCGCCGTCGTGATGATTTCACGGCGCAGCTTGTGATGACCGATGTCCTTCTCGAATCGCCGACGGACGGCGCTCGGGAAATATCGGGCGAGCTCCGCCGCGAAGTAGCGATCTTCCGGTAGATCGGATTCGATGAGTTGTCGGTTGAGAGAAATCTTCGAGTAGGCGAGCACCACGGCAAGCTCGGGACGCGTGAGACCGATGCCGTGCTTGCGTCGGCTCGTGAGCGTTTCTTCGTCGGGTAGATTCTCGACCACCCGGTCGAGCTCGCCACTGCGTTCGAGTTCTCGGATTACGCCGCGCAACTCGGGCAGCCTTTCGGCCGATTGCAGTTCGAGCGTCGAGAGCGCCTGACTCTGCAAATAATTATTACGCAGCACGAGCGCTGCGACCTCATCGGTCAGGCTCGACAGCAGTCGATCGCGATCTTTGCGTCGCAGCCGACCTCGCGCCTCGATGCCGCTCGTGAGGATCTTCAGATTCACTTCGACGTCCGAGGTATTCACGCCCGCCGAGTTGTCGATGAAGTCGGTGTTGATACGACCCCCAGTGAGCGCGTACTCGACTCGGCCGCGTTGCGTGAACCCGAGATTGCCGCCTTCGCCCACCACGCGCGCGCGCAGCTCACGACCATCGACGCGTACGGTGTCGTTGCCGCGATCGCCGGCAGCCGATTGCGGCTCGAGCGAAGATTTTACGTAGGTGCCGATGCCGCCGTTCCATAACAGATCGACCCGCATGCGCAGGATGGCGCGAATGAGCTCCGTCGGCGTTAAGGTGTCGGAGGTGATGTCGAGCATCGCTCGTGCCTCGGTCGACAGACGCACGGACTTCGCAGCGCGCTCGTAAATGCCACCACCCCGAGAGAGGAGTTTACGGTTGTAATCGCTCCAGGCTGAGCGCGGTAGGGCGAAGAGTCGCGCGCGCTCGGCGAAGGACTTAGTCATATCCGGATCTGGATCGATGAAGATATGAGCGTGGTTGAAGGCTGCGACGAGTTTGATCTTCGGTGACAGCAGCATGCCATTACCGAAGACGTCGCCCGACATGTCACCGACACCGGCGACTGTGAACGGCTGAGACTGGATATCCGTGCCGAGCTCGCGGAAGTGTCGTTTCACGCACTCCCAAGCACCTCGTGCCGTGATACCCATTTTTTTGTGGTCATAGCCGGCAGAGCCGCCCGAGGCGAACGCATCGCCGAGCCAGAAGCCGCGCTCGACCGAGATGGCGTTGGCGGTGTCCGAGAAGGTCGCCGTACCTTTATCGGCGGCCACGACGAGATACGGATCGTCCCCATCACGTCGACGAACGCCAGTCGGCGGAACGATTTTCGAGCCCACGATGTTGTCGGTGACATCGAGCAAGGCATGAACATAGGCGCGGTAGGCCGAGACGCCCTCTGCTTGGATGGCCTCGCGCGAGCCGCCTGTCGGTAAACGGCGAGGGACGAAACCTCCTTTCGCTCCCTCGGGGACGATCAGCGTGTTCTTGACGTTCTGGGCCTTCATGAGGCCGAGCACTTCGGTCCGGAAATCTTCTCGACGATCGGACCATCGAATACCGCCTCGAGCGACATCGCCCATGCGCAGATGCACGCCCTCGACCTGGGGACCGAAAACGTAGATCTCGTGGCGCGGGCGCGGCAGGGGCAGGTTGGGAATCGCTTGCGGGTTGAGTTTGAACGCCAGCGTCGGACGGCGCGCGCCGTCCGAAGTGCGCTGGTAATGATTGGTGCGGTCGATGGCCTGAATCACGGCGAGGAAGGCGCGAAGGATGCGGTCTTCATCTGCACTCGCGATCGCCTCGAGGCGTTGATCGATACGCGAGAGTAGCCGCGCCTCACCCTGATGACCGGTACGCTCGGGCGAAAGTCGATGCTCGAAAAGTGAGTGAAGATCTGCGGCGAGATCGGCATGCGCGGCGAGTGCGCGCTCCATATAGCTTTGACTGAACGGAATGCCGGTTTGCAGCAAGTAACGGCAGCAGGCTCTCAGCACGTTGACTTCATGAGCGCCCAATCCTGTCAGTAGCACTAGACGATTGAAGCCATCGCTTTCGAGTTCCCCGCGGCGGACGAGCCGCAAGGCGAGCAGCAAGCGCTCGCCATCGCGACCAATATCGATCGCTGCGCCGTCACGAATCTCGAGCGAAAAATCCTGCAGCGAGACGATCGGTCCGCCCTCAATGCCCGCGAGTGTCCACGGTCTCTCCGCCAGCATCCGCAGGCCGAAATTGTCGAGCAAGGGGACGAGCTCTGCGATCGGTAGTGCTTCGGCGTGCCGCGCGACACGAAGGTGAATGATGTGCTTCGGCGTTCCCGCAGGACGATGCAGGCGCAAATGCGGAAGATCGGGGGTCGTGATGAGAGATTCGAGGGCCTGCAGATCACCCATCGCATCCTGGGGGGTCACCTCACTTTGATAAGCGAGCGGGAAGCGCGAGCCATGTCGCTCAAGTAGGGCCATCGCTTGCGCGGTCGGCATCGAGTCGAGCAGCGTCGCGCGGAGGTTGTCGGACCAGGTCGCCACGAGCGCAGAGACCTCGGCCTCGATCGAGGCGACCTCGAGACGGCTCGGAAGTTCGTCACCCCGAATCGTGATGTGAAGACGGGCGTGGTTCGATAGTGCGATCTGTACTTGCGACTCGAGGTTGTTGCCGCTGCATCGATCGAGCAGCAGGCGCTCGATGCGCAGCCTGACTTCCGTGGTGTACCGGTCGCGAGGCACGAAGACCATGCACGACCAAAATCGTCCGAGCGCATCATGTCTCATCATGAGGCGGGTCGTGCGGCGCTCGTAAAGATTAACGACGCCACGCACGAAGGAGACGAGCACGGGAACCGGCGATTGAAATAGTTCGTCGCGAGGCCAGGTCTCGAGTACCGCGAGCACCGCTTTGCCGTCGTGGCTCTGCGGATCGAGCCCGAACGTCTCGATGACCTGCGTCACCTTATGACGAACCACGGGAATTTCCGTCGGCGAGGCGAAGTAGGCGGTGGAGGTCCAAAGACCGACGAATCGATGCTCGCCGCGCACTTGGCCGCGGGAGTCGAAATCTTTGACCGCGATGTGATCGAGATGCCCCGCGCGATGTATCGTAGAGGCGATCGGCGATTTGGTGATGAGGAGGGGATCTGAGTTGCGCATCGCTTCGCGGAGCGCGCCGGACAGCGTTTCGGCTGCCGGCGCATCGCCATGGCCCGGGCGTAACAGACCGAGACCGCTGCGACTCACCGGTAGCAGTCGATCAGTGCTACGACCGCGCCTCAGGGCGTGGTATCGATAGCCGAGGAATATGAAATGCGCCCCCTCGACCCAGCGAAGTAGTTCGATCGTCTCCGAACGCGCAGCCCGCATGGCGGCGGTCTCGCGCTGGCGGTCAGACGTCGGAGATTGCAAAGAAACCAACACACCGAGCACTTTGGCCCGCATGGCGCGCCAGTCTTCCACGGCCACGCGCACGTCTTGCAAGGTGGCGCGTAGCGACTCTGCGATACGCTCGAGGCGCGAGTCGCCAAATTGACGATCGATTTCATAAAGCTGCCACGATTCGCGACCGCTTGCCGATGTGCCGTTCGCGAGGGTGGCGCGCTGCAGTAGACCATCGCTTCGACGTGACGTCTGCAGCACCGGATGGATCAGCATCTGCACGCCGACGCTCGCTGAGCTGAAGGCAAGGCTGATGGAATCAACCAGGAAGGGTCGATCGTCCGTCACGATCAGCGCGTAGCTGTGGCGATCTCCGATCGGATCATCCGACTCGGGCGAAAACGCCTTGACGAGTGTCTCGCCCGGTCGACGGCGACGGGCAAGCTCGTGATGGGTGATCGCCAGCATCGCGAGCGTGCGCGGATCTCGGGCCGCGAGGTCTTCTTCACCGACGCCGCGGAAGTAATCACGCAGCAGAGCCGCAGGTGGCGCGCCACGCAGCCGACGTGTCGCGCGCGTGATTTGATCGATGAGAGCAATTCTTCTTCGCGGAATTCGGCTCAGCATGATTTTTCAGATCTCCTGGGATCGGTCAAGTGTGATCGCCGAGTGCGCGAGCGCGCCCGAGCAAGGTGTCGAGAATACGCTCGAGTGCATCGCGGTCGGCGGCATCGAGCACGTCGAGCAAAGATTGCTCGTGTCGCAGTGCAAGCGGAACGACTTCGCGATAAATGCGAGCGCCCTCGTCTGAAAGCTTGAGAATCGATCGACGTCGATCGCCGGGCGAGACGCTGCGTTCGATACTCCCTTTTTCGAGGAGGCTCGATACCGCGCGGCTGACGGCGACTTTATCCATGGCTGTGCGCTCCGCCACCTGGGCGGCCGACAGTTCCGGTTGCATCGCGAGCACTGCCATGACGCGCCATTCCGGAATGCTGATGCCGAATCGCGAGGAGTAACTGCCCGCGATCGCTGAGCTGACGAGGTTGCTCAGCACCGACAGTCTGTACGGCAAGAAGCGATCGAGTTGCAGGCGTGGCGTGTCGTTCATTTTTCGGCTGTCGCGGGTGAAGTAGGCGATCGAGCTCGACCTTCAGCTCACTTGCTGATCGATGGCACCGAAGATCGAGCGCCCGACGTCATCACGCATCTCGATCCGGATTCGATCACCGGAGCTCATAAACGGCGTTCGGGGTGCGCCTTGGGTGAGCGTTTCGACGGTGCGCTGTTCGGCGATGCACGAATAGCCGACGCCGCCGTCGGCGACCGGGCGACCTGGCCCGCCGTCAGCGCCGCGATTGGAGACGGTGCCGGAGCCGATGATGGTGCCGGAGGCGAGGGAGCGAGTTTTTGCGGCATGCGCAATGAGCGTCGGGAAATCGAAGGTCATATCGATTCCGGAATTTGCGCGACCAAAAGCGGTGCCGTTGTAGTCGACGACGAGCGGGCGATGCAGCCGGCCACCGTCCCAATACTGCCCCAGTTCGTCGGGCGTCACCGCCACGGGGGAGAAGGCGCTCGAGGGCTTCGACTGGAAGAACCCGAAGCCCTTGGCGAGTTCGTCGGGAATGAGATTACGCAGTGACACGTCATTCACGAGCATCACGAGTCGAATGCGGGTGGCGGCCTCAGCAGGTGATGCACCGCGTGCGACATCGTCCGTCACGACGGCCACCTCCGCTTCGAAATCCAAGCCCCAGGAGGCATCGGCGAGGGGAATGGCGCCCGTGGGTGCGAGAAACGTGTCGGAGCCGCCCTGATACATGAGCGGATCGGTCCAGAACGACGCGGGCATCGGCGCATTGCGCGCTTTGCGGACCAGTTCGACATGGTTCACGTACGCCGAGCCATCTGCCCACTGATAGGCGCGCGGCAAGGGCGATAGGCAGTCCCGCGGGTCGAACGCCCGACCTTCGCCTGATTCGAGTCGCGCCGCGAGCGCTCGCAGCGGAGTCTCGAGACGCGCCCAGTCGTCGAGCGCGGCTTGCAAGGTCGGCGCTACGGTCTCCGCAGACAACATACGCGAGAGATCTTTGGAGACGACGATCAGATGCCCATCGCGATGACGCGCATCAGCGCTGCGTAACGTGGCGAGTTTCATAGGGGCTTTTCCTCGGCAGCGAATTCCGCTGCGTGCAGCCAGGCGGCGTGTCGAGGCGCGCGCTTCGTACGACTCCATTCTTCGAGCATGGCGGGCGCGACTTCGCGAGCGCGACGCTCCTGCTCCGGGGTGCCGGTGTTCACGGTGAGCTCGAGGCGATGGCCGTTCGGGTCAAAGAAATAGATCGATTTGAAGAGACCGTGATCGGTCGGGCCCACGACTTCGATGTCTCGTTCGACGAGTTTTCGGCGCGTGCTCTCGAGCGTGGCGAGATCTTCGACTTCGAAGGCGATGTGCTGCACCCAACTCGGTGTATTCGGATCGTGACCCATCGGGTCGCGTGTCGGGAGTTCGAAGAAGGCGAGCACATTGCCCATTCCTGCGTCGAGGAAGACGTGCATGTACGGATCAGGCTCGTGAGTCGAGGGGACGCGATCTTCGGCAAAGGCGGTCGTGAAGGCCATGCCGAGCACGTCGCGATAGAACTCGACGGTTTCCTTCGCATCGCGACATCGATACGCGACATGGTGGATTTTCTTGATCAGACTCATCGCTTGAGTACTCCGCGCCGCATCTGATCGCGCTCGAGAGATTCAAATAGCGCCTTGAAGTTGCCTTCGCCGAAGCCTTCGTCGCCTTTTCGCTGGATGAATTCGAAGAACACCGGTCCGATGAGGCACTCCGAGAAGATCTGCAACAGCAGTCTCCGTTCGCCGCTCGTCGTGCCGTCGAGCAAGATGCCGCGCTGCTGCAGAGCCGCAGTGGGTTGACCGTGACCGGGCAATCGCTCCTCGAGCATCTCGTAGTAGGTTTCGGGTGGCGCCGTCATGAGCGGCACGCCGCGCGTGCGCAGGGCATCGACGGTGGCGCAGAGGTCTGTCGTCGAGAGGGCGATGTGTTGGATGCCTTCGCCATTGAAGCGCAACAAATATTCTTCGATTTGTCCGCCGCCCTGGCCGCCTTCTTCGTTGAGCGGAATGCGGATCTTGTCATCCGGGGCTGTCATCGCCCGAGACTGAAGACCGGTGTGCTGTCCGTGGATGTCGAAGTGACGGATCTCGCGAAAATTAAACAGGCGTTCGTAAAACGCGGCCCAATGCGCCATGCGTCCGCGATAGACGTTATGCGTCAAATGATCGATCAGCTGTAGGCCCACCCCTCGCGGATGTCGCTCGATCCCCGGGAGCCACTCGAAATCGATGTCGTAGATGCTCGCACCTTCGTTGTATCGATCGATGAGATACAAGGCGGCGCCGCCGATCGCGCGGATGGCAGGCAGGCGCAACTCCATGGGGCCGGTCGGCAGGTCGATCGGCTGCGCGCCCAGTTCGAGCGCCCGGGCGTAGGCCTTCTGCGCGTCGCGGACTCTGAACGCCATGCCACAGGCGCCAGGCCCGTGTTCCTCGGCGAAGTAGCCCGCCTGACTGCGCTTTTCGCGGTTGACGATGAAATTGATGGCGCCCTGACGGTACAGGGTGACGTCCTTCGAGCGATGGTGGGCCACGGGCTCGAATCCGAGGGACTTGAAGACCGGATCGAGCAGGGCGGGGTCGGGCGAGGCGAACTCGACAAATTCGAAGCCATCGAGCCCCATCGGATTGGCGTGGGGTGCGTCCTTCAATACCGCGTTCATGGTCTCGCCTTTAGTTACAAGTGAAACTGTTGCGAATGTAACTTTTGTGAGCGTGGCCGTCTAGAGGGTAGGATAATTGCAATGTTGAGAAATTCCGAAACTAGGGCAGACGCCGAAACGATGTCACGCGCGCTTCGTGCCGTCGCCGATGCCGCGCGTCTCCGATTGCTTCGCCTCTGTGCGGATCGCCCGACGAGCGTCTCGGAACTCGCGGCCGCTACCTCCGACAGCGAGCCGAATGTCTCGCGACATTTGAAGCAGCTCGCGCAGGCGGGGTTGCTGCGCCGCGTGCGTCGCGGTCAGCGCGTCGAGTATCAGCCGGCGACCGACGTGGGTTTTGCCGCGGAGCTCCTCGGTTTGTTGCTCTCGCGACTCGCGCCCGATGACGCCGCCCTGCGCGAGGCGAGGGCGCGTTTGCACGCCATCGAAGCCGGTGCGCGGGCGAGCTTGCGCGGTTCCGCAGCCGATTGGGTGGTGACGAGTCGATTGGGCCGTAGCTTGCGCGGCGCGATGGGGGGAGAGTTCACCCGCGATATCGCCGGAGCCCGAGTGCTCGTACGAAGTCAGCATCGGGAAGTTCTCGAGGCGCTTCTGCAAGATGACGAGCGCCGAGCGGCCGCTGGCGGTTCGCCTCGCGTCACGCTGAGAGCAGCCTCGAAGCCCGAAAAAAACGTGTTGCAGTCTTGGCTCGAGGCTGAAGGTTTTCAGGCCGAGGTGCTGACGAGCGGCGAGGTTCGAACCGGCGGAATCTTTGATGTGTGTCTCGAAGCGCCGTTACCCGACGAACTACGCGAGGTCGATCAACTCCCCGCGCTTTTGCAGCGCGCGCGGGCGCGACTCGGCGATGCCGGCGTGCTCTGGTGCGTCGTCCCGTACGACTTGCTCGAGGAGCAGGGCTCGCCGCCGCTGCGTCTGCGAGCGTTACTGGCCGACTGTGGCATCGACTGCTTGTCCATTGCGCCTGTCGAGGCCGAAGGCCGTCACGTTCTCATCGCGCGGGGTCGTGTGCGCGCCGCACGAAGTGCCGCCAACACCTCCGCCTCTCAGTCCGCTGTCGTTCGCGGCTGATCCTGCCGTATTCGCATTAGGAGCTTGCTCATGTCCGTCGAACCGATACGTGTCTCCTTCGAATTTTTTCCGCCTGCCGACGCGGCGATGGAGGCCACGTTGTGGCAATCCGTGCAGCGCCTCGCGCCACTTGCGCCGCGCTTCGTTTCGGTGACCTACGGCGCCGATGGCTCGACGCGCGATCGAACGCACGCGCTCGTCAAAAGAATTCAGTCCGAGACGGCGCTGACAGGCGCGCCGCATCTCACTTGTGTCGGCGCGCCGCGCGGCGAAGTCCTCGACATTGCGCGCCGATACTGGGACGAGGGTATTCGTCACATCGTAGCGTTGCGGGGTGATGCGCCGCAGGGCGTCACGAAGTACGAGCCTCATCCGGATGGCTTCGCCTATGGCGCTGATCTCGTCGCCGGGCTGCGTTCGGTGGCCGATTTCGATATCTCGGTTGCGGCCTACCCCGAGATGCATCCCGAGGCGCGTTCGGCCGAGGACGATCTCGAGAATTTCCGCCGCAAGGTAGATGCGGGTGCCACACGGGCCATCACGCAATTTTTCTTTGATACGGATGATTACCTGCGCTTCAGAGACCGCTGTGTTGCCGCCGGGATCCGCATCAGCATCGTGCCGGGCATTTTGCCGATCACGCGTTTTCCGCAAGTGACGCGGTTCGCCGCGCGCTGCGGCGCCAAGATCCCGAACTGGCTGGCCGAGCGTTTTGCCGGACTCGATGATGATCCGGACACTCGTCGACTCATCGCAGCCAACGTGGCTATCGAGCAGGTGTCGCGTTTACGTCGGCACGGCGTCAACGAATTTCATTTTTATACGTTGAACCGTGCTGAGCTGACCTACGCCATTTGTCATGCGCTCGGCTTGCGTCCTCAGACTTCCGGAGCCTGACCATGAGTTGTTGTCCGACGCATCTGCCGCACCTATCGCATGGGTGTTCTGCGCAGTCGCTAGATCAGCGGGTCGTGAGTGCGAAGGCTTCACCCTATTCGGTGGTGCCCGTCGACGTGAAAGCTCGTGAGAAGCGCCTTCGTAAACTGCGGGAGCTGATCGAGGAGCGCATTCTGGTCATCGACGGTGCGATGGGCACGATGATTCAGCGACATAAGCTCGATGAAAGTGGTTACCGCGGCGATCGATTTCGAGACTATGGTCGTGATATTCGTGGCAATAACGATCTACTGACGCTGACCCAGCCGGAAATCGTGGGTGGCATCCACCGCGCCTACTTCGAGGCTGGTGCCGACATCGTCGAGACCAACACCTTCAACTCGACCACTGTCGCGCAGGCCGACTACGGCATGGAAGCATTGGTTCCCGAACTCAACTACCGGGCCGCACGCATTGCGCGTGAGATCGCGGACGAGGTCGCCTCGGCAACGGGTTCGCCGCGTTTCGTTGCCGGAACACTCGGGCCGACGAATCGCACGGCCTCGATTTCGCCCGACGTTAACGACCCCGGCGCTCGCAACGTCAACTTCGATCAGCTCGTCATCGCCTACGCAGAGGCTGCGCGATCGCTCGTACAAGGCGGAGCCGATATTCTGCTGATCGAAACCGTGTTCGATACCCTGAACGCCAAAGCGGCGCTTTTCGCCGTGAGACAGGTCCAAGCGGAGCTTGGTATCGATCTTCCCGTGATGGTGTCGGGCACGATCACCGACGCGTCGGGGCGTACGCTCTCGGGTCAGACCACCGAGGCCTTCTGGAACTCCGTGCGTCACGGCGAGCTCTTCGCCATTGGCCTCAATTGCGCGCTCGGCGCTTCGGACATGCGGCCGTACATCGCCGAACTTTCGAGAATCTCTGATCGATATGTGTGCGCCTATCCGAATGCGGGCTTGCCCAACGCTTTCGGCGAATACGATGAAACGCCGGAGGAAACCGCTGCGATTCTTGCGGAGTTTGCGCAGTCGGGGTTACTGAACATCGTCGGTGGGTGCTGCGGTACGACGCCCGATCATATTCGGCTCATCGCCGAAGCTGTGCGGGGAGTGAAACCGCGCCAGCGTGCAAAGGTGGAGGTGAAGTGTCGCCTATCGGGCCTCGAGCCGCTCAACATCAGTGAGGAGACCTTGTTCGTGAACGTCGGCGAACGTACCAACGTCACGGGCTCAGCCAAGTTCCGCAAACTCATCGAGGCCAATGATTACGCGGCGGCTGTCGATATTGCGAGGCAGCAGGTCGTCGCGGGCGCGCAGATCATTGACGTGAATATGGATGAGGGCATGCTCGACTCCGAGGCGGCGATGGTCCGCTTCCTCAACCTCGTCGCCTCCGAGCCGGATATCGCTCGCGTGCCCGTGATGATCGACTCCTCGAAGTGGACGGTCATCGAGGCCGGTCTAAAGTGTGTGCAAGGTAAGGCTATCGTCAACTCGATCAGCTTGAAGGAAGGCGAGGCGGCGTTCATCGAGCAGGCGAAAAAAGTGCGGGCCTACGGCGCTGCGGTAGTCGTCATGGCGTTCGATGAACAAGGTCAAGCCGACAGTATCGAACGGAAGGTGGCGATCTGCTCGCGTTCGTACGAAGTGCTGACCAAGAAAGTCGGTTTCCCGCCCGAAGATATTATTTTCGATCCGAATATTTTTGCCGTCGCCACGGGCATCGAAGAACACTCGAACTACGGCGTCGATTTCATCGAAGCGACGCGGCTGATCAAAGAGCGTCTGCCGCATGCCATGGTGAGCGGCGGCGTCAGCAACGTTTCGTTTTCGTTCCGGGGTAATGACCCGGTGCGCGAGGCGATGCACAGCGTATTTCTCTATCACGCCATCCGCGCCGGCATGGATATGGGTATCGTCAACGCGGGACAACTCGCGATCTATGCCGATATCCAGCCCGAGCTGCGTGAAGCCGTCGAAGACGTGATTCTCAATCGTCGTCAGGATGCTACGGAGCGCCTGCTCGCGATCGCGGGGCGCTACAAGGGTGAGGCGGGTACCAAGCGCGAAGCCGATCTCGAATGGCGTTCGCTACCCGTATCGAAACGGCTCGAGCACGCGCTCGTCAAAGGACTCGACGAGTTCATCGTCGAGGACACGGAGGCCGCCCGACTCGAGGCCGATCATCCGATCAAGGTGATCGAAGGTCCGCTGATGGACGGGATGAACGTCGTCGGTGATTTGTTCGGCGCCGGCAAGATGTTCTTGCCGCAGGTGGTCAAAAGCGCACGAGTGATGAAAAAGGCCGTGGCGCATCTCGTGCCGTTCATCGAGCGCGAGAAGTCGGGTGCCGCGCGCAGCAACGGCAAGATCGTACTCGCCACCGTTAAAGGTGATGTGCACGACATCGGTAAGAACATCGTCGGCGTAGTGCTGCAGTGCAACAATTTCGAGGTGATCGATCTCGGTGTGATGGTGCCCGCGGAACGTATCCTCGATGTCGCGCGGCGCGAGAATGCCGCGCTCATCGGACTGTCGGGTTTGATCACGCCATCGCTCGATGAAATGGTGCACGTCGCGCGCGAGATGCAGCGACAAGGGTTTTCGGTGCCACTGCTGATCGGTGGGGCGACCACTTCGCCCGCGCACACATCGGTAAAAATCGCACCTCAATACCGCGAGCCTGTGGTGTATGTGAAAGACGCCTCGCGTGCCGTCGGCGTGTGCCAGTCTCTGGTGACGCCGACGTCGAAGCCCGCATTCGCCGCGAAGATCGCCGAAGAGCACGAGCGTCGACGTGAGCAGCATGCCGGCAAGACGGTGAAGCAGCCTGAGGCTAATCTCTCTGCCGCGCGTGCAAACCGTCGACGCATCGATTGGCAGGCCTATCGACCGGTCGCGCCGTTGCGCCCCGGCGTACAAGTCTTCGAAGACTATCCGCTGACCGATCTGCTCGATTACATCGACTGGATGCCGTTCTTCAATGCCTGGGAGTTCGCGGGCAAGTTTCCGGACATCCTCACCGACCCGATCGTCGGCGAAGCGGCGAGTAATCTCTACGCCGATGCACGTCGTATGCTGAAGCAGATCATTGCGGGAAACTGGCTATCGGTTCGCGCGGTGCTCGGCTTTTTCCCGGCGAATTCGGTGGGCGATGACATCGAGGTTTACACCGGTGAGGATCGCCGCGAAGTCTTGATGACACTCAATCATCTTCGTCAGCAGAAGGGCAAGCCGGCGGGTCAGCCTCACGAGTGTCTCGCCGATTACGTCGCCCCGCGCGACAGCGGTGTACGTGACTACATCGGTGCCTTTGCCGTGACCACGGGTATCGGTATCGAGGAGCATGTTGCGCGTTTCGAAGCGGCGCATGACGACTACTCGAGCATCATGCTGAAGGCGTTGGCTGATCGTTTTGCCGAAGCCGCTGCGGAACATTTCCACGAACGTGCGCGACGCGAGCTTTGGGGCTACGACACCGCAGAGCAACTGACGAACCAGCAATTGATCCGCGAAGAGTATCGCGGTATCCGTCCGGCGCCGGGATATCCAGCCTGCCCGGATCACACCGAGAAGGGGAAGTTGTGGCAGCTGCTCGACGTCGAGCGCAACACGGGCATCCGACTCACCGAGAGTTTCGCGATGTATCCGACGGCAGCGGTGAGTGGTTGGTACATCGCTCATCCGGAGTCCCATTACTTCGCCATCGGCAAGATCGATCGCGATCAGCTCGAAGATTACGCTCGTCGAAAAGGGCAGAGCGTGGAGGAGGCTGAGCGCTGGCTTGCGCCGAACCTTGGCTACGAGCGGAGCTGATCAAGCGGGCGGTAGGTCGGGTTTTAGCGGCGACGCGCTTCGGTCGGATCGTCGTCGTCGAGCTGTTTCAAAAACGAAGGACCGCCGAGTGCGCGCATCTGCCCCATGATCGTGTCACGTCGTTTCTGAATATAGTTGGACGGTCGATCGGCCCGGAATCGCTTCGGATTCGGCAGCACGGCGGCGAGTGTCGCAGCCTCCCGGCGTGTGAGGCGGGAGGCGTCCTTATCGAAAAATCTTTGAGCTGCGGCCTGAACGCCATACGTACCGGGGCCGAACTCCGCGAGGTTGAGGTACACCTCTAGGATGCGCTCCTTGGGCCAAACCGCCTCAATGAGCACGGTGAAATACACTTCAAGGCCCTTGCGCGCCCAACTGCGGCCCGACCAAAGAAACAAATTCTTCGCCACCTGTTGCGAGATCGTGCTGGCTCCGCGTTTTCGCTTGCTTTTCGCGTTGTGTTGAACGGCCTTTCGGATCGACTCGAAATCGAAGCCGGCGTGAAAAGGAAACTGCTGATCCTCGGACGCGATGGCTGCCATCGCAGCATGAGGGGAGATGCGCTCGAGTGGCTCCCAGTCATAGGCGTTCGAGTAGCGAAAGTCGCCTTGAGTCAACGCCGCTGCGCGGCTCGCGATCATGAAGGCGGAAGTCGGGGGCGGAACCCAGCGTAGCACCACAACGAGCGCGATCGACGCACCGATCGCAACAAGCGCGGCGCGCAGCAGCCAACGACCGACTCGAGCGAAAATCAGGCTGCGCTCTCTCGTGTGACTGAGTCGATCACCACGTCCTCGACAGGAACGTCACCATGTCCACGGCGACGCGTGGTCGGGACATCGGCGATGGCATCGACGATCTCCATCCCCGAGGTCACGCGTCCGAATACGGCATAGCCGTAGTTGCCGGGCTGATGATTCAGAAAATCGTTATCGACGAGGTTGATGAAAAACTGTGAGGTCGCGCTGTGCACGTCGCTCGTGCGAGCCATGGCGAGCGTCCCGCGCAGGTTTTCGAGGCCGTTGGTGGCTTCGTTATGAATGGGCGGGCGCGTGTCTTTTTGTTCCATGCCCGGTGCGAATCCGCCGCCTTGAATCATGAACCCCGGAATCACGCGATGAAAAATCGTACCGTCGAAATGACCGTCGTCGACGTAACGTAAAAAGTTGGCGCAGGACTCCGGCGCTTCTTTCTCGTAGAGCTCGACGGTGAATTCCCCGGCACTGGTCTTGAACTTGAGCATGCGTAACTTCCGTTGGCGACAAAAATTGAGCGATGAAAATGTTGGAGTGACTGAGCGTCAGGACCATTGACCCTCGGTCACGCGCTCCTGACCCGACAGGTCGGTGTGGGAGACTACGTGAGCGAAACCCCGGGCGACAAGTTTTGACCGTAGCGGCTCGCCTTGTCGTGCGCCGTGTTCCAGCAGCAGGCGGCCTCCGGCTTCGAGGTATCGCGGCGCCTCGTCGATGATCCGAGCGAGATCGCGGAGGGCGTCGGGTCCCGGTGTGAGCGCCTCGCGGGGTTCGTGACGCAGCGAGTCGCCGCCCAGTAACCGATCGTCGGCCGAGACGTAGGGTGGATTCGACACCACGATATCGAAACGTTGATGGCTAACGGGCTCGAACCAATCACCCTGTAACAATTCGAGGTTCGGGACGGCATGGCGCGACGCATTGCGTCGCGCAACGGCGAGGGCGGATTCCGATCGCTCGACGGCCATGACTCGCCAACCGGGACGCTCGTGCGCGAGGGCGATGGCGATGGCGCCCGAGCCCGTTCCCAAATCGAGCACGTGGGGTAGGGCATTGCCTGCGCGCTCGAGCTCATCGCCGATGCGTAGCGCCCGTTCGACGAGCAGCTCCGTCTCAGGTCGCGGCACGAGCACCGCGGGGCTGACTTCGAAGTTGAGCGACCAGAACTCTCGTTCGCCGATCAGATACGCCAGCGGTTCGCCGCGGCATCGTCTTGCGAGCCACGCTTCGATATTGGCGCGCTCGATGGTCGAGAGGATTCGATCAGGGTCGGAATACAGGGTGCTGCGCGGCAGTCCGAGACGACACAACACCAAGGCTTCGGCTTCGCGCAACGTGTCGATGTGGGGCGCATCGCTCTTCGGCACGCCGTTGGGTGTCCGAAGCGCCGTCGCGAGAGCCGAGGCGGCTGCGGTGACGGCCTCGCGAAGCCGCGAGGGCAGGCCGTGTTGATGCGCAGAACTTGCCGGATCGTTCAGCATTGGATCGCTAGTTTGGCACGATCGGGTACGGTCTCTGCTAGATTGCGCGCGTGAAAGAGAGCTCATTCCCCGCCGATCGTTTGTTGCCGCCGCGAGCGGCTACATTGAGCGAAGCCCTGGATGCGGGTTTTATCCTGTTTCGTCGTTCGCTCGTCAGATGTCTGCCGCTGTCGCTCTTTGCCGTGCTGCTCGGGCAGTTGCCGTCGGCTTATCTGCTCTCGACAAAACAGTCGCTGTCGCTCGCCGATCCCAAGGATCTCGGTTGGTGGGCCCTCATGATGATCGCGGCGGTCGGGACTCTCTGGTGTTGGCTCGCCATCATGTTGCGGCAACGCGCGGCACTCGTTCCGTCAACGCTCGCTGCCGATTGCCGTCTTGCGCTCGTTCGTCTGCCGGCGGCGCTCGGTGTGTTGGTCTTCGGCGTGTGTGCCGTCGCGCTCGGTGCTGTACTCCTCGTCATACCCGGCATTTATTTGATCGTGGCGTTTTGGCCCGCTCTCGCGCTCGTCGCGTTCGAGTCGGCGAGCCCTCGAGAGGCGTTGGACGGCGCCTTGCAGCTCGCGCGGGGATCCTGGCGTCCGCTTGCCGCTCACTTACTGGTCGTGATCATGACCTTGCTGGGTCTCTTCGTGATGGGCACGCTCGTCGCGTTGTTCTTCATCGAGTTCCTGCAGCCGGCAGCCGCGGGTACCGATGCTTGGGTGATGAGCGGAGTGACGGGTCTATTGAGCGCTGTGTTTCAGCCGCTCTTCATCGCTTTCGGGCTCGCCGCCTATGCCGATCTGCGACACCGACGCGCTCAGATACCTTCTTCGGCGAGCAGCTCGGCCTGATGTTCTTGTGACAACGGCTCGATGAGCTCTTCGAGCCGTCCGTCGATGATCGAGTCGATCTGATACAGCGTGAGATTGATGCGGTGGTCGGTCACGCGGCCCTGCGGGAAGTTATAGGTGCGGATGCGCTCCGAGCGATCTCCGCTTCCCACCTGAAGTTTTCGCTCGCGCGCTTGAGCCGCATCTCTTTTCTCTTGCTCCTGCGCTTTGAGTCTCGCTTTAAGTAAGGACATCGCGCGGCTGCGATTCTTATGCTGCGAACGCTCGTCCTGACATTCGACCACCATGCCGGTGGGTAGGTGGGTGATGCGGATCGCCGAGTCCGTCTTGTTGACGTGCTGACCGCCAGCGCCCGAGGCACGAAACGTATCGATGCGAAGATCCGCCGGGTTGATCTCGATGTCTTCGACCTCATCGAGCTCGGGCAAGATGGCCACCGTGACGGCCGAGGTGTGTATGCGTCCCTGCGCTTCGGTTGCCGGCACGCGCTGTACGCGGTGCGTGCCCGACTCGAATTTCAACTTCGAGAACACACCCGAGCCGATGACGCGGCAGATGACCTCGCGATAGCCACCGTGCTCACCGGGGCTCTCGCTCAAAGTTTCGATTTGCCAACCTTGTCGTTCGGCGTATCGGCTGTACATACGCAACAGATCGCCTGCGAAGATGGCTGCTTCGTCGCCGCCGGTACCGGCGCGGATTTCGAGATAGACATTTTGACCATCGCGGGGGTCGACCGGGACGAGCATCTTGCGCAGAGCAAGTTCTTCATCGGCAATGGATAGCTCGAGTCGCTTCGCCTCGTCCTCGCCCAACACACGCATGGCCGGGTCGGCGTCCTCCGTGAGGGCGCGCGCGTTTTTGAGTTCCCGCTCCAAGTTGCGAAAGGCGTCATACCGCTCGGCGAGGGGGGTCAACCTCGCGTACTCCATCGACAGTTCCCGAAACTGATTGGAGCCCCCGTCCATCTGAGGATCAGCCAGCAGTCGACCCACTTCTTCATAGCGGTCTGACTGGCGATCGAGTCTTTGACGAATGGAGTCTTTCATAAGGCGCCCCGCCGGCCGGGCGGCAGGTGGCGCGATTCTCGGGGTGCGGACGAGTGCTGACAAGCCGCCCTGTTCCGATATAGTCGGGGGACGATGTTCCGGCTCCCCATTTTCGCGTCCTGGTTGGTCCTCTGTCTGATGCCGATCCCAGGCGCCATGGCGCAGCAGCCGTCCGACACGGTCGCCGCTGATCAAGCTTTGATGAAGGGCGATTGTCGCGGAGCCGTCGAGGGTTATCTCTCCGCCGGCATGACCGACCGCAATCCGAGAGTGATCGAGCGCGCACTCCAGGTTTCTCGCGCCTGTCGAAATTTGCCCGCCGCCTCGAAGGCCGCCGATCGCTTACTCGAGCTCGATGGTGAAAACGTCGACGCGCTGCGACTCGTGGGTTTGGTTGCGCTCGAGAGCTGGCGACTCGATCTCGCGCGAAGCGTGTATGGCGCCTTGCTCGCCAAGCCAGACGTCGAGCCCGACCGCGCACTCGCCGATTTGCTGCCTGAGCTCGCCGAGGGTGATGCGACGCACGCCGCGTGGTTAGTGCTGCGCGAAGTCATTCCTCGCGAGGGGGTGTCCGGGCAAACACTCTCTTCGCTCGCACGTATCGCCTGTAATGCCGACGATCTCAATGCCTGCCTCGCGCTCGTTCAGGCGGCGCGCGCCAAAGGGGCGGGGAGCGATGCCCGAACCATCCGCATGGCGTCCGCAGCTTTCGCGGCGATGGGTCAAGAGGAGACGGCACTCACCGAGGCCAATTTGCTCGTTCAAGGGGACCCGGAGAATCATCGCTTCGCTCGCGTTGAAACCTTGACCGCGCTCGATCGCTTGGATGAAGCCCGAGAAGAGTTGCTGACCATCGAGCGCGAGTCGACGCCCGGTAACGAGCGGGTGGCGGCCGAGGCCGACCGCCGTCTGGCGCTGCTGGCGCTCGCCACCGGCGATGAGGCTGAGGCGGAGCGACGTTTCGGCGCGCGTCTCGCCGCCGATCGCAGTTCGGGCGAGTCTCTTTACTATCTCGCCCTCATCGCTGAGCGTCGCGGCCTGCCGGATCTCGCCTTGCAGGGTTATCGACAACTCATCGCCGCCGGAGCCGGTTTACCGCCGCGAGTCCGTGCAGCGCAATTGCTGCTTGCCAGGGGTGATCGTGAAGACGCCATGACCCAGCTCGATCAGGCGCTGCGTGGTGGGCGGGTTGATGCGATTGAAGTCGAGATCGTGCGTTCGCGCGCGCTATTCGATGCGGGTCTCGCCACTGAAGCGTTCGAGGCGCTCGATCGAGCGCTCGATCGTTTTCCCGAACATCCTCAGTTGCTCTACCAGCGTGCCGTCCTGCTCGATGCGGACAATAAAACGACCGAGGCAGTCAAAGCACTCGAGGCGCTACTCAAGGCGCGTCCCGGCGACGGTAATATCCAAAACGCGCTCGGCTACACGCTCGCCGATCGTAAGCGTCAGCTTGGGAGAGCAGAATCTTTGATCCGAGAGGCGCTCGCGCAGCGCCCCGACAGCGCTGCCTTCATCGACAGTCTCGGTTGGGCTCGATTCCGTCGCGGCGACAAGAAGGGCGCGTTACCTTTGCTCGAGCGAGCGTGGCGGCTGTCGCGCGAGGCCGAAATCGGCGCACATCTCGGTGAAGTGCTTTGGGCTTCGGGCGAGAAGGCCAAGGCGCGGGAGGTCTGGGCGAGATCTTTGGTCATCGCGCCCGAATCCAAGCCCTTGCGTGCCACGATCGAACGCCTCGCCGATGAGGTACGCAAAACCGAGTCCCGCTAACGGATGTCGGTGGCCCTCTGCATGTCTTCGATTCGCTCGATCCGCGCTCCCGCTCTATGGCTGCTGATGCTTGCGAGTTCGCTCGTGGGCTGCGCCAGTCTCGTGGGGGTTCAGACCTTGCCCTCGGTGCTGCCCGCCTCTTGGGAGGCGCGTCGCGAGACGCTGCAGTCCTGGGGTCGTTTCGAGTCGTACGGCCGTGTTGCGATCGCTCGGGACGGAGAGGGGTTTTCCGGTTCGTGGCGGTGGGCGCAGCGGGCACAACGCTCGACGCTCGAGCTCCAAGGCCCGCTTGGCGTCGGGGGCCTGAGCCTCAATTTCGACTCCGAGGGCACGGTCGATGAGGCTTCGCGTCGGGCGCTCGAGCAACAGCTCGGTTTCGTCTTGCCCGTTGAATCGTTGCGGTACTGGATGCTCGGGGTGCCCGATCCTCGCGAGCGGAGCGAAGAGCGCATGTCATCGATGGCCTCGCGTCTCGATAGTCTTCAGCAAAATGGCTGGACGGTCGCCTTCAAAAATTACGCCCCTGTACCGGGGGGCGATTACGAACTTCCACAACGTATCGAGGCGACTCGCGAGTCGCTTCGCGTGAGACTCGTGATCGAAGGTTGGAGTGGGGGCGCGCGATGAACGGTCAGGGATGGTCGACCGCCGGGCATGCGGCATGGTGGCCTGCGCCGGCGAAGCTCAATCTTTGTCTGCACGTCACGGCTCGACGTGCCGATGGTTACCACGAGCTGCAGACCATTTTTCAGCTCATCGAGTTGTGCGACGAGCTGTCGTTCGAGGCTGCGCCGGTCGGAGTGATCGAGCGTCGTGACGATGGGCTCGCTCACTCGGGTGCGCTCGCGGCTATTCCCTCTGACAAAGACCTCTGCGTTCGTGCGGCACGTGCGCTTCTCGCCGCCGCTCGGGCCAAGGGCTTACCCGAACCGGCCTCGGGCGTGTACGTCCGCGTCCGCAAGCGTATTCCGATGGGGGGCGGTCTCGGAGGAGGCAGTTCCGATGCGGCCACGACCCTGCTCGCCCTCAACCACCTCTGGGCGCTGGGTTTGAACGAGGACGAACTCGCCCAAATCGGCCTCGAACTCGGCGCAGACGTGCCGGTATTCGTGCGGGGTCGCTGTGCCTTGGGGGAGGGGGTGGGTGAGCGTCTGACGCCCCTAGAGCTTCCAGAGCGCTGGTTTCTGGTCTTGCACCCCGGGGTCTTCGTCCCCACCGCTGCGGTGTTCCAGGCGCCTGAATTGACACGAAATTCCCCGGTCATCACAATACCGGCCCTTTTGGCGTCGGGGGGTCGAAACGACTGCGAACCGGTGGTGCGGCAACGCTACCCCGAGGTTGCAGAGGCGATCGACTGGTTGGCGAGGTTCGCTCCGGCGCGGCTGACGGGAACAGGGTCCTGCATCTTTGCGAGTTTCGACTCCGCGGCCGAGGCCGAACGGGTCGCCGCTCGTGTGCCGGATCGCTGGCGAGTGTGGGTGGTGCGCGCGATGTCGCGGTCTCCCGTGTTCTCCCGACTGCAGGATCGTGCCACGCCGAGATGATTTTTCAGGCACCGCGTCTGCTGGGGTGTCGCCAAGTGGTAAGGCAGCGGGTTTTGATCCCGCCATTCGGAGGTTCGAATCCTTCCACCCCAGCCACTCGGTGATCGCTCCGCGTGACGCGGCTTTGATTCAGAGGCACGCTTGGACAGCCAGACCCTCGCTCTGTTCACTGGCAACGCGAATCCCGCGTTGGCTCAGGAGATCGCGCGACACCTGATGGTGCCGCTCGGGCGGTCTGTCGTCGGTCGCTTCAGCGACGGCGAAGTGAACGTCGAGCTCATGGAAAACGTGCGCGGTCGCGACATTTTCCTAGTGCAGCCCACATGTCCGCCCGTGAACGATCACCTCATGGAACTACTGGTGATGGCCGATGCGTGCCGACGCGCGTCGGCGAAAAGCGTGACGGCGGTCGTTCCGTACATGGGCTACTCCCGCCAAGACCGTCGACCCCGTGCCACGCGTTCGGCGATCTCCGCCAAGCTCGTCGCCAACATGATGGCAGGAGCCGGTATCAACCGAGTGCTCACGGTCGACCTGCATGCTGAGCAGATCCAAGGTTTCTTCGATATCCCCGTCGATAACGTCTATGCGTCACCCGTGCTGCTCGGCGATGCATGGCGGCAGCGTTATCCCAACATGATTGTGGTTTCGCCTGATGTGGGCGGTGTGGTGCGTGCTCGGGCGCTGGCGAAGCGGCTCGACGATGTCGAGCTGGCGATCATCGATAAGCGTCGACCGCGGCCTAATGAATCGAAAGTGATGAATATCATCGGTGAGGTGAAAGGAAAAACTTGCGTACTCATCGACGACATGGTCGATACCGCAGGCACGCTGTGCCTTGCTGCGCAGGCACTCAAGGACGAGGGCGCGGTACGCGTCGTCGCCTATATCACTCATCCCATTCTCTCCGGTGGTGCCGTAGAGAAAATCAGCAAATCAGCGCTCGATGAGCTCGTGGTGACCGACACCATCCCGCTCTCCGAGTCGGCAAGAACGTGCGGGCGAATCCGTCAACTATCGGTTGCGGGTTTGCTCGGCGAGACGATACGTCGAATTCGGGACGAAGAGTCCGTGAGTTCGCTGTACGTCGATTGAGTCCGTTCTGGTCGCGGAACGGAAAAACATCAACTAGGAGTCAGTCAATGAAAATTTCATTCGAACTCGCTGCGGAATTCCGCGACGACGAAGGCAAGGGTGCGAGCCGCCGCCTGCGTCGTGTCGGTAAAGTCCCGGCCATTCTCTACGGTGGCAAGCGCGATCCGCGCATGCTGTCGCTCAACCATGAAAAGCTGATGACGCTCGTCGAGGACGAAAAGTTCTACTCGACCATCATCGGCTTGAAGGTCGGCACCGAGACGCAGGCTGCGATCGTCAAAGATCTGCAGATGCACCCGGCCGAGCCTCGTGTTCTGCACCTCGATCTGCAGCGCGTGCTCGAAGACGAGAAGATTCGTATTCGCCTGCCGATTCACTTCAAGGGCGAGGCCGCTTCCCCGGGCGTGAAAACCCAGGGCGGTATCGTGTCGCATCGCATCGCCGACATCGAAGTGACCTGTCTTCCGAAAGATCTTCCGGAAGAGATCACGCTCGACTTGTCGCAGATGAAGCTCAACGAGTCCAAGTTCATCTCGGACATCGCATTGCCCGCGGGCGTCGTGGCGACGGCCGTGTTGCAGGGTAAGGACCAGGTCGTGGTCTCGA
>JAFMKA010000056.1 GCA_017853175.1 Steroidobacteraceae bacterium | reverse complement strand
TCACCGCACTCACCGTGGTGGGCGATGGCGCCGGCCGCGTCGGTTTCGGTTTCGGCAAGGCGCGAGAAGTTCCGGTCGCTATCTCCAAGGCGATGGCGGCGGCGCGCAAGAACATGGTCAACGTTTCGCTTCGTAACGAGACGCTGCACTACGCAGTGAAGGGCAGCCACGGCGCCACTCGCGTGCTGATGCAGCCGGCGTCTGACGGTACGGGTGTCATCGCCGGCGGCGGCATGCGCGCCGTGCTCGAGTGCGCGGGCGTTCGTAACGTGTTGGCGAAGAGCTACGGCTCGCGTAACGCGATCAACGTCGTGCGTGCGACGGTCAAGGCGCTCGCCTCGGTGCGCTCGCCTGAAGATATCGCTGCCAAGCGCGGCAAGTCCCTCGAAGAGATCATGGGTTAACAGTCATGGCGACCAAGCAGCTGAAAGTCACGCTCAAGAAAAGCGTTCACGGCCAGATCGCGAACATCGCGCAGTCGGTTCGCGGACTCGGTCTGCGCAAGCGACATCAAACGGTCACCGTGGCGGATACGCCCGAGATTCGTGGTCTGATCCGCACCGCGCGCCATCTGCTCGCGGTCCAAGGAGAGTAACGAGATGCGTATCAACACCATCAAGCCCGCCGCGGGCTCCAAGCGTAAGCGCCTGCGAGTCGGTCGCGGTGCCTCGGCCGGTCAGGGCAAGACCTGCGGACGTGGCGTGAAAGGACAGCGCGCGCGCAAGGGCGGCTATCACAAGGTCGGCTTCGAAGGCGGTCAGATGCCGCTGCAGCGTCGTATGCCGAAGGTCGGCTTCCGTTCGGCCATGAAGGCGACTCGCGCAGAAGTGCGACTGGACGAACTCGCGAAAGTGAGTGCGGCGGTGATCGACCTCGCGGCTCTCAAGGCGGCGAATGTCGTACCGGCCCACACCGAAGTGGCGAAGGTCGTGCTGTCGGGTGAGATCAAGAAGGCGGTCACGCTGAAGGGCGTGGGCGCGACGAAGGGTGCCAAGGCGGCGATCGAAGCGGCGGGCGGCCGCCTCGAAGCCTGATCGGCGTTCGGCGTAATTCGAAAGTTCAAATAGGACGAAAGTTTAAGTGGCATCAGGCGTAGGCAACCCGGCAGCAACTCTCGCAGACGCAACGCGTTTCGGCGAAGTGCGCGCGCGCGTGTTGTTTCTGCTCGGCGCCCTGATCGTCTACCGTATCGGTACCTTCATTCCGGTGCCGGGCATCAACCCTGCCGAGGTCGCCCGATTCTTCGAAGAGAATCAGGGCACCATTCTCGGCATCGTCAACATGTTCTCCGGTGGCGCCATGGAGCGTCTGTCCATCTTTGCGATGGGCGTGATGCC
This sequence comes from Steroidobacteraceae bacterium, assembly GCA_017853175.1. Classification (GTDB taxonomy): domain Bacteria; phylum Pseudomonadota; class Gammaproteobacteria; order Steroidobacterales; family Steroidobacteraceae; genus UBA964. The sequence continues at coordinate 8,493 of JAFMKA010000056.1, read as the reverse complement.
GTACATCTCGGCGTCGATCATCGTGCAGATGGCCTCGATGATTTATCCGCCTTGGGAGGAGTACCGCAAGGAAGGCGAGTCCGGACGTCGCAAGATCACCCAGATCACGCGCTACTTCACGGTCGTTCTCGCGGTATTCCAGTCGCTCGGTGCAGCGGTTGCATTGCAGAACGGCGGCATGGTCCTCGCAGGTGGTTGGTCGTTCCTCTTCATCGCGACGATCACGATGACGACGGGCACGATGTTCCTCATGTGGCTCGGCGAGCAAGTCACCGAGCGCGGCATCGGTAACGGCATCTCGATGATCATTCTCGCCGGTATCGTCGCCGGTCTTCCGAGCGCCATCGGCCGCACCATCGAGTCGGTCAACACCGGCGAGATGTCGGGCATCTTCGCTCTCGTGCTGATCGTCCTCGTGCTTGGTGTGACGGCACTCTGCGTCTACGTCGAACGAGCGCAGCGACGTATCGCGGTGCACTACGCCAAGCGTCAGGTCGGTCGTCGCGTGCTCGCGGGCCAGACCAGTCACTTGCCGTTCAAGCTCAACATGTCGGGTGTCATCCCGCCCATCTTTGCCTCGAGCCTGTTGCTCTTCCCGGCGACGATCGCGCAGTTCTTCGGCACGGGTGAAGGTCGCGCCGCTGAGATTCTGCAAAATGTGGCTGCTGCGCTCGGCTATGGTCAGCCGCTGCACCTGGTGCTCTACGCGACGCTCATCATCTTCTTCTGCTTCTTCTACACGGCGCTCGTGTTCAACGCGCGCGAGACGTCCGAAAACTTGAAGAAGTCGGGCGCGTTCATTCCGGGTATTCGTCCGGGGCAGCAGACCGGCGAATACATCGACAAAGTGCTCACGCGGCTCACGCTGTGGGGCGCTATTTATGTTGCGGGCGTCTGCCTCATTCCGGAGCTCATGATTTCCGAGGGTGGAGTGCCGTTCGTATTCGGCGGCACCTCGCTGCTCATCGTCGTGGTGGTGGCCATGGATTTCATGGCTCAGCTGCAGGCGCATTTGATGTCCCACCAGTATCCGGGTCTGCTCAAGCAGGCCAATCTGATGGGCTATGGACGCGGCGGCGCGCCGCAGTGAACTAAAGGGTAAGGCTCATGAAAGTTCGTCCGTCAGTTAAAAAGATTTGTAAGGACTGCAAGATCGTGCGGCGACGTGGCGTCGTCTACGTGATCTGCAAAGATCCGCGGCACAAGCAGCGGCAGGGTTGAGAACCAAGGGTATTTAAGTAGAATGCCGCGCTTTTTTGCGGCTTCGGGGCAGTAAACATGGCACGTATCGCCGGCATAAACATCCCGATGAACAAGCACGTTGTCATCGGTCTGACTCACATCTACGGTGTGGGTAAGAGTCGTTCGCGCGCCGTCTGCGAAGCCGCAGGCGTCGATCCCACGACCAAGGTCAAAGACCTCACCGAGCCCGAGGTGAATGCGCTGCGCGCGCAAATCGCCAAGGGTCTCGTCGAGGGCGACCTGCGTCGCGAAGTCTCGATGAACATCAAGCGTCTGATGGACCTCGGAACCTACCGTGGCATGCGCCACCGTAAGGGTCTGCCGGTTCGCGGTCAGCGCACTCGCACCAACGCCCGTACGCGAAAGGGTCCGCGCAAGCAGGCCGTCAAGCTCAACGCGCCTCCGGGCAAGGGTTGATCGTTTTCGCGCACACCAGCTAGCTCAGCAGGCACAAGCACATGGCAGAACAAAAGCAGCAACAGTCGAACGCCGGCGCCAAGAAGCCCAAGAAGGCACGCAAAAACGTGCTCGACGGCATCGCGCACATTCATGCGTCGTTCAACAACACGATCGTCACGATCACCGACCGACAGGGCAACACCTTGTCCTGGGCGACCTCCGGCGGTTGTGGCTTCCGCGGCTCGCGCAAGTCGACTCCGTTTGCCGCTCAGGTGGCCGCCGAAAAGGCCGGCACTGCCGCTCAGGAGCATGGACTGCGCAACGTCGAAGTTCGCGTGGCCGGTCCTGGTCCGGGTCGCGAGTCCGCCGTTCGGGCGCTCAACAATTGCGGCCTGAAGATCACCAGCATTTTCGACGTCACGCCGATTCCGCATAACGGCTGTCGTCCGCCCAAGAAGCGTCGCGTCTGACGCCGCGTCGCAAGAGGTATCAAAGATGGCCCGTTACATTGGTCCGAAGTGCAAACTCGCTCGACGAGAGGGCACCGATCTTTTCCTGAAGAGTGGCGTCAAGCCGCTCGAGTCCAAGTGCAAGCTCCAAGTGCCGCCGGGCGGCATCAAGGGCGAGCGCAAGGCACGCCTGTCGGAATACGGCAGTCAGCTGCGCGAAAAGCAGAAGCTCCGTCGTATGTACGGCGTGCTCGAGCGCCAGTTCGCCAACTACTACACCGAGGCTGCGCGTCGCTCGGGCTCGACGGGTGAAAACCTGCTCAAGCTTCTCGAGTCGCGTCTCGATAACGTCGTGTACCGCATGGGCTTCGCGGCCACGCGCTCGGAAGCGCGTCAGCTCGTCAGCCACAAGGGTGTCGAGGTCAACGGCGAAGTCGTGACGATTCCGTCGTATCAGATGCGCGCCGGCGACGTCGTGCAGATTCGCGAGAAGGCACGCAAGCAGTTGCGTATCCAGAACGCGATGCAGATCGCCTCGCAGGTCGGCCTCCCCGAGTGGGTCGAGGTCAACGACAAAGAAATGAAGGGCGTTTTCAAGCAGGTGCCGGCGCGGGACGAAATCCTGCCCGACATCAACGAAAACCTGGTCGTCGAGTTGTACTCGAAGTAATGCTCGGGACAGGAGAGAGGGTTTGAATATGCAAGGATCCGTCAGCGAATTCCTCAAGCCGCGCGTCGTCAAGGTCAGTCCTTTGGCCCCGCGTCAGGCGCGTGTCGTCATCGAGCCGTTCGAGCGGGGCTTCGGCCACACGCTCGGTAACGCGCTGCGTCGCGTGCTGCTCTCGTCCATGCCCGGTGCCGCAATCACCGAGGTGGAGATCGAGGGCGTGCTCCACGAGTACACCAGCATCGAGGGTGTTCAGGAGGATGTCGTAGACATCCTGCTCAACCTCAAGCAGGTGGCGATCCGTATGCACAGCCGCGATTCGGCCGAGCTGCGCCTTTCGAAGAAAGGCCCGGGGCCGGTCACGGCAGGGGACATCCAGACCGACCACGACGTCGAGGTGGTGAACCCCGAACTCGTGATCGCGAACCTCACCAAAGCGGGTGAGCTCAACATGGTGCTGCGCGTCGAGCGTGGTCGTGGTTACCGTCCTGCTTCGCAGCGCATGGCCTTCGACGAAGCGACTCGTCCGATCGGTCGCCTGCAGCTCGATGCGTCGTTCAGCCCGATCCGTCGCGTGACCTACTCGGTCGATGCGGCTCGCGTTGAGCAGCGTACCGACCTCGACAAACTCATTCTCGACATCGAGACGAACGGAACGATCGACGCCGAAGAGGCCATCCGTCGTGCTGGCAGCATCCTCAAAGATCAGCTGTCCGTGTTTGTCGACCTGCAGGGCGAGGAAGAGGGTGCGGGCAAGTCCGAGGCGGCTCAGTTCGATCCGATTCTGCTGCGCCCCGTCGACGAGCTCGAGCTCACGGTTCGCAGTGCGAACTGCCTCAAGGCAGAGAACATCCATTACATCGGCGATCTCGTGCAGCGCACCGAAGTGGAGTTGCTGCGTACGCCGAATCTGGGCAAGAAGTCGCTCACCGAGATCAAGGAAGTGCTGCAGAGCCATGGTCTCATGCTCGGCATGCGTCTCGATGGCTGGCCGCCTTCGGGCCTGCGCCACGAGGAAGATCGCGGTAGCGGTTTGATGTGATCGAGGGTGGCCGTTTGACGGCTCCCCACGACTGATTCATCGAGGTTTTTTATGCGTCATCGACTTTCAGGGCGGCAACTGTCGCGAAATGCTCCGCATCGCCATGCGCTGATGCGCAACATGAGCGTTGCGCTGCTGCGTTACGAGACCATTCGTACCACCTTGCCGAAAGCCAAGGAACTGCGTCGCGTGGTTGAGCCGCTCATCACGCTCGCGAAGACCGATAGCGAAGCACGCCGCCGATTGGCGTTTTCTCGACTTCGCGATACGGCCGTCGTCGAAAAACTGTTCGACGATTTAGGTCCGCGCTTCAAGGCTCGTGCCGGTGGCTATACGCGCATTCTGCGCATGATGCCGCGCGCCGGAGATTCTGCGCCGATGGCGCTCATGCAGTTGGTTGATCAGGCTGCCGCGCCCGCCGCGACGGACGAAGCCACCGACGGCAAGAAAGCCAAGAAGAAGGCCAAGGCGAAGTCGGCCGCCAAGCCGCGAGCCCGCAAGGCTGCTGCGGCCTGATCTTAGAGAGATCGCGTCTCGGGACACTCTCGCATTGGTTCGTTATTGCGGGAAGCCCACCAAGCCTGATACTCATTGAAGACCGGCGTCCATCTTGGACGTCGGTCTTCGTGTTTTGGGGAGGTGAGCGTGAGCATTCTCAAAGAATTTCGTGAATTCGCGATGCGTGGCAACGTCATCGACTTGGCAGTCGGTGTGGTGATCGGTTCCGCGTTCGGCAAGATCGTTTCGTCGCTGGTCGGCGACATCATGATGCCCGTGCTCGGTAAAGCCGTGGGGAGTGTGTCGTTCAACGAGCTCGGCACCTCGCTCGGCGCAGGGTCCGATGGCAGCGAGATCATCTTGAAGTGGGGCGCTTTCCTGCAGACGCTCTTCGACTTCACCATCATCGCGCTCGCGCTGTTTCTCGCCATCAAGGCGATCAATCGCATCAAGCGACCGGAGCCCGCTCCGGCGACGGTGGCGGCGCCACCCCCGCGCAATGAAGTGTTGCTCGAGGAAATCCGCGATCTACTTAAGAAAAACTGATCAGACGGAGGCGAATGCTGCGCGCGTGAGGTTGTCGCAGCCCGATTCCGTCACGACCAGGTTGTCCTCGATACGAATTCCGCCGTAAGGCTTGAACTCGGCGACGCGAGACCAATCGATGCGGGCCGCATGCGGACCCGACTGCGCAGGACCCAGCAGCGCCTCGATGAAATAGAGACCAGGTTCCATCGTCACCACGAAACCCGGTTCGAGTTTGCGCGTTAGTCGTAGCGCCGGGTCGCGCGGCGGTTTCGGTATCGTGCCCCCCTCGGCATCGGCCATGGTGCCGCCGACATCGTGGACTTGTAGTCCGAGTAGATGGCCGATGCCATGCGGGAAAAAGAGTCGCGAGGCGCCCGACTCGAGCGCTTCACTGGCGCTGCAACGCAGCACACCCGCCTCGCATAACAACGCCGTGATGCGTTCGACCGCTGCCGCGTGGATGTCGCGCCAGTCGATCCCTGGCTTCGTGAGCGCACAGAGCCCGCGCTGCAGCTCATCCATCTTCGAAACGAGCGTCGCGAACTCGCCGTGATCGGCGACGCTGGTGCGGGTGATATCACTGCCGTAGCCCGCGAAGTTGGCCCCTGCATCGAGCAGCAATGATCGATGCTTAGCGGGTTTATCGCGGCGCAGCACTTGGTAGTGCAGCACCGAGGCGGCTTCGTTGAGGGCGACGATCGCGTTGTACGGCAACTCCTGCTCTCTCTGTCCGCACGCGCCAGCGAAGGCCTGATGAATCTCGTACTCCGTGCCGCCCGCCCTGAAGCACTGTTCGGCGGCGCGGTGCCCTCGGGCGCCGATACGGTTCGCTTCGGCGAGACAGGCGATTTCGTAGGGGGTCTTGCGGCCCCGGGCGAAGTCGAGCCGTCGGATGAGCTCGGATGGGTTGATCGCAGCCACATCCCAGGCGCCGAGCTTGCCAAGGAGGTCGCCGATCCAGGCGGTCTTCGAGAGGTCGTGGGGGAGGGCGGTGCGGGTTTGCTCGGCGGAATGCACCACGACGACGTCAAGGTGCTCCGTCCAACCAGTTTTCGGCAGCTGAGCCGGCTGGTACCAAAAGTCCGTCGCCACGTAAAAAATCAGCTTCGGACGCTGCCCGGGCCTGAAATACAGGAGTGACCCCGGGGCATCGAGAAGCGGTACCCACCACTTGAACGGTGGGTGAGCTTTGTAAGGGTAATGCTGGTCATCCTGGAACAGCCCCAGGGCTTCGCCCGATTGCAGGATGACGGCCTCGTAACCGCTAAGACTCAGTGCCTCGGTCGTCCGACGAGCCACCTCGGCCAAGTGGGCCGTATAAAGAGAAATCGGGTCGTTTTTGAGCATGAGATCCCCAAACTGGCATATTTCCCGGGGGCGTGGCCGGGTCGCTGCAGATTGTACGGCGCCAGAGGGGGGCAGGTGGTCAGGCCGTTACGACCCCGGGTAGGGGGCGGGTCATTCCCACTCCTGTAAAAAGCCTATACAATTCGCGCGCGATTTCGGTCGCCAGACAAACTAGCTAGGTTGTTTGTTCAACATCTGTCTCTTACTTTTTGGGGTAATTGCAAAATGAAGACGAAGCTCGCTCTTAGCGCCCTTCTCGCTGCGCTCGCTCTGACCGCTTGCGGTGGCAAGCCTGCTGAGGCTCCGGCCGAAGCTGCTCCGGCTGCCGAGGCTCCTGCTGCTGAGGCTCCGGCCGAAGCCGCTCCGGCCGATGCCGCTGCTCCTGCTGAGGCTGCTCCGGCTGACGCCGCTGCCGCTCCGGCTGCTCCGGCCGAGGCCGCCAAGTAATTTCCTCACGGAAATGATTGGCTGGGGGCGTTAAGCTCCCAAACGAACCCGGGATGATGGCTCGCCATCTCCCGGGTTCTTTATTTTTGGCCCATGATTTTCTCTCATGCCTGTCGTTCTTCGTGACGTACGCCACTCGGTGCGCGGTAGAGATTGGTTCTCGCGAGCGCAAAAACTTTGGCTCACCGAAATGGGCGCCTCGGCCGAGGATGTCGCCTCAGCGGCAGCCCGATCCGTCGCGTTGTTATCCGCGTCCGATCACGAGACTCTGCTGATCGAGCGTGACGACGAGCCCGTCGGCTTCGTTGTGCTACGACGTTCGTTTTCGCAAGAGCATTCTCCGTCGTATCTGTTGCTCGAGTTCTACGTTATTCCCGCAACACGCACGCTCGGCGTCGGCGCCGCAGCGGCGCGGTTGTTGTTCGATCGGTTCGATGGGTTTTGGGAGATTCGCTCACTCTCGAGCGACGCGCGAGCCATCGCTTTCTGGAGACGAGTAGTGAGTCGATACGCTCCGGGCGCTGTCGAGGAGCGTCGGGAGCGAGGAGAAGTCGTTCAGCGTTTTTTGAGCAAAGGCGCGAGATAGCGGCCCGTATGCGAGGCGGCCACTCGTGCCACCTCTTCGGGAGTGCCCGCCGCGACGATTTCGCCGCCTGCCGATCCGCCTTCCGGCCCGAGATCGATCAGCCAGTCTGCCGTCTTGATGACATCGAGGTTGTGTTCGATGACGACGATGGTATTTCCCTCGTCGCGTAATCGCTGCAGCACGCCTAACAGTTGCGCGACATCATGAAAATGAAGTCCGGTCGTCGGCTCATCGAGCACATATAACGTGCGACCCGTTGCGCGTTTGGCGAGTTCTCGGGCGAGTTTTACGCGCTGCGCCTCACCGCCCGATAGCGTAGTCGCATTTTGCCCGAGCCTTAGATAACCGAGACCGACATCAAGTAGCGTCTGCAGTTTGGGTTGAACGGCCGGAATACTTTGAAAGAATCGAGTGGCATCCTCGATCGTCATTTCAAGTACGTCATGAATGCTTTTGCCGCGATAGAGAATCTCGAGCGTCTCCCGGTTGTAACGTTTGCCACGGCAGACGTCGCAAGGCACGTAGACATCCGGTAAGAAATGCATTTCGACGCGCATTACGCCGTCGCCCTGGCAGGCCTCGCAGCGCCCCCCTTTGACGTTGAAACTGAAACGGCCAGCGTCATAGCCGCGGCTGCGCGCTTCCGGCACCTGCGCAAAAAGTTCACGCAGACCTGTGAAGACGCCGGTATACGTCGCCGGATTGGATCGGGGTGTACGACCGAGCGGGCTTTGATCGATCTCGATCACTCGATCGATATGCTCGAGTCCTTGTAACGCTCTGCAGGGTGCGGCGTCGCTCGGCCCGCCACCGAGTTCGGCGACGGCTCGTCGCAATAGCGTGTCGTTGATGAGCGTGCTTTTGCCCGAGCCCGACACGCCCGTGACACAGGTGAAGAGTCCGACGGGAATCTCCACATCGATATTCTTGAGGTTGTTACCCGAGGCGCCGAGTAGCCGCAAGACGCGTGACGGTTGTCGCGGCGTACGTAGCGGGGGGACGGCTATCTTCAAGTCTCCCGAGAGATAACGCCCTGTCAGTGATTCGGGATTTTTGCGTACCGCCGATGGCGTACCCTGAGCGACGATCATGCCGCCGTGCACGCCCGCACCCGGACCGAGATCGATCACGTGATCGGCGGAGAGGATGGCATCTTCGTCGTGCTCAACCACGATGACGGTGTTTCCGAGATCTCGTAGTCGCTGTAGTGTCGCCAAAAGACGCGAATTGTCTCGCTGATGCAATCCGATCGACGGCTCGTCGAGGATGTACATCACGCCGGTGAGCC
>JAFMKA010000055.1 GCA_017853175.1 Steroidobacteraceae bacterium | reverse complement strand
CTTCACGCCGAGTCGCTTGCTGTGTGAGTCGCGGCCGTTCTTGGTACTGCCGCCTGCTTTTTTATGTGCCATGTGATCTGCTCCGCAATCAGCCAGCGTTGATGCCGGTGACTTTGATTTCAGTGAACTGCTGACGATGGTTCTTCATGCGCAGGTAGTGCTTGCGGCGGCGGAATTTAACGACGCTCACCTTGTCGCTCTGGCCATGACGCTGAACCGTCGCCGAAACCGAAGCCCCTGCGAGCATGGGCGCACCCACCTTGACCGACTCGCCCGAACCGACGAGCAGGACTTCGCCGAACTTCACTTCGGAGCCCGGTTCCACGGGAAGCTTTTCGATGCGGAGCACACTGCCCGCTTCGACCCGATATTGCTTTCCGCCCGTGGCGATGACCGCGTACATGTAGAGACCTCCGGAAAAGGCCGCGCATTCTACTGAGCGACCGACGGTCGGTCAAACCCCTCTCGCCAGACCTCTTTCCTTGGGTTTCAAGGACTTATCGAGTCGGCGTCCGGGTCGGCTACCATCCCACCCCGTGAATACGCTGCTGGCCTCGGTCAAGGAGCTGGTTCGTCAGGATCTCTTGGCCGTCGATGCCGTGATCCGCGCCAGCATGAAAAGCTCGGTCGCCCTGGTTGATCAGGTCGCCGAACACATCATTTCTGGCGGCGGAAAGCGGCTTAGGCCGCTCATCGTTTTGCTCGCGGCCCGCGCGGGTGGCTACCGAGGCGCGAGCCATATCGACGCCGCAGCGTTCATAGAATTCATCCATACCGCGACGCTCCTACACGACGATGTCGTTGATGGTTCGTCGCGCCGACGAGGGCGCGCCACCGCGAACTCGTTGTACGGCAACCAAGCGAGCGTACTCGTCGGCGACTTCGTGTATTCACGTGCGTTTCAGATGATGGCGGCGATCGGCTCGCAGCGCGTCATGGAAATCATGTCGCAGGCGACGAATGTCATCGCCGAAGGCGAAGTGCTGCAACTCATGAATGCGGGTGACCCCGATACGACGCAGCAACGCTATCTCGAAGTGATTTACCGCAAGACCGCGAAACTCTTCGAAGCGGGCGCTGAAGTGTCGGCCGTGATCGCGGGAGCGAGCCCGAGCCAGCAGCGCGCACTGGCCGACTTCGGTCGCCATCTCGGAACGGCGTACCAGCTGATCGATGACGTGCTCGATTACCAATCGAACCCCGCGGAGCTCGGCAAAAATTTGGGCGATGATTTGGCCGAAGGCAAACCCACCCTGCCCCTGATCCAGGCGCTCAAAAAGGCCGCGGATCCGGGTATTCGGTCGATCATTCGCGGGGCCATCGAAAATGGCGGCCTCGAGCAGCTCGATGTCATCGTGGGCGCAATTGAATCGACCGGCGCTCTTGAGTACACTCGCGCCCTCGCTCAAGACGAGGCCGATCAGGCACTTACAGCCCTCCAAGCGCTGCCAGAGTCGCCGTTCAAGCAAGGTCTCGCCGCTCTCGCACGGTTCGCCGTCGAGCGCACCTCTTGAGATCGGCCCCTGCGGGCCCGCCAGTATCGGGATGTAGCTCAGCCTGGTAGAGCACTACGTTCGGGACGTAGGAGTCGGAGGTTCAAATCCTCTCATCCCGACCATCTCCCGCCAAAGATGATGCAGTTGATCTTCACCAAGGGCGCGGGCAAACACGATCGAATGGATGTCATCGTCGATGGCCTCTGCACGAACAGCGTGCAATGCCCGAAACAAGGCATCATCCCGCACGACATGCTGCACTTTGCCGTCGAAGCCACGCTGCAACGTCGCGGCTTTATCATCCGAACACTCGAAGGCGACGCGAGCGGATTTCGAATGAGTTCCACCGTCGAGAGCGATGGCGTGGAGCGACTGGTGGAAGTATTGCAGGCGGACGGATGGGCAGGCTGGACGAGCGATCCCTCCGCGCTCCTAGAGCTTTACCGAGTCACCTGTGAGGCGCGACACTGCGCGCCGCTGTCGATTGGCGAACCGGAGATCCTCGCGGTACGCGAGCACATCCACCGCCTGACGACAGCATGGCAATCCACTAAGATCGGCGAGTCGATGCCTATTTCTTTGGCGATATGAACGTAGGTTTAAACCTACCGGTGGAGACCCCTATGTCTGTCAGTGACGAAGAAGTACTGACCCGAAACGCGTCGGCGTATCGCATCACCACCACGTTATTCGTAGGCAGTCTCTTCGCAAGTCTGCCCTTTTATTACCTGCTCGGTGTCGATGACCAAGAACCCTGGCCTGCGATCACCAGCCTACTGCTGTCAGTCGTGCTACCGCTGTCTTACCTCACCGTCCGTCGTCGCAATGGCGGGCCGACGATCGAGGAGTTCCTGCGGTACTGCGAATTGAAGGACGGCTGGTCGCGAACAGCCCAACTTGCGATCTTCGCGACGTGGATGGTCTTCGTCGTGATTGCGATAGCAATCGCATGGGTGATGAGTCAGGCGTGATAGCCTGCTCAATCAACTCGTCGAAGAGGGTCCATTTTCGCTGCGATGAAAGACTCCGCCTCGCGACGCAGCATTGCGGCCACTTCTGCGGCATCTTTGATCATCACACCCTCATGGACGAGCGGATGCCCGAGTCGCCTCAAAGTTGAGGCAACGCGCTCGGCGATCGATACCGCATCACGAGCGCCCTCTTGCCACGCACCGAGCGCGAGCAATGAGCGCCAACCGAGCTCGACACCGCCACCCGTATCGGGTGACGCGAGCGTACTGAGATAAGGCTCATCGGTCGCGAGCCGAAGCAACCGAGCGTTGAGTTCGTGCACCGCTGCACGGTTTACGACGCGCGGTGTCCACTCGAGACTCTGCGTCGAGCCGTCTCGAGACGCCTGCCCTCTCACCCAGAGATCTCGGCGGAAACCCGTGCTTCCCGCAGCGCCGTTGGCCTGCGCCACATAGGCGAGCCCGAGCGGCCCGAATGTGGCAGACAGATCGGCCTCGTCGAACAACGCCCAATCCCGATTGAAATATTCGTGGGCGAGGTACGCCTTCGCTTGATGACGAATTTTTCGCAAATGCTTTTCGAATGCCGGATCGTCGCGAGCGGGCGGAAGGTCGCGAGCGACCACGTGCTGCGCCGCGACGAGGGCGGCCTCGATCCGATCGGCCAAGGCGCTCGATGCAAGCTCCGGTTTCGCCGCCTCCGTAACGAGAAATTTTCGAAGGGGCAACACAGATTCCCACGCCTTGCGAGTGTTGTACGAGAGATAAAGCACACCGCCATTCGCAAGTTTTCGGTCGATAAACGCGGTGATGATTTGCCGATTACGCTCGGAGATCCAGCTCCACACGCCGTGCAGCGCGATGAAGTCGAACTCGGGTAAATCCTCGCGGGTGCAAAACTCCGCAAAGGTCTCTGCCGAGATATGCAGGCGGTCCGTGAGTCCGCGAGTGAGCGTTTTGACCTCTTCGACGTGCCGCGGCAGCAAATCGTTACCCCACCACTCGGCATCGCCGGCAACGGCGTGGATGGCCAAGCTCAAGCCTCGTCCGAAGCCGAGCTCACACGCGCGACGGATGGGCGCAATCTCGACACCCGCACTCGCGAGCGTCTCGCGAACTCGACGTGGATCGAGCTCGGGGTAGTAACCGAGCGTGTACGGCAGCTCGGTGACATAACCCTCGTCCCGATCGCGCATCGATGGCGTCAACGCCACGCGATCAGCGCCATGCAATACGGTCACCCGCGAAGGTGCCGAGATACAGCCGACCCTGAAACGGCAGCGCGACGGTCACCGCGCCGATGGGCGGACCTTGCTGATCGAGGAGAACGCGCGACGCCAGCGTCTCGGGATTCACTTCCACAATTTGAAATCGAAAGCCGCAATTGCCGCGATCGATACCGAGACATTTGAGCAGATCGAAGGTACCTGCGTGATGCGAGGCGACGAGCAGCCTTCCGTCATCGGTCCAGGTGACATTGTCGGGCCCCGATACCGACACCTCGCCCACGCGCTGGCCGGTCTCGGTGTCGACCTTGATGAGTGCGTTTTCAAAATAGCCGTTGAGGTAGACGAAGCGCCCGTCTGGCGAAGACTCGATGCCATTAGCGTAGGCGGTCTCGCTGCCTGCAATACGCGAGTAACCTCGACCCGGTCGCCACTCCCAAGCGAAACCCGGTCGATGTGAGCCGTAGCGCATGCGCAATCCCGAAACGATGGTGTTCTCGCTCCGACGAAAACTGTCAGAAACCCGAAAGCTCCCATCGCTGAGCACGACCACGTCGTTCGTCGTGGCATCGGGTGGCGCGAGAACACAGCCCCGCGACTCGAGGGTAATCTCGCGGCCGTCATCAAAGATTTCGAAGATCTCGATCGACTCTCGATCTCCATGATTGACGACAAACAACACGTTTCGGCCATCATCGAGACGTCGAGCATTAATGCCGTGAGGAACGAAACGAGCGTTCCCGAGTGCCGGGCAACTGGGATCGCCCAGTGCCGCTGCGTCCGGCGCAAGGGACGTCACCATCGATGGCATCGACATTCTCGGCCACAGCACGCGGATATCCCCACGACCACTCTCGGCGCTAGGCACGTAAGCGACGAGCCGTCCGGCGCGCGACTCGAGGCTACCCTGCCCCATTTCGCTGATGATGAGCGCGATACCGCTCGGGCTCTTGGCGAAGTCCTCCGGATTTTGAAAACGACAATCGGGCGTGAGGCCATTGGCAGCACGACAATCGAGGATGTCGGGTGTCGTACACGCCCCGAGCGACAACAGCAGCACGGCAAGCCCTGCACGCCTCAGCATTGAACGATCTCGATAGGGAAACCATCGGGCGTGGCGATCACCATGGAGCGCTGACGTCCGACTCCCGGCACCTCGAGCTCCGCCGGTGAGCTCAGCACGGGCACCGCAAGACGAGCCACGCGATCTCGTACTTCGTCAAACTTGAAGGTCGGGAACGACCAGAGGCCGATCCCTCGGTTCTTCAACCCAAGGCCATTAGGCGCACGGAGACTGCCGGACAGCAACTGCATGATGACGAGATAACCCGTCCGCGAGCCCGGCGCAAACCATTGTTGAAACCTAACCCGAATACCTTTCGCGAGCTTCATGCCACCCTGCGGCCCCTCACTCTCGAAGGTGAACTCCCGACGCAGTTCGTAGCCGAGCACTCCGTCTAGGAATTCGCCGTGTCGATCGGCATCGCTCACGAGGGCGCTCGAATAACTCGGGCCACCGATGCCGAAAGCCGCATCGATCGATCCAACCGGATGCAAGTGCGCACGGTCGACACCCGGGACCATCAGGTCATCGGGCGCGATCCATTGCGTCTCACCGATGTCGTAGGTCGTGCCGTCAGGTCGCGGAAACGTCATCGTGGTGATGCCGGCATTGGCTTTGAATCCGTAGGCCTCGACGATCGCGTGCCGCTGCGCAAGACCCCTCACCGGAACCCCTAAACCGAGCGGACCATCGAATCGACAGTCGAGACCTGGCCGCGACGGCGGTCGATCCGCTGCGAGCCGTACGACTCGCAAGGTGATCGCGTCAGAAAGCCCCGGCCGCGTCATCAGCAACAGATCGAGATCATCGGTGGATGCGATTCCCCAGTGACGCGAGAGTTGCTGCGCGCCTTCACCGGACCACCGCACTCTATCGACTCGAAGATCGAGGGCGCCGCCGTAAAAACGCCGACACAGCTCGAGATCGGCTGCCGCTAACGTAACCCCGGCAAGCGGCTCGCAAACGACCGGTCGTCCATCCTGTCGCGGAGTCATAGGATCGAGGGGAGCGGCGGGCTGAGACATCAACATTCTCCCGTGAACTCATCACGAAAATTAACACGCTAACGACTACACTTCGCAGTCATGACGGATCGTCGTGATTTTCTCTCTGCCGCGCTCTACTCGGCTGCGCTGGCCGGCTCATCAATCGGAATACCCGCATGGGGCACCACCCAGCAGTCGCTGCGGCGTCCGACTTTCAAGAGCGACCCCTTCGTTCTTGGGGTGGCTTCGGGCTACCCCGTCAGCGATGGCATGGTGCTTTGGACGCGACTTTCAACCCAGCCGATCCATCCCGAGGCCCATCTCGGCGAACACGATTACGCCGTGCAATATGAGATTGCGGAGGACATTCACTTCGCGAAAATGGTGCAATCGGGTGTCACCCGAGCTGAGGCGCGCTACGCGCATTCCGTTCATCTCGAAGTGCGGGGCCTCACGCCCGGCCGCGACTATTTTTATCGTTTCAGGGCGGGTGACTATCTCAGCCCCGTCGGTCGGACCTGGACCTCACCGCTCGGTGAGAGACAGACGCCTCTACAGATCGCCGTCGCCAGTTGCCAGCACTACGAGCAAGGCTACTTCCACGCCTACTCGCACATGCTCGAGCGCGGCACTGATCTCATCGTGCACGTAGGCGATTACATCTACGAGGGTAATACCGGTTCACCCGTGCGCCGACACGATACCGGTGAGTGTAAGACGTTCAACGATTATCGGCTTCGCTACGCCTGGTATCGCAGCGACCCCGTCCTGCGCGCGGCGCACGCGCATTGCCCTTGGCTCGTCACTCACGACGATCACGAAGTCGATAACGATTACGCGGGGCTCACGGCCGAAGACCCGGATCAGCAAGACGGCTTCGTCGCTCGACGTGCAGCCGCCTATCAGGCGTATTGGGAACACATGCCGCTGCCGCGCTCAGCACTGCCGCGAGGTGCCGACATGCAGCTCTACATGACGCGCACGTTCGGCGATCTATTGGCGATTCATATGCTCGACGAGCGGCAATACCGCTCCCCTCAGGCCTGCCCCACGCCTCCTCGACGAGGGGGAGGCTCGCGTGTTTATGTCGATACGTGCCCCTCTTGGAACGACGAGTCACGCAGCATTCTTGGCGCCACCCAAGAGAGCTGGATCGACCGACAGCTACGCGCGTCGAAGGCGCGTTGGAACTTCATCGCGCAAGGTGTCGTGATGACCTGGGTCGATGAAGATCCGGGTCCGAGACAACAACACTGGAGTGACAGCTGGGCGGGTTATCCTGCCGCGCGTCGTCGCTTACTCGAATCGGTGGCAGCGAGCCGCTGCAAAAACCCTGTGATGCTGGGCGGTGACATCCATGCCTTCATCGTAGCGGACCAACGCATCGTCTCGCACCGCGCCGACTCACCGCTCATCGCGAGCGAAATCGTCACCACCTCGATCACGTCGGGACCACCGCCCCAAAAAGTGATGGAGGTATACAACCGTTCCGATGCCTCGGACGTGTTCTTTGCCAGCGGCGCCTATCGGGGCTATGCGCGTCTGACGCTCACACCCGCAAGGCTCGAGGCGGAGCTGATCGGGTACGTCTCGGTACGCGAGCCTGAGGCGACGCCGCAATCGCTGGGTCGTTTTGTCATCGAGGACGGCAGGCCGGGGCTACAACGAGCGTGAACAACGCGGTCGTGCGCCGAAGTCGTCAGGCGCGTAAGTAACTCACGATTGCTCGAACCCAATTGTCGGGCTGCTCGTCGATGATGTCGTGTGATCCGCCTTGTAATTCGGCATAGGCAAAGAAATCGGGACGCAGGCCGTGCGCTCGCTGGGTCGCAGCATGCAAATCTTCACCGGTATTGGTGAACATCAGGGTCGGCACCTCGATCCGCTTCAACACCGCCTCGAGATCGGCGGAAATCACAAGCGGGAACGCCCGCCAATTACTGCCGTCACGATGCAGTGCCTCAACGGTATATCGATGCATCAGACGGATATCACTCCAGCCCGGCGTCGAACGAAGACGGTTTTCCCATGCGATGAGCAAATGAGAACCGTCGGACTTGGGATCTTTCGGGCCAAAGTAAAATGTCGCAAAGTGATCTCGCTCCGCTTTGCCGAGCAGAGGGAAACCATTGAGTACGAGCTTGCGCACGGCGTGAGGATGCGCCGCCGCAAACACGGCACCGAGCACCGCGCCGGTGTGATGGCCGACGAGATGCGCACTCGACCAACCCATCGCGCGCAGACCCGCTGAGATGATGCTCGCAAAATCTTCGAGGGTCGCGCCCTCTGCGGCGACGTCCGACATACCGAAACCCGGCATGTCGAGTGCCAGTGCATCGAAGCCCGCCGCAGCGAGTGCCGGCATGACGGCTTCGAACTGAGTCGAGGACAACGGCGATTGATGGAGCAACACGAGTGGCTCACCCGGCCCGCCTCCGACATCTCGCCCCATGCATCGACGATAGTGAATTTGGCCGGTGGGTCCGTCGAGATAGCCGCGGCGGATCGCTGAACTCGAAGTGGTCATACGCTCGAGTGTATCCGGGCTACCTCGATTTGCGCCTACAATCGCGCCTCGCCGCCTCTCAATGAACGTGAGCCCACCGCGCACACCTCCGGCCATACCCCATGACACTCCGATGACGCAGGTGGTGGCCTCTTCTATGGACACGGTCTTCGAGCTTGCGCTCTGGATCGTCCCGCAAACACAAGGATGCCCGTTGTGACAACCAACATGCAGTGGGTTCTGGCTGCGAGACCGGTCGGCGCCGTGAAAGAAAGCGACTTCAGACTGATCGAGTCGCCGCTGCGACCCCTCGCGGAGGGCGAATTCCGGATCGAGGTGCTCTACCTGGGTGTCGCAGCCGTAATGCGTAATTACATGCTCAACGCAGAAAAATTCGAGCGCCCACTCGAACTCGGCGATGTCATGCATGGGCGCGGCGTCGGACGGATCGTCGAATCAAGACATCCAGATTGGCGCGTCGGGGAGATCGTCCACGGCAAGATGGGCTGGCAGCGCTATGCCATCGCCGACGGATCGCCCTATTTTTTGATGTTCAAGGTACGCCAACGCGTCGCACCCGTTTCCACGGCACTCGGCGTTCTCGGTCTGACAGGTTTCACGTCTTACCTCGGACTCGTCGATATCGGCGCGGTGAAAGCCGGCGATCAAGTACTGGTGTCGGGCGCTGCAGGCGGCGTCGGCTCGAACGTGGGACAGATCGCGCGCAATCTCGGCGCTGAAGCCGTCGGGATCGCTGGCTCGCCTGAAAAATGTCGGTTACTGACGATGTCGCTCGGCTATCGCGCGGCCATCAATTACAAGTCAGAAGATCTCGAGCAGCGCATCGGCGAGCTGTTCCCGAATGGCCTCGATGTGTTCTTCGATAACGTCGGCGGAGAAACGCTGGATGCCGGACTCGCCCACCTCCGACGGCACGCCCGAGTCGTATTGTGTGGCGCGATCTCGCAATACATTGATGGTCTCGAGCGACCGTATGCGCTCAAGAATGCGTTCGCCCTCTTCAAGAAAATGGCGCGCATGGAAGCCTTCTTCATCTACGAAATGAGCGAAAGATTCGAGCGTGCCGAGGCACAGCTTGCCGATTGGATTGCTGCAGGCAAGCTGCACTATCAGGAAGACATTCTCGAGGGGCTAGAGCAGATGCCCACTGCGCTCATCCGACTCTTCGAGGGGCGCAACGTCGGCAAACAACTCGTGCGCGTATCGCCCGACGCCCGCTAATCGACACATCACCACCACCAAAGAAAAAGGCCCGGTGATGAACCGGGCCTTTTTTGTTCGACCGCGTTGCGGTGAACGTCAGCGCGCTTTACCAGCGACCGCCGCCGCCACCACCGCCACCGCCGGAGCCGCCACGGTAGCCACCGCCACCGCCGCCACCCCCACGGAAGCCACCCGGACGACCGCCACCGCCACCAGTGCGGGGACGATCCTGCGCTTCGTTGACGCGCAGCGGGCGACCGCCCATCGAGTAGCCGTTGAGGGCCTGAATGGCGCGAGCCGCGTCATCTTGACCCATTTCAACAAAGCCGAAACCGCGCGGACGACCGGTATCACGGTCGACCGGAAGGGCGACCGAAGTCACCTCGC
>JAFMKA010000013.1 GCA_017853175.1 Steroidobacteraceae bacterium | reverse complement strand
ATCCCAGTAAGAGATCGGAGCACGATCCCACACTTGCGCAGACATTTTGCTTTTCGCGCGCTCTTTTAAACGCTTGGCCTGATCTTCCCAGCGTACGAGATCGATCCAGATCGGCGAGGCAAATGCGATCTTTTGACCGTCGGGGAACCACTTCGGTGCGTTAGCTCCCGTAGGAACGTTGGTCAGGCGCTGAGCCTCACCGCCGTCGACGGGAATGATGTAGATCTGTGTTTCCTCGTCATCCCCTCGCTTAGAAACAAAAGCGATCAGAGATCCATCCGGGCTAAAACGTGGCGACGCGTCCGTTGCCTTGTCGCTCGTCAGCCGACGCGATGTCCGACCATCGGTGGAAAAAATCCAGAGGTCCGTTGAGCTTTTGTTTTCTTTGATATCGAATTGCGTCACCGTCACTACGGCGAGACGACCATCAGGAGAGATATCCGTTTCGCCCAGACGAACCAGCGACCACATTCGCTCTGGTGTGAGAGGCTCTACTGACCGTGTTTGGGAGAGGGCAGGTACCGAAGCCCATACGGGCAAAAAAGCGGCGAGCAAACGAAAGGCAAATTTCCGAAGGTGGACGGTCTTCATGGAAGATTCCCGGGTTGAGAGATGGGCTAAAGGCTAAGACATTGCCCGCGCCACGGCTACAGGTCGTCACCAGGTATCCCGCTCGGGCATACTTGCCCTATCAAGTAACCCGTCACAAAGCGGCAGAGGTCGATAAAACCATGTCCACCCTCGGTGAAGGCAGAATCGTCGTAGGCTCGGCGCGCGGTGAGCGCGGCGATGCGATCGACCTGGTACGCCGATGGTTTGACGCGATGGCCGCGGGAGATCTGGACGCCGCGTCCAAACTCATGGCGCCGGGCCAACGCATCTCGATTTCGGGAGGGTATCGATTTTCGAACCTAACCGAATTTTCAGACTTCGCTGCCAGTCGATATCGAGAAGTACGCAAGCAATGTGACAGCTTTGAAGCCTGTGAGGCGGCTGGGGGTTTTGCCATCTATGTGCGTGGCGAGATGAGCGGATCTTGGGCGGACGGAAAAAACTTTTCTCGCATCCGCTGGTGTGATCGATTTCTCGTTCAGGCCGGCAGCATCATCGAACTTGATACATTCAGCGATCTCGCAGAGAGCCGACTTTCGGAACTTCATAAATGAATAGCCCATTACTCGATCGTTACATCGCACTGGCTTTGCAAATCGATTGTGACGGCGTTCATCCCGACCACAATCGCGAGGCTGCGGCTGCTCGCATGTCTGCATCTTTGAGTCGGATCGATCAAGCCATCATGGGCGCAAATCGATGGATCGGCGCCGATCTCAAACTCGTCGTATTGCCGGAGTACATTCTGTCTGGTCCGCCTTGGGGTGAGACCATTCCGGAATGGGCAGCAAAGGGTGCGATTGCTCCCGACGGTCCAGAGTACGAGCGGTTAGGAGCCATTTCGCAGAAGCACGGCATATTTCTGGCCGGAAACGGCTACGAGACGGATCCGAATTTTCCCGGCCTTTATTTCCAGGCCTGCTGGGTTTTCGATCCGTCGGGTAATCGAGTGCTCACATATCGACGCCTGATTTCGATCTTTGCTCCGACGCCACATGACGTGTGGGATAAATACCTCGACCTGTACGGAATCGAGGGCGTCTTCCCAGTTGCCCATACGGCCATCGGAAAAATTGCAGCGATCGCGTCCGAAGAAATTCTCTATCCTGAGGTGGCGCGCGCTCACGCTATTCGTGGAGCAGAGGTCTTCCTTCACTCTACGAGCGAAGTGGCCTCACCCAATCTCACGATCAAACAAATCGCACGACGGGCTCGTGCCCTTGAAAATCTTGCATACGTCGTATCGGCCAACACGGCAGCGTTACTCGGAATCGACGTACCCGTCGACTCGAGTAACGGCTATTCCGATGTCATCGATTATCACGGCAATCAGATGGTCGTCGCTGGCGCGGGTAATTCTTCGGTTGCATCTACATTTCTAGATATGGCGGGACTACGGTCATACCGACGTCGTCCTGCCATGGCAAATATGCTCTCTCGACAAGCGCTCGAAATGTTCGCCGACTCTTTTGCCAACGCTGATTTACGCCGACGAAACGGATTGCTGCAAGGTGGCAAGCTCGTGATTCCCGATCGCGCTTATTTTCAGCAGCGCCAGGCTGACGCGATTTCGCGTATGGCTGAGCGCGGCATCATCTGATTACGAGCCAGAGGCCCGCGACGGGCATGCCAAAGCGCGCCATTCACGAGCACTACGGTGATCCACGCGAGGTCTTGCGCATACTCGATGTGCCTGCCGAGCAGCCGGGACCCGGTGAGGTCATTATTAGAATGGAAGCAGCGGCGATGCATATCGCCGACCTCCGCACTCTCTCGGGTGCTGAAGGATTCCGTTACCCGTTACCGCGCACTCCCGGCTACGAGGGTATCGGTCGGGTCATTCGAGTTGGAGAGGGCGTCACCTCGATTCGCGTAGGCGAGAGGGTTTTTCCTGCGCTCGGCAGCGGCACCTTCCGGGAGGAAGTGCGGTGTAGCGCGCAGGGGTGTATGCCTGCGCCCGAGGGGGATGCTCAACAACTGAGCCTGTTGACCGTAAACGGCCCGACGGCATGGGTTCTTTTAGAAGATTTCGCTCGGCTCAGTACCGGGGATTGGTTAATACAGAACGCTGCCAATTCGAGTTGCGGTCGTTACGTGGTGCAGTTGGCGAAGCAACGCGGCCTGCGAACGATCAACATCGTTCGTCGTATCGACTTATTCGATGAGTTGAAATCTTTGGGTGCCGATATCGTGCTACTCGATGGCCCAGATCTCGCCAAGCGCGTGGCAGCGGAGATTGGGTCCGCACCTATTCGTCTCGGCATCGATGCCGTTGCCGGGTCGGCTACGCAGCGGATCGCCGAATGCCTCGCCGCGGACTCTCCCCTCGTATGTTATGGCGCCATGAGCGGCGAACCCTGCAACATCGATTTTTATTTGATGTTCCGCCAGGGCATCGTACTGCACGGTATTAGCTTCGTGCGTCAGTTTCGTCATCGCACACCCGCGCAGGTGCGGCAGATGTATGCAGAACTTGCTGCACAAATGGCAAGTGGAAGTTTGATAGCTCGCATAGCGGGTGTCTTCCCGTTAGAGCGCATACATGAGGCGTGTGATCTGGCTGCACGAACCGGTAACGAACGCGACGGTAAGGTCATCATCACCTTTGGTGAATGACCACGCCTCTCATCGACCACAGCACCATGATCAGCAGGGGTAGAGTCGCGAGGTTGAGAGTTTCCCAACCGAGCGTCTCGATCGCGACTCCAGCTGAAAGAGATGCGAGCGCCTGCGACCCGAACACCATAAAGTCGTTGAATCCCTGAGCACGAAATTTTTCTGAGTCCGAATAGGTCGAAGAGAGTAGGGTCGTCGCGCCGACAAAGAGTAGATTCCAGCCGACACCGAGCAGAAGAAGCACTGAAAAATAATGCACGAAGTGTCTGCCGATAAATGAGCAGATAATGATGCACACCACGTTAATGGCGATGCCCGCGAGCATCATTCCGCGCACGCCAAGCTTCGAAACAAACCACGGTGTCGCCAGAGACGGTAGATACATTCCCAAAAGATGTGCAGTGATTACGGCGGTGGTCTGGCCGGTCGAATAACCGTCGTGGACATGCATGCTGAGCGGTGTCGCCGTCATGATGAAACTCATCACCGCGTAAGACGATAAGCCGGCGAGTACCGCAACGCGGTATTTCGGATCATTCAGCAAGTCGCGGATGCTTCTCGACTCCGCAGAGCGTTCAACTCGAGCAGCCATCGAAGCGTTCGGAAGCCGAGTCAGGACTGCCGCCGCACAAAGACAAAGTCCGGCAAGGATCACGAACGACGCGGTGTACTCCGGCCAACCCCCCAATTGGCTGACCAGGCCGCCGAGTGTAGGCCCAACGAAAGCGGCGACGAGAGTGCCGATCATCACGGTGGAGGCGGCCCGACCGGCGTCGCTAGGCGGCACGAACTCGATAGCGGCAAAGCGATACTGCTGAACGAAAGCCATATTGCCGCCGATCAACAGACCCGCCACACAAAACAGTACGAACTCGTTGCGCAGAATGGCGTAAGCACAGAGCAGTGCTGCGAGAGCGGCCATGAGTGCACTGCCAATGAACGCGGGCTTCCGGCCGACGCGCTGCATGAGTAGTGCGGCTGGCATCGACATCGATGCGAGACCCACGATCGACATCGATAGAGGAAGCGTCGCCAGCGCGGGGCTCGGTGCCATATGGGTTCCGACGATACCGCCGAAGGTCACCAGAGTGATCGTGCTGCAGGCTGCAAAAGCTTGCGCGAGAGCGAGAGTCCAGACGTGCCGCATGACGGCCGCAGTATAAACGGTGCCGGTACCTCGGTTATGCTGCTTTCCATGAGCGCGCCTTCCATCGCTGACTACATCGAACGCATATCGAATGCGCGCGTCTATGATGTGGCCATCGAATCGCCCCTTGAGCGTGCAACTCGCCTGTCGCGTCGACTCGGTAACGACATCTTGCTCAAGCGTGAAGACCTGCAGCCCGTTTTTTCATTCAAGCTGCGAGGGGCGTACAACAAAATTTCGCAGTTGACTGATCGCGTCGCCGCGCGCGGAGTCATATGCGCTTCTGCGGGTAATCATGCGCAGGGTGTTGCACTGGCGGCGACTCGGCGGAAGATTTCCTCTCTCATCGTGATGCCGGTAACGACCCCGCAGATCAAAGTACAGGCCGTCATCGATCTCGGTGGTGAGGTCGTTTTGTACGGCGATGACTACGATTCGGCCTATGAGCATTCACTCAAGCTTGCTCAAGAGCGCGACCTCGTATTCGTTCATCCGTTCGATGATGTCGATGTCATTGCCGGGCAAGGGACGATTGGACTCGAAATTTCCCGGCAGACGGAAGGCAATATCGATGCCGTATTTGTTCCCGTCGGAGGCGGTGGTCTGATTGCCGGAATCGCCACTTATTTAAAGCATGCCCATCCTGGAGTTCGTATCATCGGTGTGAACGCCGCAGATTCGACAGCGATGCACGATTCATTGCATTGCGGAGAGCGACTCGCTCTACCTCGAGTTGGCATTTTCGCTGATGGGGTGGCGGTGCGCCGGGTGGGAGAGGAGACTTTTCGACTGGCGCGTATGTTTGTCGATGAGATGATCCTCATCGACACCGACGAAATTTGTGCGGGCATACAAGATATTTTTGAGGATACGCGATCTATCGTGGAGCCGGCCGGCGCACTGGCCGTGGCTGCCATCAAGAAGTATGTCGCTCGCGAAAGCTGCACAGGAAAGCGTTTGGTAGCCATCAATTGCGGCGCCAACATGAACTTCGATCGGTTGCGCCACGTCGCAGAGCGAGCCGAGATCGGCGCACGGCGTGAGGCATTGCTGGCGGTAGAGATTCCCGAGAGACCCGGAAGCTTTCTGAGCTTATGCCGTGCGCTTGGTCATCGCAGCGTCACCGAGTTTAATTACCGATACGAAAAATCGGGCACGGCGAACATTTTCTTGGGGTTTGCCATGCCAAGCGGGCGCGACGAAAGAAGTGGCGTGACTTCGACGCTACGCGAGGCGGGCTACTCGGTCACGGATATGACCGATAACGAGCTTGCCAAGTTACACGTGCGATACATGATCGGCGGTCATGCAGAGACGATTACCGAAGAGCGGCTGTTTCGATTTGAGTTTCCTGAGCGTCCGGGTGCGTTACTAAGATTTCTCGAGGCCATCGGCTCACGCTGGAACATCACGTTGTTCCATTACCGCAATCATGGCTCTGATGCAGGGCGCGTGATGGCAGGTATTCAGGTTCCTGAGTCCACGCGAGAAGATTTTTTATCCCACCTCGCAGAGTTGCACTACCCGTGGGTCGACGAGACCGAAAACCCTGCGTATCGGTTATTCCTCGGTCATTGAGCGCCCCATGCAGAGTTATCAACCAGTCGTGCCGGCACGCGACGAGATCATCACGATCAGAAATCTGAGTCATCGCGTGATGCACTGGGGAGAGGACGGTGCACCCGTAGTCTTTCTTCTACACGGATTCCAAGATTGTTCCGACACCTTTCAGTTTTTAGTAGACGCCATGCCGCGCAACTATCACTTCATTGCGCCCGATTGGCGGGGCTTTGGCGGCAGCGGCCGAAACGACGCACCTTATTGGTTTCAAGATTACCTCGCTGATCTCGAGGGCTTTCTCGATCACTATTCCGAAAACGCGGCGACGCTCGTCGGACACAGTATGGGTGGGCATATCGCGAGCCTTTACTCGGGTGTTCGTCCCTCGAGAGTTCGTCGGATCGTATCGCTAGAGGGATTCGGGCTGCCGAGAGTCGATGCGTCGATCGCACCCGACCGTTTCGGTCAATGGCTCGATGAAATAAAAAAGGGCGTCCGTGAGACGTCATACGATTCGGCACATCGTCTTGCCAAAATGTTGCAACATCGCAATCCGAGGCTAACGACCGATAGGGCGGCGTTCATCGCAAACGCGTGGACGAAGCCTGCCCCGGAAGGGGGTGTAATGCTGCGATTCGATCCGTGGCATCGTCTCGTTAATCCGGTGCTGTATCGCCGCGAAGAGGCCGAAGCTTGCTGGCGACGGATCGAAGCGCCCACATTAGTGCTGCTGGCTGGTCAATCTGAGTACCGTACCCGCCTAGGAACGCATGACGGCAGCGACGAGCTGGAGCGCTTCAAAGACTGCTTTGCGAAACTCGAAGTACACGACTTCCCTGAACTGGGTCATATGATGCATCACGAAGATCCAGCGAGCGTCGCAGCCGTTCTATCTGATTGGCTACGACGACAAGGGTGACGGTTGTCGTCCTCTCCTGCCACAATGAAATCCTAATGAGTACGGATACCCCTCATGTCGAAAGGTCTACGTCCCTAACGTCCGGCGCGCGGTGGGCCGGATATCTGGGGCTGCTGCCGTTCGTATTTGCGTTCGGGCTCGTTACGGCCGGTGCCTCGCGAGGGATGGCGCCCTTGGGCTTGCAGATCGCCACGGCCTGGGGGGCTGTGATTCTGACGTTCATCGCGGCCGTTCATTGGGGGCTCGCGCTCGCTGGAAGACTGCCATGGTCCATCACCACGCTAGTGGGTTCGACGCTGCCCTCGGTCGTCGGTGCGGCAGCCGTAATCACTACAGGAGAGAAAGGCTTGGCGATCCTCGTCGCAGGCTTCGGGATGTTTTGGCTTTTCGAACATCGAACCTATGCCGAGCGATTTTCTGAAGATTATCTCGATCTGCGACGGATACTCACGATCGGTGTTTGTACTCTCTTGGTTTTGACTGCATTTGCCAGTTCAGGAGCCGTGCCGTGATTCTCGAAGATTTCGCCGAAGGCAAATGGCTACGACCGCTGACGGTCGTGAGCTTCATCGCGGTTTTGATCTTGCTGGCTTTTCAGGTGCTGCAGCCGTTCATCGTTCCGGTGATCTGGGCGGCGATTCTTGCTTACGTTACCTGGCCGATGCATGAGCGGTTCGTCCGCCTGTGCAGCGGACGACGAACACTCGCAGCGCTCGTCATGACCCTCTTGCTGAGCGCTGCCATCATTCTCCCCATCGTATGGTTTGCTTTGCTCGTCAAAGCCGAGGCTTTGCCCTTCTATCGTGAGCTCGTACCGCTGCTCGCAACGCTGAAAGTCCCTGAGTTCATCGCCGACATTCCGTTGCTCGGTCCGCGGCTACAAGAAATTGTCGCTCAGGTTGCGCGCGATCCCGGCGCGCTCGATGCAGCAATCCGACAGTTTTTTGCGCAGTCTTCGGGTGAGATCAGCACGATGCTCGGCGGCGTCGGGCGAAATCTCGTCAAGCTCGTGATCGCGATGGTTTCGCTCTTTTTCATGTATCGGGATGGTGAGTATTTCGCATCGCAGGTCGGTCGGATGCTCGAACAGTTTTTCGGTAAGGTGCGTGTTCAGCACTACCTCGAAGCCATCGGCAACACCGTCAAGGCAGTCGTGTATGGAATCGTCCTGGCAGCGTTGGCTCAAGGCACGCTCGCCGGCATTGGCTACTGGTTCGCGGGGCTTCCGGTTCCCTTGCTGCTCGGAATACTCACCTTTTTAGTTGGGCTGGTGCCGTTCATCGTGCCATTCATCTGGGGCTCTGCCAGCGTCTGGCTGTATCTCACTGGCGAGACTACGGCTGCTATTGGTCTTGCAATCTGGGGACTGACCGCAGTCAGCTGGATCGACAACATTGTTCGCCCGCTCGTTATCAGTGGTGCGACACGCATTCCATTTTTATTAGTGTTATTTGGCGTGCTCGGCGGGCTGACGGCTTTTGGTCTCGTCGGGCTCTTCATAGGCCCCGTCATTCTCGCCGTACTGATGGCGATTTGGCGTGAGTGGATCGCGGAGAAGCGATCGCAGTCGATTATCGAAGACTCGACCTCGCAATGACTGCAGCGCTGACGGGCGCTTATCTCAAGTGGTGGCCAAAGTGAGTACGCGAGGCGTCGTCGGCGCACGATAGCGCCCCATGCGTGCAATCAACGTATCGGGGTTGTCGTCAATTAACAGCATGTCACGCACGCCTTGCCTCAAGAACCCCTCTTGGTCAACGTGATCTAGAAACTGCGACAAGCGAGCGTAAAAGCCGTCGACATCGAGAAGTGCGCAAGGCTTGCCGTGTAGGCCGAGATGACCCCAAGTCCAAACCTCGAAAAGTTCTTCGAGCGTTCCGACTCCGCCCGGTAGCGCGATGAATCCGTCCGAGAGCTCCGCCATGAGCGCTTTGCGATCATGCATGGAATCGACCACTCGAAGATCGTCGAGGTGTGGATGAGCCACCTCTCGCTCGACTAAATTTTGGGGGATCACTCCGATGACTTCGCCACCCGCATTTCGGACGGTATCGGCGATGATGCCCATCAGCCCGACCCCGGCGCCGCCGTAGACGAGACCGATGCCGGCGCGGACTAGCGCATGCCCCAAAGCCTCGGACGCCTCACGATAACGAGGGCCGTTCCCAGCGTTTGCACCGCAAAACACACAGAGTCTTTTCAAGGGCTCATTCCTCAAGCAAGAGACTTTAATAGCGAGGCCGCCCAGCGCCGTTCAGAGTCGGGAAGAGCTACCTTCACCGCTTCAGGAACGGCTTCGGCTACCCGCCAGGTCGATTCACGTAACGGCTCGATTGCCGATGCAGCCAGTATGATCCGATATGACTTTTGCGTGGCAAGCTTAAGCTTCTTACGCCACGGATAAGAATATTGCGCTCTGAACGCGCGCTGCCAAGCTCCGTTCGATCGGAAGAGATCGAGCACCCCGCGGTGTACGCGGGCAGGGGCGACCTGTGGCTCTTGGCGGATCGCCGAGCTTCCCGTGTGCGCATACCAAGGCGAGAACAGCCCTTGATCTCTGACGAGGTGCCAAGCGTTCAACAAGTAACCGCCAAACCAGTCTGGGTTGATGTCGGGCGTTCCCATGGCGAGGAATTCTTTGGCTCTTCGGCCTTCGAGATCAACGACGCCTACGAGCGCTACGACGTTCACGCTTGATCGATGACGCAATGCAACCTCGAGACCCACTAGCCCACCAAATCCGAGGCCGACGATATCTACTTGACCAAGGTCCATTGTGGCGAGCGCACGACGGACCACGTTTGCATAGTCTTCGATCGACGATTTTTGTGATTGCAGCAGATCATCGGATTCGCCGTGGCCCGGGAGCTCGAGCGCTATAACGGGTCTACGCCCGATGAATCCCTTAACGACATCGTGTACCGAATCGTTTGAGCCTAGGGCGTTGTGCAGCACGAGAACCGGACGACCTTTCGCTTCTAGATTTTTTAGAAGTCGAAGTTGGCCACTTCCAAGATGCAGATAGTCTTGGATGAGTTTGCCTGATAGGGCGGTCGGCGAAAGGGCTGCTGGCGCCTTCGGTGGTCGGTGCGCCGAGATGTAAAAGCGACAAAGATCATGGGTTTCTTCGAATGAGCCGCCGCGCTGAATGGTGACCCTTCGGCTCGCACGCTTGATGCGAGGAAGGTGTGTCGCAAGCACATCTGAAGCGTAAGCCGTCACGAGCATCGGGACGCGCATATTTTGAAGAGCGCGATCTGATTTCATCAAAAAAGCGGCTCGATAGCCTACGCGGTAATGATCGCCGGAGCGTATGAAGTCGAGGAGGGCGGTATGCAATATCGCGGGCGAGGGCACGTTGTTGTAGAGACGGTTTGCGAGCTTCTTTGCATACCATGGAAAGAAAATCGTTTGCTCGCGCATCCGTGACCATAACCACGCGAGATGCGACCCGTCCCATGAGGGCTTAAAAGAGGGTAGGTAATGGCGAACGATGTCTCGCTTTTCTTTGTCGGACATCATCACGTAACCATTACCGACAGCGCATGTAATGCGCTCTGGGTGAGCGGCGGCGAGCGCGGCGGAAATCATCGCACCGGTATGAAAGCCGTAAACGGCTGCACGCTTGATACCTAGCGCATCCATGAATTCGACAGCGGCATCCGCGAAGTCTTTCATCGATGCCACTTTGACTCCCAGCGGATCGGATAAGCCGAAGCCGGGAGAGTCAGGCGCGATACAGGTGAAGTGGGATGTCCACCGCTCTATTGTCGCCAGCATGTCTCGCGAGGAGAGTGGAGACTGATGAAAGAGGATGACGAGCGGCCCAGACCCTGCACGACGATAATGCACTTGTCGCGCGCCCCATCGACCTTTGGTGATCGTTGCAAAATGGCGGGTGATGACCGAGCCGGGCATGAGACACTCCGCGAACTGATTCGCTGCCGCAAATTACCACCGCTTCATGACCCAATCGACAGAACCTGCATCAGAGTCCACCGACAGGACGCCGGCTGCAGGACACATTGGGATGCGGGCTGCGCTCGCGTATCCAGATTTTCGCCGCTTTGCCTTCGGGCGTTTTGTCGCAACTTTGGTTTGGCAGATGCTCGGAGTGGCTGTCGGTTGGCAGGTTTATGCCACGACGCGAAATCCGCTCGATTTAGGGCTCGTCGGGCTGGCCCAGTTTTTACCCTTCTTCGTTCTCGTGTTACCGGGCGGGCAACTGGCCGATCGTACGGATCGCCGGATCGTCATGCTTATTGCCTACGTCATAGATGCCGCATGCATTGCGGTGTTAATCGGTTTTTCCTTGAGCGGCAGCCGCGATGTGATGTGGGTGTTCGTTGCGATGGCGCTGCTCGGTGCGGCACGCGCATTGTGGATGCCAGCGGGGCAGGCCATGGTCGTCAACCTCGTTCCATCGAGCGTTTTTCCGTCGGCAGTGGCTCTTAACTCCATGTTGTTCGAAGTGGCCGTGATCGTCGGGCCCGCATTGGGCGGATTCATCTACGCTCTGGGTGAGTCTCGACAGTCACCCGTGGGTGCATTGCTCGTCTATGTCGTGGCTCTTGCGCTGATGGCCATCGTCATCGCCTTATTTGTAGCGATCCGACCGAGACCGATGACACGAGTATCGACCTCGGCCTCGTGGCGTGAGTTGACCGAGGGCCTACGATTCGTTTTTCGACGTCGAACGGTTTTGGGGGCTATTTCTCTCGACTTGTTCGCCGTGCTTTTCGGCGGGGCGACGGCGTTATTGCCGATGTTTGCGGCCGACATCCTGAAAGTGGGTCCGCAAGGGCTCGGTATCTTGCGCACGGCGCCGGGGGTGGGCGCCGCGTTGGTCGCGATTTGGCTCGCTCGACGCCCCATTTCGCGGTATGTCGGGCTATGGATGTTCGGCGGAGTCGCGGTTTTCGGCTTAGCGACCGTGGTGTTCGGACTGTCTACGTCGTTCTGGTTATCGGTGGCCGCGCTCGTCTGTCTCGGCGCGGGTGACATGGTATCGGTCTTTGTCAGGCATCTTTTGGTACAGCTAGAGACGCCCGATGAGATTCGGGGGCGCGTCAGTGCGGTCAGCGCCATGTTCATCGGTGCGTCGAACGAGCTCGGAGAGTTCGAGTCGGGGCTGACGGCCAGTTGGTGGGGGCCGGTCCGTGCGGTGACATACGGCGGCCTCGCGTGCCTCGTCGTCGTGGCAACTTACCTCAAGCTCTTCCCCGAGCTTAGGCGTCTCGACCGCTTTCCCCAGCCTCCTTAATTTCCCGACAGGCTGTAAAGTTTCGCAAAGTACGCCCTCCCGGGAACCGCCAGGGCGGCACGTCGGTCAATCGAAAGCAGGGTGCGTGGCATACTCACCGTCGACCTGTGGGAGCCCCCAGAGATGCATTCCGGAGCCTTACGTCTCTCGCTTATGACTGTCGCCTTAGCCGCCGGGCTCGGCGGCTGCATGAGCGCCCGAATCGAGGAATCACGCGAGCTGCCGACCCAGATTGCGTCCGGTGAGGCCGTCGTGATTCTCGCCAAACCCCAGATTGAGGGGACTTCCGCAGAAGATGAATTCATGGACTGCGTCGGCCGCGGTCTGGCTAGCGGATCGAACCCGATTCCGGTGCACGATAACAACCGTTTCGTCGATGACCTATTTCCATGGTTCGAGCCGGCGACGGCGCCTTCCCGACCAGAGGCCGTGACACAGTTACTCGCTAGGCCAGGCGTCAGTGAGCGAGTTGCCGCCTCAGGAGTTCGCTATCTCGTATGGCTCGATGGCGGAACTCGGAAGATCGACGGCGGTGGCAGTATCGCGTGTGGAGCCGCCCCGGGTGCGGCGGGTTGCATCGGCTTCGGCTGGTGGGAAAACGAATCGAATTTCGAAGCGACGATCTGGGATCTCAAGCAAGCCAAGTCGGCCGGCAGCGTCGGCACGAATGTCTCGGGTACTTCCGCTATCGTCGGCGCCGTAGTGCCTCTGCCATTCATCGCGCGTGTGGAGACAACGGCTTGTAACCGTCTCGCCGACCAATTGCAGAGTTTTTTCAAGGGTGGCGGCTGAGTCCGTCAAGCAGCGTCATGAAGATCAAAGATATTGCACTGTTTTTGTTGGTTACATCTGTGACTCTCGCGGGTTGCGGAACGATGCCCTCTAGCGATGGCGGGTCTGCCGGCTCTACGGGCAGTCCGTCCGGCGGTATCGTCATGGGTGGTACGACGAGCGGCACGAGTGGCACGGGCGGCCGTGACAGTGGAAGCTCGTCCAGCGGTAGCGATACGTCGACCGACCGTAGTGCTTCCGAAAGTGGAACTAAAGACTCCGGCGACGAATCTGCTACCACGTCCGAAGAGCGTAGTGGCACGTTGAATAAGTCACTCGATGACTCACTCGGCGAATTCGACAAGACGCTAGCCGAGGAGCAACAGCGTACGGCGAACGAACGCGATGCCAGTGCGGCTAACCGCGCCGTGACCGCAGCGACCCAGGGCTCGGACGGGGGCATCGGTCGGCGCGAGGGCGATCTACGTTCAGAACGATCGGGGCAGTCGGGCTCTGGTGGCGGGGAGCAAACGACAGGTGATCGCCAAGATCGCGGGGTGATCTCCGGCGGTGGCAGCGGTGCGCCCGACCGCAGTCGCCCCTCTGGCGAAGACGATGACATCGTCGCACGACGTTTGCGTCGAGCCGCAGAACAGGAGACCGATCCGGAGCTCAAAGAAAAGCTCTGGAAGGAATACATGGAGTACAAGCGAAATGTTCAAGGCAAGGGCTGATCGTCCTCTTTGGCATCGCTCGTTTCGAGAGCTCGCGATCGCGGGATTGGCGCTCGTCGTATTGAGCGGATGCGTGGTCAAAGAAACGCGACCGCTGCCCAAACTCGAGGCGGTCCAAGCGAAGCAGCAAATCGCTGACGCGGAGCTACTCGACGTCGCCGTTCAAGCGTTCGATGCCAATATTCCCGCCGCCCTTAAAGATGATGAAGAGGCTCTCGATAAGAAACGCATCTATCCCGATGTGCGAAAGGCCGAGTCTCGGCTGCTTGCGGCACGTCTCAAGACGACGCTTGAAACGAGTGGTCAGTGGGGCGCGGTGCGCGTCGTGCCTGAGGGTGTGCGTTTTGTCGACGTGCTGATCACCGGAAAAATCCTCGAATCTACCGGTGGTCGTCTCGAGCTTGAGATTCGAGCTACCGATGCCGTGGGCCGTATCTGGATCGATGACAAGATCTACGCGGGGGAAGCCGATCTCGGATCGTACAAAACCGATGCGGCGATCAGGGCTCGCGATCCTTTCAAGAATGTTTACGTGCAGATTGCGAACGACTTACTTCAGGCACGCGAGCGTCTGTCTGCGGCCGAGCGTCAGGACGTCCGAGAAGTAGCTTTACTGCGGTTTGCGAATGATCTCGACCCGCGCTCCTTCGGGGGCTACTTGGTGAATGATCCGGACGGTATGACCCGCGTGAGTCGTCTTCCGGCCAAAGATGATCCTGCGCTCATGCGCATCGAAAAGATCAGGGATCGTGACGCCGTCGTCATCGATACGCTGGATGGATATAACGAGCAGTTCTCGGAAGGTCTCTTCGATTCCTATGCCGGCTATCGGCGTACCAGTCGGGAGGCGATTGAGAAAGAAGATAAGGCCCGCGCTCAAGCAACAACGCGAACGGTGTTAGGGGCTGCAGCAGTTTTGGCCAGTATCTTTGTCTCGAGTCAGTGCGGCTCAGGCGACTACAACTGTCAGCGTATCGAAGATGCGGTTCGCTATGGCGGGGGCGTCGGTGGCGTTGCAGCCGTGATGTCTGGCATCAAGAAATTCGAAGATGCCAAGACGGCAGCGCAGGAAGTTAAAGAATTAGCACGAAGCTTCGAAAACGAGGCAGGATCCCAAGTCGTCGAGGTCGAGGGGCGTTCGCTCAAGCTCGTCGGTACCGCCGAGGAGCAATATCGAGAATGGCGTCGACTTCTCGCAGCGATCTACGCTGAAGAAACGGGACCCCCTTCGCCAGCGCCTGCAAAATCGCCTCCCGGCTCCTGAGGTGTCGTGGCGACACTTTCCAAAGGACAAAGACTCTTAGGCCGTTTCGTTCTGATCGAGCCCCTCGGGCGTGGAGGTCAGGCCGAAGTGTGGCGCGTGCTCGATGAAGCCCGTTCTGCCCAGATCGCAGTAAAGATTTTACCGAGTCACGGTTTGGCAATGCTAAGAGCGCAGTACGAGCTTGCACGCCAAGGTGCCGGCAAGGGAGTGCTCGAATATTTCGAGCCTCTTTCTGACGAGCGTCTGGCTGTGCTGCCGATGGAGCTCGCCTCGGCTGACGCGAAGACGTTACGAGCAAAGTCGTGGACGCAAGTGCTCGGTGTGCTGCGTGAAGTCGCCGAAGCCCTGGCGGGCTTGCATGAACGCGGTGTCGTCCATCGCGATGTGAAGCCTTCAAATATTTTGATTGGTTTCGACGGTCGAGCGCGACTCGCAGATTTTGGTGTTGCTGCCCGACTCGGTGAGGCCTCGGTCATCGGGGTAGCATCGCCGTTTTCTGCGAGCCCTCAGCAATTGTCGGGTGCTTCGGCCTCGGTCGCCGATGACTTGTTCGGCTTCGGTGCGCTCGCGTATGAGTTGCTCGGTGGGTATCCACCTAATTTTCCGGATGCAGAGCGAGCGCGGGCTGGGCTACCGCCCCCGAGGCTGACCACCTCGGTCGCAACACCCTCGGGTCTCGTAGATCTCGTCATGTCGTTACTGTCGACTAACCCTCAATCGCGACCCGGAAATTTGCGCGCGATAGCCGCCACACTGGCGTCATTCGAATCGACACGGCTGACACCTGTCGTAGCCGCTCAAGTCGTGCGTCCGGAAGACGCTGCGGCGGAGCGTGCACTACCCTTGAACGTCTCCAAGCCATCGTTCGGTGCGTGGATCGGACTGGCAGGGCTCCTGGTGATTCTGGCGCTCGTATTTTTGGTCTTGCCACGTTTTGTGACACCGCCTGTTGAGCCACAAAAAAGTGTACGGCCCGCGGCCCCCACTATGCCCCAGGCCGTGATTGCGGGGACTCCAGACCCGGCTCTAGTTGCCCGATTTGAAGAAGAGGACGCAAAGTTCCGCGGCTTACTCGAAGAACTGGAAACGCAGGGCGCTGGAGTTTGGGGCGGAACCGCCTTCGCTGCTGCGAAATCTTTGGGGAAACTCGCTCTCGATGCCGAAGCGAGTCGCGATTACGTACTCGCTCTCGATAGGATCGGGGTGGCTAGCCAGCGACTTGCGCGTATCGCGGAAGAGCGTCCGCAAACTCTCGCCCGACAGTTGCGGGAGGGTGAGGCGGCCTTGGATGTCGGTCGACTCGAGGTCGCTGGCCAGGCATTTCAGTTGGCACAACGTATCGATCCCTCTAACGAAGAGGCGGGCAGAGGGCTCGCTCGAGTCGCCGCCCTAGGGCCGGTGTTGCCGGCGCTCGTCGAGGCAGAGACGGCCTTGTTAACCCTCGATCACCTGAAAGCATTGACCCGTTATGAGGAAGTTCTTCGTGCAGACCCCGTTAATCGGGTCGCGCGTGAGGGCGTAGCACGAGCAAGGCTGGCTATTGGGTCCGATCGTTATGCGCGAGAGATCGGTGATGCCCTCGCTGCGCTGCGTGCAGGGCGTACGCAGGATGCCCGAGCAGCATTAGCACGCGCTGAAAGTCTTCGCCCCGCTGGAGCGGAGTTACCGCAAATTTTGGCTCAGGTCGAGGCCGCAGGAGTGCGCAGAGATCTCAACGTTGTCCGTAGCGAAATACTCCAGCTTGAGGCTGCCGAGCGCTGGAGCGAAGCGCTGTTGCGATACGACGCGTTATTGGTTCGAGACTCGACGCTGAAATTTGCGCGCGATGGGCGTATGAGAGTGGCGCCTCGCGCAGAGCTCTCGCGTCGTCTAGAGGCACTGCTCGCTAATCCCTCGCGAATCTCGGCTCCGGAAGTACGCCGCGAAGGAGAGCGTTTGCTGGCGCAGGCCTCGAGCATGAATGAAAACACCCGAGTGCTCAAAGATCAAAGTGAACGATTACTAGAGATGCTTCGAGTTTATGACCGACCCGTATCGGCCGTGCTGGAGTCCGATGGCGTGACCTTTGTGAGCGTCCAGCGCGTCGGCAACTTCGGAGCATTCACTCGGCGTGAGGTATCCCTGAAGCCTGGGCGTTATGTCGCCGTAGGTAGTAGACCGGGATATCGCGATGTGCGTCAGGAGTTCATCGTTTTACCTAACTCCGCGAACGTGGTCGTTTCGATACGGTGTACGGAGACGATTTCGTGATCCAAATACGCGAGCCCGCAGGTGAGCGTGACGTCGCCTTACCGTGTCGAATTGGCGGACAGCAGATCGATGATGTCATCGTGCCAGCGGTTTCGACGGACTACGTCGTGCTCGATGTCGTCGAAGGCCAGATTGGCGTCACCGAAAAGGCCGGAAGCGTTCTACTCAATGGCTTGGCGATTCAATCGAGCGAATTCTTACCCTTGCAGCTCGGAGACGTACTCGCGCTGGGAGAGGCTCGTATTGTCTTATTGTCAGACTCTAGCGTTGAAGTTCGGCATCTTCATGGCAACGATACGATCGCGCCGCTTGAGGTCGCTAGTGAGCAGAGCCTTGATGACCTTTCTAAAGACGGGCGGATTACTGCTGAGGCAGGAACATTCGAGCGTGATTCCCAAAGCGCGGTCGGAAAGCACCAAGTCGGTAAAAGATTTTCGGTGACTCGAAAGGCTTGGGTCGTCACGATAGTTCTATCAATCATTTTTGCCGGGTTTGCCTTTCAGCTCGGAAGACTCGAGCGCGTCAGAGTGACCGTGACACCTACGGAGGCCAAGGTTTCCGGTTCCGGTTTCGGTTGGCGATCGGCGAGCACGCTGTTGATGCTCCCCGGAGAACGAAAAATTAGGGCGGAACTTGAGGGCTATGAGCCGATCGAGAAAATAGTGAACGTTCGGGAAGGGTCGCCTCTGACCCTCGACCTTCGGTTATCTGAAAAACCTGGAATCATAGAAATCGATACCGCAGGTGTTGCAGCACGCGTATTCGTGGATGGTGCCGAGGTTGGGCGTGCGCCCGGCCCTGTCGAGGTGATGAGTGGTCCTCGAACCATCACGTTACGCTCCGATCGGCATCTCGATCACGTGATACAGTTCGATGTCGAGGGGCGCGGAATTCGACAGCCGCTTACTGCGAAACTCAAGCCGTCTTGGGGTGCGCTCGAAGTCAGCTCGATCACGCTTGGCGCGCGGTTGAGAGTGGGTGACTCAGAGCCCGTCGCACTCCCGGCTCGAATCGAACTTCCCGCAGGACTACACCGACTCGCTATCACGGCATCGGGCGCAAAGACTTGGCAGAGCGCAATTTTACTCAAGGCAGGGCAGACCGAACGCGTCGGCCCTGTCGAGCTCGGCGCTCCGGATGCACGATTACGGATCACCTCTCGTCCTGCAGCCGCCGAGGTAACGGTAGGGGGTGTATTTCGGGGGCGTACACCGACGACCATCGATCTCCCAGCCGGCGTTCATCATGAGATCAACGTCTCTCTACAGGGCTATGAGTCGGTACAGCGACGAGTTTTCGCGGAGTCGAATCGCGATCTTTCTTTGCCCATCTCGCTACAGGCCATACCCGTACGACTCACCGTTCAAGGTGAGCCGGTCGAGTCTGAACTCGTGATCGAAGGTGTAGTGAAGGGAAAGACACCCATGACGATCGAGCTTCCTGCGAGACGTCACACGCTCGAACTCCGTAAAGCAGGCCTACAAACCGAACGGCTCGATGTCGACTTATCGGCTGGCGTCGAGCGCACGGTCGAATATCGACTCCTTCCGGTGGGTCGAGCCAAAGATTGGAAACCGCCGTCGCCGGCGATGCGGGCTCAGACGGGAACGTTGCTGCGACTCATCGAGGGTGGCTCGTTTGTCATGGGAAGTGAGCGTCGCGAACAGGGCAGGCGGGCCAACGAGTTTCCGCGTCGCGTGATGTTATCGAGGCCGTTTTATCTGGGCACCCGCGAAGTGACGAACGGTGAGTTTAGGCGCTTCAAAGCGGCCCATGCCTCTGGGTTCGTCGGTAAGCGAACGTTAGACCTCGACAACCAGCCGGTCAGTAACGTGAGTTGGGGAGATGCCGTTCAGTATTGCAACTGGCTTTCCGCGCAGGACGGGTTGCCCGCTGCCTACGAGCAAAAAGGCGGCACTTGGGTATTGGTTCAACCGGTTAACACGGGTTATCGCCTTCCGACCGAAGCTGAGTGGGAATTCGTCGCGCGTCATCCCGGGCCCGGATCTCGGTCCCAGCGCTATGAGTGGGGCGACTCGTTGCCGCCGCCGGCGGGAATCGGCAATCTCGCAGGGCAAGAGGCCAGCACTGAAATGCCGACGGTCCTCGAGGGCTGGAACGATGATTACGTCGTAGTCGCGCCGCCGGCCAAATTTCGCGCTAATGCTTTCGGTATTTTCGACATGACTGGCAATGTGTCGGAGTGGGTCCATGATGCTTTTGTATCCTTCGAGGTCAACGCGGGCGGAGTCGATCCCGTGGGTCCGAGTGGCACCGCCGGCTCTCGCCGCGTGATCAAGGGCAGTAACTGGCGAACCACGCTTTTTGCCGACCTACGCGCGGCATGGCGTGAAGGCGCTGATGCGCCATCGCAGGATGTCGGATTCCGAGTCGCGCGTTACGCAGAGTGATCTACGCATGCAGACGAACCAAAAAACTTGGCGAATGATCGTGGTGACCGCGACTGCGGCACTGCTTTGTTGGGGCGCTTCTTTGGTGATGCTTCGAGCCGTTGCTCAAGATCGAGAGCCGCCCGATACCAACGAAGCCGAAGACATTCGTCGCCGGAGCGATCCTCCGAAAACCTCGGATGAAGAATCGCCGGAGTATCGTGACTCCGCCGACAACAATATCAGCCTACCGATAGATATATGACTATGAACAAAAAACCTAACAGCGAGTTTCTATTCACCGTCGTCGCGTTGCTGATTTCCATCGTCATCGTGCATACCCTCTACGTACTGCATGTCAGACCGGTGGCCGAGGCAACCTTGCAAGCCGATCGAGAGCGAATGCAGGTTGATCCGAACTATGTACCGCCGAGATCGATAGAAGTCGTTCTAAAAGATTACGAGCAGGAATCGACGATCGTCCTGATGCTATGGGCGATGGCCATCATGGCCTATATGGCTAAGACAAATCGGCGTGAACAAGACGCCCTTGATGCCGATCTGCTCAGACTGCCCGATGGTATGAAAATACTTCCAGAGGACACGCGTGAGTATGCTCGGCAGATCGAGACTTTACCCGGCGAGACGCGAGAGTTACTCGCACCGCGCGCTCTGCTCGGCGCCCTCGCAAGATTCGGCGCGACCCGCAACGTGCAAGATGCCTCGACGGTGGCTCACGGAATTTGTCAGACCGAGGCCGATCGGCTCGACTCCGAACTCTCGATGCTGCGCTACATCGCCTGGGCGATTCCGGCGATCGGATTCATCGGCACGGTCCGAGGCATCGGCGACGCATTGTCTCAGGCTCACAAGGCGGTCACAGGCGATATTTCAGGCGTTACCGAGGGGCTAGGCGTCGCCTTCAACTCGACCCTCATCGCGCTTCTACTATCGATCTTGCTGATGTTCCTGATGCAGCAACTGCAACGCGTTCAAGAAAGACGTGTTCTTGATACTGAGACGTGGCTTGATCAAAAAGTCATTCGGAATCTCCAGGCGCGCTGATGCCGACTATTGGTATCCACCTGAATGACGCCGCCCTCGCAGTCGCGGCTGAGGGTCAACCTGTATCGGTAGCGCCCTCGGTCATTCACTCGGATCACGAAAGACTTGAACTATTCGGGTCCTCTGCTCGGGCGGTGGTTCGGCAGACACCGCGATCTGTCAGCACCGATCACTGGACAACTCTTTCCCGTCTGGGTCGAAACATTGCGCCGAGCATACGCAAGATTATTCGCGCCGAATTGCGTAATCGACTTTCCGGTTTGACTGAGAGCGCGTCTCTGCAATGCGTGGTTCCTTCCGTATTTGGCGTGGAGTCGCTCGGCACCTTACTGTCGTTGATGCGAGAAGAGAGTCTTGCGATCGACGGCTTTCATGATGCGCCGGCGTTGATGGTGGCCAGTCTCGATCTTGAGGGCACCACGCTCGTTATCGAGATCGGTCTCGGCTCGCTCTCCGCCACGTGCGTTGATGCAAACGACGAAGTTCGCCGAAAAGCGTCGACCTTTCGCTATGGTGCAGGCGTGTTGTCACTTGAGCAGTGCTGGTTGCAGCGAATTGCCGAAGCGATGGTTCTTCAGACTCGGTTCGATCCGCTGCACGACGGCTCGATGGAGCAGCGGCTATATGATCAGCTCGATATCACCTGCGCTACCGCCGCAAAACTCGGCTCCGCCGACATCGAGCTCGCAACTTCACAAGGTACGATCAAGGTGAGCTTGAGTCGAGACCAGCTTGCGGAGGCGGCCTCTGCGGTCTACGACCAGGCAATCTCTGCGCTTCACGAGCTTCGCCCTGCAGGAACCCACGCGAATATCTTGATCGATAAACGTCTTCTCGACTTTCCGGGGTTTATCGAGCGCCTTTCGACCATGCGCGGGTGCCGAATTTTTTCTCATACCGCTGATCTCGCCGCCCGAGCCGCCGCGAACCAAACGCTCACTGCAGCGCCGGATGGATCCGTATCAATTCAGCGTGGATATCCCCGCCGGCCGCCGATCGACAATCCATACGAAATTGATCTCTCAAATTTTCCGTCGGCCTTTGATATCGCTCCCACGCATGCACTCTTCGATGGGAAAGCGATTGCGCTACCCCTAGGGCCTTTCGAAATTGGCCGTCACGTGCAAAACGGAGGTCTCCGACTTTCTGAAGGCCTGGCGGGGATCTCACGCCTCCATTGCTCGCTTCTTAGGGAGCGATCGGGTGTGACACTCGTACCCCACACGTCGCAGGGAACATGGCTGAACGACGAGCGAGTGCGGACTCGTGTGAAGGTGCGCTCGGGAGATCGACTTCGTATCGGCGCACCGGGAGTGACGATCGACCTGATCGCCGTTGGAGGAGCCGATCATGGCGCGCCGCCGGAAGGTTGAGGTATTTAGCCTCTCGTTTCTCGATGTGATCTGCTGCGGATTCGGGGCGGTCATTCTTTTCTACACGATCATTAGTGCGCAAAGTGGAATCGAGCGAACCCGAAAAGCCGAAGACTTAAGTGCGCAGGTGTCAAAACTCGAAGAAGAGGTTTTGACAGGCGCAAAAAATCTGGTCGTGTTGAAAAATACCTTGCAGCGCACGGAAAGCGAAACCGTCTCAGCGACCTCTCGGGCGACACAGCTCATCGATGAGCTTCAGCGAAAGCGTGAAGAGAGCTTCATCTACGATGCGGACACATTGGCCAAGCGTGAACGCATCGAGAAACTGAAAGCGGACGTCAAGGCGCTCGAAGCTAATGCTCGCCGGCTTGAGGCCAGTGCTCAAGTACAAAGCCCACGCGGCGAACTCACGGGTTCAGGAAAGTCTCGGGCCAGCCGACGCTATATCACCGGTCTGACGCTCAAAGGCCGACGTATCCTCGTTCTTTTCGATCGCTCAGCCAGTATGCTCGACGAGGATCTCGTCAATATCATCCGGTTGCGTAATTCACCTGCTCCCGCACAACTCGCCGCAGAAAAATGGCGTCGCGCGACAGACATCGGAAATTGGATCATCAGCGAAATTCCAGAGTCGTCTCAGTACCAGGTCTATGGGTTCAACACGTCCGCGAACCCGCTACTGGAGGGAACGGCCGGTGAATGGATCGCGGGGAGTGACGCGGCGCGCCGGGACAAGGTGCAGGATGCGCTCGGTCAAATAAGTCCTGCTGGAGGCACGAGTCTGATCAACGCGCTAGCCACGATCCGCAGCATGCGTGTTCCTCCGGATCAAGTGATTCTGATTACAGACGGACTACCCACACAAGGTGCGAGCGCCCCGGCGCTGCGCCGTTTCGTCGATGCAGGTGATAGGGCACGCCTCTTCGACGAAGCGATTCGTGGTCTCAATCGAAATATTCCTGTCGATGTCATCTTACTGCCGATGAAAGGCGATGTCCCTGCGCCACATCGATTTTGGGGGTTGGCGCGCATGACGAAGGGAGCGTTTGTCATGCCGTCGCCGGACTGGCCATGAAGCTGAAGCGTCGTGATACCGAGGTATTCAGCCTCTCGTTCCTTGACGTGATTTGTTGCGGATTCGGCGCGATCATCTTGCTGCTCGTGCTATCGGAGTTCGGGCAGCCGCTCGTTATCGAGCGCTCTAGACAAGATCTCGAGTCGCAAATCAAAAAATTGCAAGAAGAGCTATTTATCATTCGAGGCGAAAGCGATCGACTCGAGCGTGAGCTTAAAGGTCGGGTCGATCTATTAGCTCGTGAGAGACAGAACCTTGCTAAAGTTGCCGGCGACGTCTCGAGCTTACGTGGGCAGTTTGACGCATCCCGCCAAAATGCGGCCGTCAGTAACATTCTCGAAAATGAACTGCTTTCGGCGTACCAAGAACTGGAAGCGGAGAACAAGCGCTTGGTTCAAGCCTCTCGTGCGAAGAAGCGCATCGCAACCCAAGCGGTAGGTGGCATTCCCGTCGATAGTGACTATGTCATTTTTTTGATCGATACCTCGGGGAGCATGCAAGGGGGTCATTGGGAAACGGCCATGGAGGTTATGCGAGAGATTCTCGATATCTATCCGCGGCTGAAGGGTGTACAAATCGTCGACGACAATGGCCGCGAATTGTTCGCTGGCACACGCGGGCGGTGGATGACCGATTCCCCGTCGCTACGTACCGATATCGTGCAACGCATGCGTAGTTGGCGAACGTTCAGCGATTCGAACCCCGCTGACGGGATCGAACAGGCCATCAAGACGTATTGGTCTGCCGACAAGCGGATCAGCATTTATGTCCTCGGCGACGAATTCACAGGTGAGTCGATTCAGCAGGCGTTAGATGCCGTCGATCGAATCAATCGCCCCGATTCATCCGGTCGACGACGGGTGCGTATCCACGCCGTTGGCTTTCCGGAAGCCCCGGGGATGACACCGTTTACAAACATTCGGTTCTCCGCC
Source organism: Steroidobacteraceae bacterium (assembly GCA_017853175.1). GTDB lineage: Bacteria > Pseudomonadota > Gammaproteobacteria > Steroidobacterales > Steroidobacteraceae > UBA964. The sequence goes on along the minus strand of JAFMKA010000013.1, from coordinate 10,742 downwards.
TTAATGAGGGCGATGTGCGAACGTAACGACGGAACGTTCGTCGGGCTCACGAACACCAAAAGCTGTGCAGTGAACATGAACATCGGAGGCGTCACGACATGCATTGGCGGCGACTAACGGTCATCTTTGGCGCAGCCTTGGCCCTGACGGCTTGTGGAGGCGTACAGATCGCTCCGCAACCTCAACTACCGAAAGCCTTGATCGACGTGCTGCCGGCAAAGGTCGGATTGGTCATTCCTGCTGAACAGCGGAACTTCACGCATACCGAGACGAGGGGCGGTGTGGCTTGGACGATTATGCTCGGAGCAGGGCAGCAACAGTTCTCTCGCCGAGTACTTGAATCGACCTTCCGTGAGGTCAATGAATTCACCGATCTCGAAAGCGCGCGCCTGATCGCCGATCTACAGGCTCTATTCGAGCCGAAAATTGAGCAGTTCTCGTTCGCGACGGCTCAAGAGACGGGCGGTGAATACGTTGCAGTGACCATCCGCTATCGAATTGATGTCTATGCGCCAAATGGCGAGCGCTTCGACTCGCTGACACTCACCGGGTACGGTACAGCCCCTGCCGAAGGCCTAGGTTCCGCCTCCCCTATGGAAGAGGCGTCGAAGTCGGCAATGCGTGATGCTGCCGCTCGATTTTTGACGCAGTTTCCTTCTACTGAGGTCGCCAAGGTGTTGGGCGACGGTAAGCGACTCGAGGTCACCGCTGAAGATGCGATGAGAGCGCTAACTGCGAGTGGTCTACGTATCGAGGCGGTACCGATTCGCATCTCTCGAAGAATCGACCCCTCATGGAGGCCCGGAAGTCCTACGGCTAATTCGTCGACGCCGGCTCCCGTTGCACCTTGATCATTAGTTGTTCGGTCATGCGCAAGCCCTCGGTCTCGACGGCTTGACCGCCTTCGATACGGGGTGAGAAGCGAGCCTTTCGCGCTGCGAGCAGAGCCGCTCGATTACTGTTTTCGGGTGCCGCGGAATTCACTATCACGGCATCCTGCACCTTTCCATCCCGGCCGATTTTCAACTGCATCTCGACGGTATGCAGAGCGTAATCATCACGGTTTTGAGGCCTCATTCTGAGCGCGGAGATAGCAGGCGGTCGATAAACGAGTCGCCTGGGGGTTTCGAGTAAGCGACGCGCCTCGGGCCCCGCAGAATCGAGAACCTTATAGCTCTCTGAGTAAGAGTTCGTGGCTTTCGAGAAATTGCCGCTCAACAGGTGCCAGTCGCCGATTTGCGCGATCGTTTCGCCCAATAACTTCGCATCGAGAGGCGAGCTTTTTTTGATGATATCGACTGCGAAGTTGAGGGCTCGCAAGCCTTCGGCGTTAAGACGCCCCTGACCTGGATTATTGAAAAAAGAGTCGCCCGGCTCCACCGTATCGAGACCTTGAGCCTCCGTGACTTCTGGTCCATAGATGGCCTCGAGTATCCAGGTTCGAGAGAGTCCCCTCAGTGCAGAGACGCCGACGATGGGCTTATCGCTCGAAAGCTCCTCGGCGAGTTGAAGGGCGCGAGCATGCAGGCCTCGTGAGGTGGAATATCGACCCATCGATTCATGCCAGTGAGCTAACTTCTCGAGGGGCTCAAGCAGCCGGAGATCGCGCTTGCCGAAGTTTGATTCGGCGATACGAAATGCAAACTGATGCTCTCGTTCGGCGTCGGCATCTCGACCCAGCGTAACGTAGGCTTCGATCAGTGCGTCGACACTATCGAGTTGCTCAATGTTGTACAAACCGTCGAGATTGCGCGAAAGATCGACGGCACGCTTAAGCGCAGCCGCTGCTTCGGCAGGGCGCCCACTGGCAAGCCACGTCTCACCGAGGCCTTGAAGCGGGCGGATCAACTGACGATCGGCTCCGGAAAGCTCGCCCTCTATGAGCCCGATCGCACGCTGATAACTACGCTCTGCGAGATCAAACTCCCCACGACGAAACTGCACCGTGCCGAGGTTCGTCAGCGGATTGACGAGCTCCCGAGAGTCTTTGCCGTGCCGCCGCTCGACCGTATCGACGAGTTCTTCGGCTCGGCGACCTGCACCGACCAAGTCGTTAGCTTCAATTGCCGACTTGAACTGAGCAAAAATCCGCAGGGGTTCCGCCTCTTGTGCCGCAAGAGGCAGCGAGAGTGTTCCGGTAACGACGAGTATTAACGCCGTTCGAAAAGGTAGTGAGACACCAGCCATTCGCGTCCGCTCCGATAACCGAATAGTTCCGCGCAGGACATGAAGAATATTCGCCAATACACCCACCATTTCAGCGCCTGATCAGCGCCGTAGGCTTCGGCAACAACCGGCATCAGCGAGGGCCGATTCGCATCCATTTTTTGGAGCCAAGCTTCTGAGGTGAGTTGGTAGTGCCGCCCGTCGACTTGCCAGTGATCGACGAGCTGCAAGTCACGTTGGAAATAATGTAGCAAGTCGTCGCTCGGCATGATGCCGCCAGTAAAAAAGTACTTAGCCATCCAGTCGGTGTCATCGCGCACCTCGAACGTATAGGCGAAGCGATGATGCGTAAAGATATGCACGAAAAGAGTCGCTCCGGGGGACATCCACCCAGCGATGCGCCCGAGCAGCGTGTCGTAGTTTCGCATGTGCTCGAACATTTCGACGGACACGACTCGATCAAAGCGCGTCTCGGGGCCGAATTCAAGTTTGTTGGCGTCACACGTGACGATTTCTAAGTTCTTTAGCCCTCGCTCAGCAGCGCGCGCATCGATAAACAATTTTTGAGTGCGAGAATTGGATACTGCCGTGATTCGCGAGTCGGGATATTTTTCTGCCATCCAGAGCGACAGCGAGCCCCATCCACAGCCCAGTTCGAGAATTCTGTCGCCATTGCGAAGACGAGCACGATCACATGTCAGCGCCAGCATTCGTGCCTCGGCGACATCGAGGTTGTCTGCAGCTCTAGCGATGTTGAAGTCATCGTAGTAGCAGCTGCTGTACTTGAGATGCTTACCGAGAACCTTCAGATAGAACGCCGTCGGAACCTCGTAGTGCTGCTGATTGGCCTCCGCCGTATGAATGGCAATCGGACTCTCTCGTAGTCGGCGAACCATCTGCATCAGATGTGCCTGCTGAGATTCAGGATCGCCTTTGTCTTCTTCTCGAATGCGCTGGGCCAGTAATTCGCGTATGCGATAACGGATCAGCCAGTCGGGGATTTGGTCCTGTTCGACCAGGCGCATAGCAAGAGATGTTTGAACGGTATCGGTCATTTCGGCGTCGAAGGCTTTAGTGTTTTTAGGGCGCGCTCGAGAATGGGAATCAAAGATCTATAGAGTACAAAAATCGCCAGCGGCCCGATAAGTACCCATCCCACCGAGGCATGCACGATGGCATCCCATAGGGTGACGATGGCGTGTAGCACCCCTTGAGAGAGTATTTCCATGCCGGCTTCTATCGTCATTGGCTGAGGCGTCGATCCGAGCACCCATTCTCCAAGTCTCATGAAGGGGATGATCAGCACGAGCTGAATAGGCCCTACCAGCCAACTGACCAATTGAATGGCTGCGAGGTTCAATCTTTGCCACAGGGCGATGACCGTCAGCGCTGGAGTCGAGACACCCAGTACCGGGAACATTCCGATTCCGGCTCCGAGCGCCAGACATAACGCAAGATCGCGGGGCGAGAGCCCCTGACGAAGTAGCCCGAGAACGGGGTCCACGACGTGACGACGAACAATGGCGAGCATGCAGAATTCCGTTAGGTTCGCGGATCAATTTTCGTATGCGTTTGGGCGAGCGCCGCTCCGATCAGCAGTGCGGCGATATCGGAGGTATCCGGCAAGCGCCCAGGAATCCATTGTTGCAGGAACTCGGTCGCGATGGCGACCAGAATGACGAAGGGCAGGGGCGGCACTCGGCCGGAAACCCCTTGTAACGCGAGCCAGGCAAGCCCGATCCCGAGAAAAAGTCGCTCAAGTAGTGGAAGCGCCCCTGGGTCTCCGGGAGTACCGGCTAATTCAGCAAACGGTATCCAGAGAATACCTTCCGCCGCGACATTGATCGATGCGTCCGAGGGCCAGATACCTGAGATGAACAACGCTGCACAGGCAAGAAAAAATGCTCGGGACTCCCAGCGAACGGTACGGATCACTCGCATGAGAGCGATGCTGATCAGCGACAGTACCAACGCCAGACCCTCAGCCGGAGTCAGATGCTGACCGACGAACAACAGTCGTGCGCCTGCAGAGATTCCGAATAACATCAGGAGTGCAGACCAAAAATAAGGGCGCCTCAAGAGCGCACTTAAAAGAGCGCCGAGCACCAAATAGCAGGCAAAGAAACCAAACATTTTTCCTGCCTCGAAGGGCATCGTGAGACTCGTCTCGATAGCCGCTTCGATACGACCAGGTCGTAGCCTAGGTACGAAGGGGGCGAGATGTGCAACGAGCCAGAGGGTAACGAGTAGCGCCGGTGCTGGACCGATCACCAGCCGTTGCAAACGCCGAGACAACGGTCTCACGGGGAGAGCGGAGTACAGCGCAGCGACCAGCGTTCCGAGCGCTGCGCTGACGACATTGAACACCCAGTCTGCAAGACTGGGGTCACGCGCCGGCAGTGCATGCTGGGTCACTTCGATCGCCAGCGACAATAGGGCCGCCGCACAGACAGGCCAAAATATTCGCGTGAGCGCAAATCGGCTCTTCTCTAGGGCCATAGAGCCGAGCATTCCGAGTGGTAGATAAAGCAGAAGGTTGACGATCGTGTCTCGCTGAGACGGCTCACGCCATTCGCGCAATCTAGGAAGTCCTGATGTCAGCGCATCAGACAGTAGTCGAAGCTGTACATCGAAAGGATAAAGCGACGCGCTCGCAATCAGCGCAGCCCATCCAGCGAGCAACCATAACGAGAAGCGACGCACCGCGATATCGTGAGGCGCAAGACGGAGACCGCTTCGTTCGAAACGCGTCACTTTTTCCCGAACAGACGCTCGAGCTCTGCTCGAGCGGCATCGATGGCCGCGTTATTCGCAGGCGTCCATGCGCCGGCGCGAGGCTTGAAATGATCGCAGAAGTTAGCGCGTTCTTTGTCTCTCACCTCTTCGGCGGTAGGCTCACGGCACTGTTTTGCAATACTGGTGTGGTAATCGACGCAAAGCTTGCAAACATGTAGTTCTGCCCGACATTTTGGGCATTCGTCGAGCCTTCGTAACGGCAGGGATAACGCCGCTAAAGACGCGCCGCATTTCCAGCATGAAAGATCATGGGCCATGGACGCGAGGCTAGCGTTTCTCGCGGCGATCTGCCAGAAACTCGCGGAGAGCTTTGCCGGTATGAGAGCGTGATGGTCGTAGGGCGAGCGATTGCGGTGAGCCCTCTGCAACGAGGCGTCCTCCACCGCTACCGGCTTCGGGGCCCATGTCTAGCACCCAATCTGCCTCCGCGATGACATCGAGATTGTGTTCGACGAGCACTACGGTGTTGCCTGCGTCCACGAGTCGGTGCAATACGTGTATGAGCTTTTCGACATCTGCCATATGTAGTCCGACCGTCGGCTCATCGAGAACATAAAGCGTGTGCTTGGGTTTGCTACGAAGCGGCGCTCGCAAGTCGACGCGAACCTTCGCCAATTCGGTCACTAACTTGATGCGCTGTGCCTCACCACCCGAGAGCGTCGGACTCGCTTGGCCTAGTGTGAGATAGCCAAGTCCGACGTCGCACAGTAATTTGAGTACGTGATGCAAGCTCGCGTGTGATTCGAAGAACGAGGTTGCATCCTCGATATTCATCGCAAGTACATCCCCGATGCTGAGGTCGCGCCAGGTGACCGACAGCGTTTCGGCATTGAATCGGCTACCGCGGCAGACATCGCAAGTGACTTTTACATCGGGCAAAAAACTCATCTCGACAGTCTGTACGCCTTGACCCTCACAGGCTTCGCAACGCCCTCCAGAGGTATTGAATGAGAAACGGCTGGCGCTGTACCCCCGAAGTCGCGCCTCGCTGGTGTTGGCAAAGATCTTCCGAATATCGTCCCAAATGCCCACGTAGGTGGCTGGGCAGGAGCGCGGCGTCTTGCCGATGGGCGTTTGATCAACCTCCAGCACCCGATCGACCGCTTCGATACCGCGGATCGCCGCGCAACCGACGGGGTCTCCGTCCTGCAACACGATCGTTCGCGCGCTTGCATAGAGCACATCGCGGGCTAATGTCGACTTCCCTGAGCCCGAGACGCCCGTCACGACGATGAGCCGTCCTAGCGGGATGCGCGCATCGATACCTGCGAGATTATGAAGTCGTGCGTTTTCGATGATTAAAGAGGGTGTTTTCTTATCAACGTTACGATGCGGGCTCGCGGCATGCTTGAGCGGCTGACGAAGATAGCGTCCGGTGATGGAATCCGGATTCGCCACGAGATCTTTGAGCTTGCCCCGTCCGACGACTCGTCCGCCTCGGACGCCCGCCCCCGGACCTAAGTCGATGACGTGATCGGCACGTCGAATCGTATCTTCGTCATGTTCGACGACGACCAACGTATTGTGATGCGCCGCGAGCTCGCCAAGCGCCTCGAGCAAGATACGGTTGTCGCGTGGATGTAAGCCGATCGTGGGCTCGTCGAGTACATAACAGACACCGCGAAGATTGGAGCCAAGCTGCGCTGCAAGGCGAATTCTCTGCGCTTCACCGCCGGAGAGCGTCGGCGCTGCGCGATCGAGACCAAGATATCCGAGGCCGACGCGTTCGAGGAAGCCCAGCCGCGTCCGAATTTCTGTGAGGAGATCGCGTGCGATGGCCCGTTCGCGCTTATCGAGCTTGAGGCCTTGAAGGGATGCGAGCGACTTCGACACCGGTTGACAGGTGAAGCTACCGATCGATTTTCCGCGGAATCGCACTGAACGCGCGATCTCATTGAGCCTTTCTCCATGACACGATTGACAGGATTTCTCATCGCCGTCATGCCATTCGTTCCAGGAGGCCTCTTCGCCTGTTTGCTCCTCATCGAAGCCCGATAGTTCGAGCCCCGTACCGAAACAGTCTCCGCACCAGCCTTGCTTGCTGTTGAAAGAAAACCGTCGAGGATCAAGCTCCGCAAAGCTCGTCCCGCACTCTGGGCACGCTCTTTTGGTTGAAAACACGATCGGCTTTCGACTGCCAAGTGGCAGCACTTGAACGACGCCTTTACCGTGCTGCAGTGCCTCGGCGAGTTTTGAACGTAAATCTGTCTCGCCTCGAACCGAGATACCGAGTCGAGCGATCGGGAGCTCGATGTCGTGTTCCTTGAACCGATCGAGGCGTGGCCACGGCTTCACCGGCAGGCGTTCGCCGTCGACTCGCAACTCTCGATAACCCTTTGCTGCCGCCCACTTCGCGAGATCGGTGTACAGCCCTTTGCGCGACACAATGAGCGGCGCGAGCAGGTCGATGGTCTTTCCCTTGAAGTCTTTAATGATGCGCGCAGCGATGGCCTCGGCTGATTGAGGTTCGATGGCGACATCGCACTCTGGGCAATACTGCGTACCAAGTTTGACGTAAAGCAGTCTTAGAAAATGGTAGATCTCGGTTAGCGTAGCGACAGTACTTTTTCGTCCGCCGCGGCTAGTACGCTGCTCGATGGCTACAGTCGGCGGGATACCGCGTATCGAGTCGACCTCGGGTCGCGCGGCAGGCTGAACGAATTGTCTGGCGTAGGCATTGAGCGATTCGAGATAACGCCGCTGCCCCTCATTAAAGATGATATCGAATGCCAGGGTCGATTTTCCGGATCCAGATACGCCTGTGACCACCGTAAACGCATTCCGTGGAATTTCGACGTCGATATTCTTCAGGTTATGTTCGCGTGCGTTACGGACGACGATCGATTTCTCTCGCACTGGCGCTTTCCGAGCTGCGGCAGGCTCTCGCACTGTAGCGTTAAAGCTTCCGTAGTTGACGGCCTCACGCAGAGCGCGGCCGGTATGCGAGCGCGGGTTCTGTTCGATTTGTTCAGGCGTTCCGCACGCGATGAGCTCGCCTCCGCGATCGCCGCCGTCTGGACCAAGATCTATGATCCATTCGGCAGACCGAATGACATCGAGGTTATGTTCGATGACAAACAGTGAATGACCGGCATCGAGCAGTTTGCGAAAAGATTTCAGGAGCTTCGAAATATCTTCGAAATGTAGACCGGTCGTCGGCTCATCGAACAAGAACAGTTTTCCGCTACCACCGCCCTCGGCAGATTCTGCAAGGAAGCCCGCAAGTTTGAGACGTTGGGCTTCTCCGCCCGAAAGTGTCGGAACGGGTTGACCAAGCCTGAGGTAATCGAGTCCGACATCGGCGAGCGGGGCGAGGCGCGCCGCAAGTTCGGAGTCACTCGAGAAAAAGACGAGCGCCTCTGTGACAGTCATCTCGAGCACATCGGAGATGCTCGCGGAGCGCCCGTTCGGGCCAGGATGACGAATCTCCAGTGTCTCGGTGCGATATCGTGAGCCGTTGCACTCGCCACATCGGAGGTAAACATCCGACAGAAACTGCATCTCGACGTGTTCGAACCCACTACCGGTGCACGCAGGGCAACGCCCCGTACCCGAATTGAAGCTGAATGTCCCCGCCGTATAGCCGCGCTCGCGAGATTCCGCGAGCTTCGAGAATCGATCGCGCACGACATCGAAAGCACCGACGTAACTCGCGGGGTTTGAGCGAGCAGTCCGGCCGATCGGTGTTTGGTCGACAAACACGACATCTGTAACGTGCTCGGCACCGTTCAACCCTTCATGACTCCCTGCGGCTTCGGTCGGACGACCCAGGTGTTTGAGTAAGGCGGGGTAAAGCACGTCCTGCATCAGTGTCGATTTACCCGATCCCGAGACCCCGGTGATACAAACGAGCTGGTTGAGCGGAAACCGAACATCGATATGCTTTAGGTTGTGTTGTGCTGCGCCGAGCAGCTCAAGACATTTTTGATCGTCACGCTTCGCTGACTCGCGAGAAGCCGGTAGTTCGACCCGACGCTTACCGATGAGATAAGCCCCCGTCATCGAAGCTTTCGTCGCGCATACCTCTTTGGGTGTGCCCCATGCGACGATTTCGCCCCCGTGCTCTCCGGCGCCCGGGCCCATGTCGAGCAGTCGATCGGCTTGCTGCATGATCTGCGGGTCATGCTCGACGACGAGCAAAGAATTTCCGGCGTCGCGCAGCCGATGCATTACGCCGATCACGCGTTGCATGTCGCGTGGGTGCAGGCCGATAGACGGTTCATCGAGAACGAATAACGTGTTAACGAGAGAGGTGCCGAGCGCCGTCGTAAGGTTGATACGCTGAACTTCACCGCCCGATAAGGTGCGAGACTGTCGATCGAGCGTTAGATATCCGAGTCCCACCTCACATAAATATTTATAGCGCCCTCGGATTTCAGCCAGTAACAACTCGGTTGCTTCATCGAGCGCACCGGGAAGACGCAACCCATCGAAAAAGTCTCGTGATCTCTCGATGGGCAGGAGCATGAGATCGTGCAGGCATAGCCCGCCTAGCGAGTCGAGCGTCGTTCGCGTCCACTCGACGCCTTGCGGCATAAATCGAGGCCGCTCTGCGAGCGCTGCATCGGCGAGTCGGGCATCGCCGAGTCGCCACAGCAGTGACTCAGAATTAAGCCGGGCACCGTCACACGCGGTACAGGGCGTGTACGCGCGGTACTTCGACAACAGCACTCGGATATGCATTTTGTAGGCTTTGGTCTCGAGCCAAGCAAAAAACCGCTTGACGCCGTACCAGGTATTTCGAGCCCACTTACCTTCGCCTTCGATGACCCATTCGCGCTGTGCGTCGGTTAACTCTCTCCAGGGCAAATCGAGAGGAATTCCGCGTTTCTTGCCGAGTCGTTCGAGATCGTCCTGACATTCACTATAGGAGGCGGTTTGCCATGGCCTAATGGCGCCGCTCCGCAGAGTCTTACCGTGATCGGGAATAACCAAACCGTAATCGACGCCGATGATGCGACCGAAGCCACGACAAGATTCACAGGCACCAACGGGAGAGTTGAAGGAAAAGCTGCTCGGTGTCGGCTCACGATAAGAGATGTCGCAGCGAGCGCAGTGCAGAGTGCTCGAGTAATACCAGGTCTCTCGAACGGTCTCAGTGTCGTCTGGATCAAGTACATGTACGTGTACTCGTCCGCGGCCTACTCGTAATGCAGCCTCTAGAGAGTCAGCGACTCGCGCTGGGTCTGCATTTCGGAGGCGCAGCCGGTCTTGAATGACCTCGACCGCCTCCTTGCTGCGCGATCGGATTCGGGTGTAACCCTGCTTCTCGAGCAGTTCAGTCACTTCCGTGTCTTTAAAATTTTTCGGAACCTTAACTTCAAAGCACATGAGCAGTCGCGGGTCGCCTGCCGTAGCAGACCGACGCTCAAGGTCTGCGCGAATACTCTCTGGCGTATCTCGACGCACTGCTTCGCCGCATCGACGGCAATGCAAGTGTGCGGCACGTGCAAATAACAACTTCAGGTGATCGTTAAGCTCGGTCATCGTGCCGACGGTCGAGCGCGACGTACGCACCGGATTCGTCTGATCGATGGCGATGGCAGGTGGAATCCCTTCGATTGCATCGACCGCAGGCTTATCCATCCGGTCGAGAAACTGTCTCGCATACGGCGAGAATGTTTCGACGTAGCGCCGCTGCCCCTCTGCGTACAGCGTGTCAAAAACGAGTGAAGACTTTCCTGAGCCCGACACTCCGGTCACGACGACGAGTTGGCCTGTCGGAATCTCGATATCGAGATTCTTCAAATTATTCTGGCGAGCGCCGCGAACGACGATCG
>JAFMKA010000054.1 GCA_017853175.1 Steroidobacteraceae bacterium | reverse complement strand
AGTTTCGCCTGTTGCGACGCTAGAGTAGGTCACCGTCAGGGTCCTTATCAAAGAAGACCCCGTGAGCCGTAAGGTTCACGGGGTTTTTCTTTTGCTATCGTGCGTTCCATGAAACGCAGAAACTTCCTTTCCGCGGCCGGCGCGAGCCTCGCCGTGGCCTCGCTCGACGGCGTCGCCCTCGAGACATCCAAACGTCCGCTGCGCCTGCTCATCTTGGGCGGCACTCGATTCATCGGATTGCACATGACCGAGCTCGCGCTCGCTCGGGGTCATACCCTCACGTTCTTCAATCGCGGCCGTACGAATACCGATCGATTTCCCGACATCGAGCGTCTTCGCGGTGATCGAAACGGCGATCTGAAATCGCTCGAGGGACGGCAGTGGGATGCCGTCATCGACAACTCGGGTTATGTGCCGAGACAGATTCGTGACGCCGCCACGCTCCTCGAGCCGCGGGTGGCCCGCTACGTCTTCATCTCGACCATTTCGGTCTACGAGAACTTCGCGAGAGCCAATGACGAAGCGTCGTCCGTCGGCAAACTGACCGACGAATCCGTCGAAACCGTCGATGGCGCGACGTATGGTCCGCTCAAGGCGCTTTGCGAAACCGCTGCGCGCGCGGTCTTTGGTGAACGTCGAACGTCGATCATCCGTCCGGGGCTGATCGTCGGCCCCGATGACAATACCGATCGGTTCACCTACTGGCCCGCTCGCGCGGCGCGCGGCGGTCGGATGATCGCGCCGAATGATCCACGCGATCCGGTTCAGATCATCGACGCGCGAGATCTCGCAGCCTTCACCTTGCGCCTCATCGAGGACGGGACGAGCGGAACCTTCAATGCGTTGTCGCCCCCGGGGCGTTTCACGATCGGAGAGGTCGTCAATGAATCGATGGCTGCCGCCAACGCGCTCGCCCCACCCACCGTCGCGCCTAAAGCAGAGTGGGTCAGCACGAAAACGCTGGACGAACAAAAAATTACGGCTTGGGCAGACATGCCGGTATGGGCGCCCTCTGAGGGCGATAACGTCGGTTTTGCAGCAACGTCCGCTGATCGCGCGCTCAAAGCGGGGCTCTCCATTCGGCCGATGCGCGTCACGGTGCGCGACACGCTCGCTTGGTACCTTGGGCGGCCCGAATCTGAGCGAACGAAACTGAAGGCCGGGCTCTCGCCCGAGAGAGAGGCGGCCGCTCTTTTGGCGATCGAACAGAGCCGCTCGAAACAGGGGTGATCACCATGCCGTTTTCCCGCGTTATTTCCGCTATTTTTCTATATTTTTTTCTATCCACTGCGTTATCGGCCGCGCCGGTTCCGGAGTCCGAGCGTATCCCGGTCGATCTTCGGCGAACGACCCTCGTCGTTCGAGACATCGACAAATCGCTTCCGCTTTACCGTGACACCCTCGGGCTCAAAGTCATTTATGACGAGGTCATCGGAGGCGCGACTCGACTCGTGCTTTTGCGGGCGAATGACGATTTCGTTGGGGTACTCGGACTGATGCAGCGGCTGAACCCGACTGCGCCCATCCCGCCACCCGAGTTTCGTCGAGCGCAGGCGGGAGACCCCATCTTGGTTTTCAATCTTCAGGATCTTGAGAGTCGAATAGAGCGAATTCGGACGACACCGCATGTCACGGTGGCCGAGTCGCCTCGTCTGATTGATTATCCCGCAGCGAACGGCGGTGTGATTCGCGTGCTGTTCAGTGCCGTATGGGATGCCGACGGTAACTTCATCGAGTTGAATCGAATCATAGGTACGCCCGCGGGCACGACTCGCTGAGGGCTGGGGAGGTCAGTATGTTTCCTCAAGGTTTTTTGGGTACGCGCGCCGATTTTCTCATGGACGTCGTGATCGTGGCGTTAGTCGCCGTCGTGCCGATCGTCCTGTACAACTGGCGCCTCGCGCGGCGCGGAAAGTACGGCCTGCACAAAACCCTGCAGGTGAGTCTTGCCTTGTTGCTTGCGGTGGTCGTGGGGTTATTCGAGTACAACCTCAGACTGCAAGGGGGGGATTTTCGAAGCGACCCGAGCGAGCGGCTATGCGGGCTCATTCACGCTCGACTTCTGGATTTATTTTCACACGTTCTTTGCGATTACCACGATCATCATTTGGGCGACGCTTATCGTCATGTCGCTGCGTCGATTCCCGAGCCCGCCGATTCCGGGGGCCTTCAGCCCGACTCACCGGCGTTGGGGTCGTATCGGCATGATCTGGATGCTGGTGACCGGAGTGACCTCGCTGCCGGTTTATGTCTACGGCTTCGCCCTTTGATCATCAAAATCGAAGGCCGATCTTCGTCGATACGCCGAGGTTGTCACCCGTCTTTTCCACCTCGAGGGCAACGCTGCCGAGGAAGATGCTGAAGTTGAGTCCGGCGAAAACGCGCGCCATGTCGGGCGACTCTCGTTTGAGAGGCACTAGGCCTTTGAGCGCCGAGTTCTGTGGTGTGACGTCGCCCCACACTTTGCCGACGCCGGCATAGGGCGTGACGTTGAGGAGTCCTTTGCTGACCGTGAGTTCGAGACTCCGAGTATCGAGATCGAGTTGATCGACGCCCGTGAGCTTCGTCGTCGCGGCCCGAATCGCGATGGCCGGTAGGGCCACGCTGCCTTCGACGAGCGCGTACTTAACCTCTGCACCGAAGAATTGAATGCCCGTGCCCGGCACGGTGGCATATAAGCCACCCACGTCGACGCCGAAGGGCAGGCCCTTTTGTAGCGAGATGCGCGGGACGGCGAGGTAGCTCTTTTCGCTACCGAGCGCGATACCCCAGGGTAGATCGGTATCGGTCTGAATCACCGATAAACCAACGCCAATGTCGAATCCCGCTATACCGAGCGGCTCAGCTGGGGTGATCGCCTTGTAGCTAAGAGCCGAGACCAGATCTCGAGCGAACGGCTTGAACTGGGCTTGAGTCAAGGCGCCCACGTCGTCGAGGTCGGCACGACTATCGAGGGGCGTCAGGGCAAGTGCAAAGGTGGCAAGCGCGAGCAGACCGTAGTGGGGGAGTCGAGAGTTAGAGCGGATGATCATGGGGTTCACCATTGAGCCAGGCGCCGGAACGACCCGGACGACTGGTCGTACTTTAACGTGTCACGCGAGAGCGAAGATGACGCAGCCTAGGGATGCGTATTAATTTCGAGCCTTGAATGACTTCGGTTGATTACCTAACCTGCCATCATGATTCGAGGGGGTTTGTTTCTGTTGTTCGTGGCCATCTCGGCCATCGCGTGGTGCGTGTTCGTTCCGTTTTATGCGCTCGCCTTTTCTTGGACCGAGTACGTCTCCGGAATCAACTGGATCTACCTGCCGCACGGGCTTCGCATGATGCTGGTGCTGCTATTTGGGGTATCAGGAGCCCTTGGCTTCTCGATCGGGGCGCAGATTTTGAGAGGGCTCGAGCTGGATGGCCTCACGCCGGACCCGCTGCTTCATCTTCCCATTGCTTTTGTTCCCGGGGTGGCGGCCTATTTTGCGGCGTGGCTCACCATTCGGGCGTGGCCGGGGAGACGGCTGTTGCCTCGCCTAGGGGAGGGTATCCCCGAGATCGACGGACGGCGTCTCATTCTCCTGGCCTTCGTCTCGGCGATTCTCAACTCGGCCGGGCACGTTTCGGTAAGGCTGATTTACGATCATGAGCAGCAGCCGGTCAACGATGATTTTCTGATGATGTTCGTCGGTGACTTCTTCGGAGCACTACTATTACTGTACGGTTTGAAGCGGGTTGTCGTATTTTTTGAAAGCCGCAAGCGGCATCTCGGAGCCCCATAATCATGCCAAAACCCCGCAAGGAGTTGGTCGAGTTATATCTTCGCTTCCGCTGGTTGCTCGGGGCGCTCAAAGATCTGCCCTCGACAGATCTGCTGTCGACGCCAAATACCGAGGCACTGCTTGCCGAGATCGCCCAGGCTTGGAAGCGCGGCGAGCCCTATCCGATGTACAAGTTGCTGATCCGGCGTGATCTGGGGCACGTCAACACCGTTCGCAAGCGAATCTATCAATTGAAGGACGCGGGACTCATCACTTTCGAGAGTGTCGAAGATGACGCGCGGGTCAAGTTGGTGGTTCCGACGGAGAAGGCTCTCGAATACTTTGCAGCCTACGCTTCGCTCATCCGCGAGGTGGGAAAATAACGTTTTCCGTTACATCGGGAATGCCGTTTAGTACAATTCTTGGAGCAATTAATTGGTCTCCAAGGTGTGATGAAGCATCTCAACTTGATCCCCGCGCTCATCATCGTTGCGCGGCATAACGGCGACTCGATTTCCAATCTTATCGACGCGCTGAGAGCGGAAGGTCTCGGTGGCTATCGAGCCTGTCGCAAACTGATCTATCGCCTCGAGAAGCTGGGTTTGCTCGGCATCGGTGTCGGCACTCGTGAAGATCGACGCGAAAAGTCAGTCGGCCTCACCGAGCAAGCGCAAGACGCTCTCCGAAGCTTCAAAGAATATTTATCGCAGTTTTAAGTAACATACTTTCATGCGAAAGCTCATCATCGCCATAGTGCTTCTCTTTGGGGCAGGCGATGGTTTGGCACAGACTACGCTCGCCACCGAGCTCGCTACGCTACTCGGTTGGATCGCCGGCGAATTCGACAATCGGCAGCAAGTCGTCCGTGGCGAGAACTTCTTGCTGGAGTCTGCGCCCGAGGCATCAGGCGCCCCGGATCTTTTGTTCCCTGTGTTCGCGCAGGTTGAGGCGCCCGCACTCGGGGCGAATGTCATTTATCTGCAATGGCCCATCGGTAGTCCTGAAGGCCGTTTACAGAGGCAGCGAATCTGGACGTTCGCGGTCGACGAACAGCGTAACGCATTAGTCATGGATTTCTTCACGCTGCGCGATCCCGACCGATGGCGCGATGCACATCTAAAGTCAAATACGGCACTTCGTGACATCACTCGAGAAGATTTGATTCCGTATCCTGCCGCCTGTCGATTGCCGTTCCGGCGTCACGCCGACGTGTTCATCGGAGAAATTCCGCGTGGTGAGTGCCGAATCATTTCGCAGCAGACGCGGACTGATATGACCATCAACGCCCGGGTGGTGATTGCGCGCGATCAGATTTGGTACCAAGAATCGGGGGTGCGCCAAGACGGTAGCGTGGTATTCAAAGTTCCCGTCTCCGGTAGTTATCAGTTCAAACGGCGATGACGACGCGATTCAAATGGATCGGGGCATCGGCGCTCGCGCTGATCGGAGCGGTCGCGGCGATGGAGCTTTACTGCCGAACCCCGCTCACCTTCACGCTGCCCCGACTATCTTTGCCCAACGAGTCTTCGATGACGCTGGTGTTTCACGGCAGCGTCGATGCCGACAATCCGCAGTTCCCGAGGCTCATTGCTGCACTTCAGCGCGCGGGGAAGGTTGCGACCTTCGTGCGCTGGGATCCGTGGTCCGATACCCGTCTTCGCGCGGCCGCGAGTGCCGAGGAGGCGGGGCGTCAGGTGGCCGATCAGATCGTCGACAGGTTGGCGACGAATCCGCGACCGCTCGATTTGGAGCTTATTGCTCATAGTTCCGGTGCCTACGTCCTCGATGCCCTTTGCGAGCGGTTACGCGAGCGGGCGAGGGGGCCTTTGAAAATCCGGATGGTGTTCGTCGATCCGTTCCAGATTTACGGATTCGTTGATTGGACGCACGGCGCTCGCGAGCATGGCCGCTGCGCGGATAGCGCTGTGGCGATCATCAATACCGACGATCCGGCGCCGGCGACGAATCGCCCACTCGAGCGCGCTTCGAATATCGACGTCACGAGTGACCCGCGCCGAATAACCTTCAAAGAGAACGGGCACTGCTGGGCGTTGGAGTATTTGATTTTAGAGTCCTCACACCAAGGTGTTTAAATACTCCCTCAGCGATCGACCCGGGCGCCCCATGATCTTCTGGAACGTATCGGTTTTGTGGCCGGGCGTGCGGCCGTTCGCGATTTCGGCAAACAGTGTCGCAACGGCATCTGAGTGCCATTGGTTGCGATGGAAAGGCCGGATAGCCTCTTGGAAAGCCTTGGGATCGTAATTGTCATACACCACAGGCTGACCGATCACTTCACTAATCACTTTCGCGATGTCATGAAAATTCATGACCGGGTCTGGGCCGGTGATGTCGTAGCACTGGCTTTGATGCCTCGCAGAGTCGGCATCGGTGAGTACGTGTGCGATAAATTGTCCGGCGTCGTTGTTATCTGTCACGGCTACCGTGCCGTTACCCATCGGCATGGACAGCTTGCCCGTCGCTTTGGCGGCTTTGACTGAACCGCGGAAGTTCTGCATGTAGAAACTCGGACGAACGAACGTCCACTTCATCCCCGATGTCATGATGGCGTCTTCGGCTGCGATGTGTGCAAGCGGGATCGGACTCTGGGTACCGCGCACGGCCTCGGGAGATGAGAGTTTGATGATCCAGGGTAAGCCGGCATCTTTTGCGGTGCGAATGAATGCGAGCTCGAGTCGCTCCTGAACCTCACCGTTCGGCAACACGAGCAGGGCACGATCAACGCCGACGAAAGCCCGCTGGATAGATTCCGGATCTTCAAAATCGCCTTGCACGAGCTCGACACCTTGATCGGCCCAAGCGCTCGCCTTGGCGCGATCGCGCACGAGCGCACGAAAGCGAACGCCTTTTTCGAGTAGGGCCCGTGCCGTTGCTCCGCCGATATTGCCCGTAATGCCCGTCAACAAAATCATGATCAACCCCCTTCAAGACCTTAAGTGGTCGTCGATATCCTACCCGTGAGGGTCGGCCACCCTCTCATACGGCATGGCTCAATGGCCGTTCTGCGGGGCGTCGTTTTATCGGGGAAATAGGATTCGTACGGCTTTTCCGTCGGGCAACCGCAGCAGCTCAAGACCGAGGCCCGACTGTATGGCGCGTAAACGCATGTTTTCGAGTCCGCCTGATTCTCCGGGGCGGAACTCTCCGGCGCCGTTATCGATGATATCGAGCGTCGCGATGTGGTCGGCGCTGGGGCCCGTCAAGCGAATGATGATTTGCGCTGCATCGGCATGCTTGATGATATTTGCTACGGCTTCCTCGACGATACGCAGTACGGCGATCGCTTGGTCTGCCGCGAGCTTGAGAGGCCCTGGGAGATCGATAATGTCCCAACTGATCGGCAATCGACCGCCGCCGATACGCGAATAAAGATGACGTAGATCTGCGAGTAAGGACTCGAGGGAGGTGGCTTCGGCTGCGACGGCACCATGGATCAGGCGTACCTCATGAATGAGTGACTTGATTTCATCGACCAAGGCCTGATCTTGAGTGGCGTGTTGTGCGTGAAACGATAGCGCGACGAGTCGACTTCCAATTCGATCGTGGAGATCACGAAGTAGTTCTTCGCGTCGCAGCGTCGCCTGTTGTAGTTGACGCTCGATATCCCGCTGATGTGCCGCACGGTTGGCGAGCGCAGCGACGGAGATTGCCAATACGGCTGGAAGGGTCCAGGTTTGCAGATACTGGCCAGATAGGGTCGCGCTGCTCAAGTGCACCACAAGATCATGTATTCCGCTCGCCAGCGCGATCATGAAGATCGCAAAAATCGTGACGCCCACTGCATCCGCCTTGCTCCGAAGTCGCCAAGCCAACATCGCGAGAAGACCCAGAGCGAGTACGATGAGCGTCGAGAAAACGATATTGCTTATGACGTGCGGGTCGATGAGCGATGCTGGAATGGCGAGCAGTATCGTGATGACGGCGATGCTGACTGCAATCGGCTTGCGACTTGAACGCTCCCCTGCGAGATAGGTGACGACCACGTGGAGGGATAGAGCGCCCGCCGTTGCCAGGAGCCACAGGCCTATTCGTTGCCAGATGACGACGGGAAGAGGGATCTCCACCACGAGATTGTGTACGCATCGAAGTCCGCCAACGATGGAGAGCCATGATGCAACGTTGAGAATGCGAGAGGTCGGATTACTTTGGTCGCTGATCGCGAGGCCGATCACACCGGCGAAAATCGCGGCGAAGGCCAATGCGGCGATGAGAATCACCTCAAATTGGAGCCGTTTTCGATACTCCACCTCAATTTTTGGTAGTGAGTCGATAACGACGCCGCCCAAACCATTTTTGAGTTCTGAGTGACCTCGCGCGACGACTTCAATGACGAGCGTCTTTTGATCCGAGCGATCGACATTGAACGACCCCATGATGGGCCAATATCGCCAACGCCTCGGTCGATCGGAGCTCAGATCGTCGACGATCGCGTGCCCGTCTATGCGAAGGGTGCCATCTAACGCGAGTTGATTGAGGATCAGTCCGTAGGCGCCAGGCGCGGGTCGCGCAATCTCGATTCGATAAAGACCCGTCGAGAGCCCCTCTCTCGAGGGTATCCAGCTGTGAGGCAATGCGACCGACTCGAACCGGCATCCTTCCCCCGCGGGGCTATTCTTGGTCTCAACTGAGATTTCACAAAACTCGACCCGCGTTATTTGACTGGGCGGCGTCGTGCTCGAGTGGGCAACTTGCATCGGCCCGCCGAGCAAGAAAGAAATCAGAAGCGTGCCAAGCGCTCTAATCATTAATCATTGAGTAAGCCGTGGCGCCTCGCCTCGAAGACTGCCTCTGCTCTCGAGTGCACCATGAGCTTTCGGTAAACGCTTTTGAGATGTGTGTTGACGGTATGGCTAGAGACGCCGAGTACTTCGGCGATTTCCGCATAACGAAGGCCTTTTGCGCAGAGGACGAGTACCTCCGACTCGCGTTGCGAGAGTAGCCCTTGCGACTCGGCCGCCTCTGGCGTCGGGCGTAAGCGATTGATGAGTGAGCGAGCGATGGCGGGGCTGATGGGTGAGCCGCCCGATTCGATGATCGACACCAGCCGACCCGCATACTCCGCGAGATCAGATTTCAAGATATAGCCTGACGCGCCGGCCTCGAGGCTGCGAATGACATGCTTCTCGTCGGCAAAGACCGTGATCACCAAGATTTCGCAGGCCGGATTCGCGCGACGGAATTCGGAAATCAGCGCCAGCCCGTCTCCATCGGGTAAGCCAAGATCGAGAAAAACGGCATCGATGGTGTATTTCTCGAGCTGCGCGCGTGCGGCAGCCATGTTGCCCGCAGCAATGACAGACCAGTCGGAAGACCCTGCAGTCGCACGAACCAAATGATCGCGTAGTAAGCGATCGTCCTCGATGATCAGCAGACGACGAGCGGATGATCGTTCGGGTAGCGGGTCGATCATGGTTTCACGCCGAGCATGGCGAGAATTTTATACCCCGAAAACAGCAAGACGGCCGCGATACCCGTAAGCAGAAATACCAAAATTTCTTTCGTCGATTCTTTCATCGAAGGCGGAAGATTTACCTCAGTGAGCCCAACGTCGAGCGACATATTTCGAGGTGCGCTTCATCAAGCCGACCATTCGTAGCCACTTCGACGACAGTTTCGAGAACGAGCGCAGCCATCTCGACATCGTTTCTGGAACTGGCGAGCTCAGTCCTCAGTTCTTTGATGAGTTTGTCTCGCGCGTCGAGTTCGCGGATTAGGGGGTCCCAGTGCGGGGCGCGATGGCGGTCGAGCAACGTCTCAACCACATCGTCATGCGTGCTCAGATAGTCGGCGGTGAAATTTCGAAGGCCGAAGTTGCGTAAGCTCGGGATGGCGGCGAGCGTGGATTCGGTGACGCGCTCGAAGCCCATGCTCCACTCGGCATATTGACGTTCTTTGATTTCATCGCGACGTAAGATCTTGATATCGCGATGACGAGGGTCTTTTGAGATCCGCTCGATAAGCGGATCGACGACAGCCGCTTCACCTTCGATTGATTGTAAAAAGGTGCCGTTGCCGAAGAGCAGCATTCCGGTGAGCCCCTTCGCAGTATTGTTGCGATGGCACTGGGTTAATAACCCGAGCAAGCCGTCGGCGGAAAGGGGTTCGGAAGTCTGGCTGAGATAAGTGACGCGAATCATGTATTTGCTCTGGGTTGATCGCCCGAATTGGGCTGGGAGTTGCGGGACGTAGACCGGATTTTCGACAGCATGCGCAACCCGAATACCCCGACTCCGCCGATGAGGAGAATCAGGAGGCCGACCATACCGAAGATCATTTCGCTGAGAGAGAGCA
>JAFMKA010000053.1 GCA_017853175.1 Steroidobacteraceae bacterium | reverse complement strand
ACATCCGCGCCTTCGTCGATGCCGTACGTGGTGATCGGACGACCCACTCGAGGCAGGATACCGCGCACTTCGGCATCGTCGGCACAGAGCACCGCGAGACCGTAGAACGGAAGGTTATGCAGAAAATCGACGAAGCTTTGACGCAGGCGATTGAAATCGCCTTCGTGTGTGCCGAGGTGATCGTTATCGATATTCGTCACCACGGCGATGAGCGGCTGCAGATGCAAAAACGAGGCATCGCTCTCGTCGGCCTCGGCGACGAGATATCGACCGGCACCGAGTCGGGCATTCGTCCCGGCGCTTTTCAAGCGACCGCCGATCACGAAAGTCGGGTCCTCGCCGCCTTCGGCGAGGACGGAGGCGACGAGACTCGTCGTTGTCGTCTTGCCATGCGTTCCGGCGACGGCGATCGCCGAACGGAAGCGCATGAGCTCACCGAGCATCTCTGCGCGCGGCACGACCGGAACGCGATGCGCGAGCGCCTCGGCCACCTCAGGGTTTTCTTTGGAGACCGCCGTCGACACGACGACGACATCGGCACTCGACACATTTTCGGCGGCGTGTCCGAACTTGATCTCAGCCCCGAGACCGACGAGACGCTCGGTCACCGCGTTGGGCTTGAGATCACTGCCCTGCACCCGATAACCGAGGTTCAGTAACACCTCGGCGATACCGCCCATGCCACTGCCGCCGATACCGACGAAGTGAATGGTGTGGATGCGACGCATACGTTCCATGTTCATGTCGCAAGACCTCCGGCGACGAGGCAGGCTTTCGCCAGTTCGTCGGTCGCATCGGGTCGCGCCAAGCTCCGTGCGCGCTCGGCCATACGACAGAGCGCCGCCCTATCAGCCGCGAAGCGCTCGAGCTCGGCGGCCAATCGCTGCGCCGTAAGCTCACGCTCGGGCAGAAGAACGGCTGCATCGCGCTCGACGAGAAAACGGGCGTTGCGCGTTTGATGATCGTCGACCGCTGCAGGAAAGGGCACGAGAATCGCCGCGACTCCCGCCGCAGCGAGCTCCGAGACCGTGAGTGCACCCGCGCGGCAGATCACGAGATCCGCCTCTGCATAGGCCATCGCGATATCGTCAATGAATGCGCTCACGTCGGCTGCGATGCCGTGAGATGCATAGGCCTCGCGGGTGCTCTCGAGTGTGCGCGCGCCGGTTTGATGGCGAATCTGCAGATCGACCTTACCGGCAAGCGAGGCGACCGCCTCGGGCAACACCGCATTGAGGCGTTGTGCGCCCTGACTGCCGCCGACGACGAGCACGCGCAACGGACCCTGCCGCGAGCCGTAACGCACCGCGGGTGTCGGCAGTTCAAAGAATTCGGTGCGGACCGGATTACCGACCGTCGTCGCGTGTACGCGGGGTCCGAAACTACCGGAGAATGCCTCGAGCACGCGCGTGGCGAATCGAGCGAGCAGTCGGTTGGTGAAACCTGCGATGGCATTCTGTTCGTGGATGACGAGTGGGCGTCGCGCGAGCCACGCGGCGAGTCCGCCGGGTCCGGTGACGTAACCCCCCAAACCCACGACGACACGGGGCTGATGACGTCGCACGGCGGCGAGCGCCTGCCAGAGCGCTCGCGCGAGCCGAACCGGCGCAGCAAAAAGTGTCGAGAGACCCTTGCCACGCAAGCCGCCGATATCGATCCACTCGACGTCGATCCCCGCTGCGGGCACGAGACGTGATTCGATGCCTGCGCGCGTGCCGAGCCAGACGACCTCGATATTTCGAGATCGCAGCAGACCCGCAAGCGACAACGCCGGGAACACGTGCCCGCCGGTGCCGCCCGCCATGATCATGACGCAGGGTTTACTCACGCTTCAACCGCCTCCCCTGCTCCGCCGCGCAGACGTACGGCGCTATCCCCTCGAAGACTCGCGGCAGTCGTTCCTCGCGAGGCCTGAGCGGCCTCGTGATACACCCGCAGCAGCACACCCACCCAAGCGAGCGTCACGATCAAACTCGATCGACCGTAACTCATGAAGGGCAAGGTGAGGCCTTTGGTCGGCAATGCGCCCATGTTCACCCCCATATTGATGAACGCCTGAATCGCCACCCAGATGCCGAACCCTGCAGCGAGATACGACTGGAACTTGAGACCCGCTTCGTTGGCGAGTCGCGCGATGTAGAGCGCGCGCCAGGCCAGCGCGACGAACAACCCGATGGTCAACAAAATACCGAGCAGACCGAGCTCCTCGGCGAGCACGGCAAAGAGAAAATCGGTATGGGCTTCGGGCAAATAGAAGAGCTTTTGCACGCTCTCACCTAAGCCGACGCCCGTCCATCCACCACGACCGATGGCGATCAAGCTTTGCGTTAATTGGAATCCGCTATCGAAGGGGTCTTCCCAAGGATTACGGAACGACGTGAGTCGGCGCAGACGATACGGCGAGGACATCGCCACCGCCACGAGCAGCCCGGTCCCGATCACCGCAAGACCGATCACATCACGCCATCGCGCGCCGGCCAGAAAGAGCACGCCGAACGCCGTAGCCGTGAGCACCACCGCGGCACCGAAATCAGGCTCCATCAAGAGCAGACCAAAAAATATGCCCACCACGAGTAAGGGCTTGATGAGCCCGAGCAGCGAGCTGCGTAACTCCGCTTCGCGACGCACTGCGTAGCTGGCGATGAAGATGAGTACCATCACGCGAGCCGCCTCGGAGGCCTGAAAGTTGAAACCTGCGAGTCGGATCCAACGACGACTGCCGTTCACCGAATGACCGATTCCGGGGATCAGTACAGCGATCAGCAGTACGCCGGCGAGTGCGAGCAACAATAGGGCCGACTTCTCTAGCCACTCCGTTCGAATCGCAAAGGCGAACGATGCTGCGATGGCGCCGGCTACCACGAGCACGAACTGCCTCTCGAGATAGAGAAAGGGATCACCCGCCTCCTTGCTGGCGATCGACATCGAGGCGGACGTGACGATCACGAGGCCGAGCAGCACGATCGACGAGACGATCAGCAGCGTGATGAGATCGAGATGAATCGTGGTGGGACGAGCGCCACCGCGAGCGGGTAACGTGAACGTACTCATGCGGGCAACCTCCCGACCGCGGCGGCGAAACGATCACCGCGCTCGGCATAATCACGAAACATGTCGAGGCTCGCGCAGGCCGGCGAGAGCAGCACGATCTCACCGGTCGATGCGCGCTTCGCGGCTTCATCGACGGCCTCTTCGAGCGAAGCGCACCGAACGAGCTCGAAGCCCTCCTCGAGCGCTGCGGCGAGTCGCGGCGCATCGCGCCCGATGAGCAATATGACCCGCGCACGACCCGTGAGTGCCGAGGCGAGCGGAGCGAAGTCCTGCCCCTTGCCGTCGCCACCGGCGATGAGCAGCAACGTGCCCGGCATCCCCGAGACCGTCGCCACCGTAGCGCCGACGTTGGTCCCCTTCGAATCATTGATGTACCGTACGCCACGCTTTTCGCCGACCCACTGCGCGCGATGCGGCAGACCGGCGAACTCGCGCAGCTCATCGAGCATCGGCGGCAAAGGCAGCCCGCAAGCCTCACCGAGTGCCAAGGCGGCCAGTGCATTGGCGGCGTTGTGCAGTCCGGCAAGACGCATCGCCGAGATCGCGAGCACCGGCTGACCGCGAACGGCGAGCCAGCGCTCCCCATCCTGCTCGATCAATGAATATTCGGCGCCCGTTGCGCCTTCGATAGAGAAACCGACGACCTTCTGCGCCGACTCGCGAGACATTCCACAGACCCACGGATCATCACGATTGATCACCACCGTGCTACAGCGATGAAAGATGCGAGCCTTGGCCGCCGCATAGGCCTCCATCGATCCGTGACGATCAAGATGATCTTCGGAAAGGTTGAGCACCGTCGCGGCGCGTAACTGCAGCGAGTGCGTCGTCTCGAGCTGGAAGCTCGACAACTCGAGGACATACAACTCCGGCACGGGCGCCAAGAGAAGATCGAGCACCGGGGTGCCGAGGTTTCCACCGACTGCAACCTTGCGCCCGGCGCGTTCGGCCATGCGACCGACAAGCGTCGTGACCGTGCTCTTTCCATTGGTCCCCGTGATACCGACGACGGGCGCTTTCGCCTCACGCGCGAAAAGCTCGACGTCTCCCACCACCTCGATGCCTCGTCCGAGCGCTTCGGCGATCAGCGGCTCGCGCAACGCGATACCGGGTGACGCCACGACGATCTCAGCGCCCTCGAGCAACGATCGATCGAGACCACCGAAACGGCACTCGGCCTTCGGCGCGAGCGCTACAAGCTGCTCGCCACCCGGAGGCGCTGCACGCGTATCGGTCACGGCGATGCGCCAACCACGCTCGACAAAATGACGAGCCGCCGATACCCCGGTCTTGCCGAGGCCGACGATCAGCGCCTTGCGATGTTCGGTGGAATGACTCATCGGAGTTTCAGTGTGGCGAGCCCTGCGAGTACGAGGAAAAACGTGATGATCCAGAAGCGCACGATCACCTTGGGTTCTGCCCAACCCTTCAGTTCGAAGTGGTGATGAATCGGCGCCATTCTGAAAATGCGTTTGCCGGTCAGCTTGAAGGAGGCCACCTGCAACATGACCGATGCGGTCTCGAGCACGAAGATGCCGCCCATCACGAGCAATACCAACTCTTGTCTGACGATGACGGCGATGGTCCCGAGTGCAGCACCGATCGATAGGGCCCCGATGTCACCCATGAACACCTGCGCCGGATAGGTGTTGAACCACAGGAAGCCAAGGCCCGCGCCAACGAGCGCCGCACAAAAAATGAGCAACTCACCCGCCTGCGGAACCGCGGGAATCGCGAGGTAACCCGCAAAGACCGCGTTACCTGCGGCATAGGCAAAGACGCCTAGCGCCGCCGCCACCATCACCGCCGGCATGATGGCAAGACCATCGAGACCGTCGGTGAGGTTCACCGCGTTGCTCATGCCGACGATCATGAGGTAGGTCAACAGGATGAATCCGAAGACACCGAGCGGAAGAGCGAAATCTTTGAGGAGCGGCAGGTAGAGTGTCGTGTCGACAGGCGACGTCGAGGTCTTCCAGAGCGCGACGGCCGCAGCAAGGCCACCCACGGATTGCCAAAAATATTTGTAGCGGGCGATCAGCCCCTTGGGGTTTTTCTTGACGAGCTTGAGATAGTCGTCCCAGAAACCGATGAGGCCGAAAACGAAGGTGACGGCGAGTACGATCCAGACGAAGCGATTGTTGAGATCCGCCCAGAGTACCGTCGACACCATGATGGCGACGATGATGAGCAGTCCGCCCATGGTCGGCGTACCGACTTTCTTTTGATGAGCTGCCGGAATGTAGTCACGAACGACTTGGCCAATCTGATCGCGCGTCAACTTCGCGATCATCCAGGGCCCTAACGCAAGCGAAATCGCCAGCGACGTGACGGCGGCGAGGATGGCGCGGAAAGTCAGATAAGAAAAGACGTTGAACAGCGAGATCGTCTCGGCCAACACCTTCGAGAGCCAAAGCAGCATCTAGTGCACTCCCACTGGAGACGATACGGACTCGAGGGCAGCGACCACACGCTCGAGACGATTACTACGAGAGCCTTTGACGAGCACGCGAACATCCGAGGCCAGCTCACGACTCACGGCCTCGATCACTGCAGTGGCGTCGTCATGCCATACCGCACCCTCGCCAAAACTCTCGACCGACCGCTTGGTCGCCTCACCGACCGCGAAGAGTCGCTCGACACCATGCGAGCGCGCATAACGGCCCGCCTCGAGATGCGCCTCGCGCGAAAAGTTGCCGAGCTCACCCATCTCGCCGAGCACGAGGAATCGCCGGCCACCGAGGGCTTCGAGCACATCGATGGCCGCTTGCAATGAACTCGGATTGGCGTTGTACGAATCGTCGATGATCCACGCGCCTTGACGCGCGCTGCGCAACTGCAGACGTCCTTTGACCGGACGCATGCGCGAGAGGCCGGTGGCAATGTGATCGAGCGTAGCGCCCGCAGCGCTCGCGGCTGCGGCGGCGCCGAGCGCGTTGATCACGTTGTGCTTGCCGGCGAGATGTAGCGAAATCGCCTTCTCGCCAGCCGGCGACACCAGCGTGAAGCGAGTGAGAAACCCTTCGGCACCGACCTCCGTGCGAATATCGCGCGCACTGAAGTCCGCTTTCGAACCGAGTCCGAAGGTCACGATGCGTGCGACGGTCATGTCACGCCAGAGTCCCGCAAAACTGTCGTCGGCATTCAAAATGGCCGCGCCATTCTGATCGAGCGCAGCGAACAACTCACCTTCGGCACGCGCGGCACCTTCGAGACTGCCGAATCCCTCGAGATGCTCGGCACCCGCGTTGGTCACGATACCGATCACGGGCGAGGCGAAGCCCGCGAGTTGCGCGAGCTCACCTGCATGGTTGGCACCCATCTCGATGACGGCGTGACGATGCGAGGAATCCAGTCGAAGTAGCGTAAGGGGTACACCGATATGATTGTTGAGGTTGCCGGCCGTCGCGAGCGTCTCGCCACAACAGGAGAGAATCGACGCGATCATCTCCTTGCTCGTCGTCTTGCCGTTGCTACCGGCCACACCGATGAGCGGCATCGTGAAACGCGACCGCCAACGTTGCGCGGCACGCTGCAACGCCACGAGCGCATCGTCTACGAGCACGATCGGAAAATCCGTAGGTCCCTCGCGTTCGGCGATCGCGCCCACTGCACCTTTGGCGGCAGCTTCCGCAAGATAGGCATTGCCGTCGAACCGAGGCCCGCGCAGCGCGACGAACAACTGGCCCGAAGTCACGGTACGCGTGTCGGTATTCACCGACGAGAACGCTCGGTCGGCACCGATCAGACGTCCGCCGCAATCTTTGGCGAGATCAGCGAGCTGACGCATGGGACGACCCGTAGACAGAATGGATGATCTCTCGATCACTGAACGGACGGCGCTCAGTACCGACGATCTGATAATTCTCGTGCCCCTTTCCCGCCACGAGCACGACATCGCCTTCTCGAGCACCCGCCAAAGCGTGGCGGATGGCGTCTCCGCGATCGTGAATCACCGCAGCACGAATACCCTGCGGTAAGCCCGAGATGATGTCTGCAGCGATTCCTGCAGCCGACTCGCTACGCGGGTTGTCATCGGTGATCACAATGCCATCGGCCATCGCCGCGGCAACACCCGCCATCAGCGGTCGCTTACCGGCATCACGATCACCGCCGCAGCCAAAGACGAGATGCAGCTTGCCTCGGCAATGCGCACGCGCAGCGCGCAGCGACTTGGCGAGCGCATCGGGCGTATGGGCGTAGTCGACGATCGCGAGCGCCTTACCCGGCGCAGTCAGCGCTTCCATTCGGCCCGGTGGAGCGTGGCACTCGCCAAGGGCGCGTAAAGCGGGCTCGAGCGCCACTCCCAAGGCGCGCAGCAGACCGAGCGCCACCAAAGCATTTTCAACATTGAACTCGCCGATGAGCGGCAGGGTCACCAAAATCTTGGTGGGCGCTTCCGACCCCTCGCGGCACTCGACTTTGAAAGAGAGCCCTTCGGAGAGCGCCTTGATGTCCGAGGCGATCAGGGATCGGACGGCCGCACCACTCGCGCGGATCTCCTCGATGACTGCGATGCCGGTCGCCGAGCGTGCGATCAAGGTCAGCGGCAACGCACTGGCGTGACGACGTGCAAGTTCGGCCCCCAAAGCATCATCGACGTTGATGACGCCCGCCTCGAGCTGCGGCATGTCGAACAGACGCGCCTTCGCCGCTCCGTAGGCTTCCATGGTGCCGTGATAATCGAGGTGGTCGCGGGTCAGGTTCGTGAACGCCGCCACGCGGAAGCGCACACCGGCCACACGATGCTGATCGAGCGCATGCGAGGACACCTCCATCGCGACACACTGCGCGCCCGCCTCTCGCATGCTCGCAAGCTGACGCTGCACGCTCACTGCATCGGCCGTCGTGTACTCACCGGGTACGACGGCATCGGGAACCCTCCCCACACCGAGCGTACCCATGTACGCAGCGCTCGAGTTGCAACGCGTCAGCGCCTGCGCCAACAACCAAGCCGTCGTGGTCTTACCGTTGGTACCCGTGATGCCTGCGACGCGCAAGTGATCGGAAGGAGAGTCAAAGAATTTCCCGGCAATCGAACTGGCGAGCCGCGAGAGCCGATCGACGGGCTGCGCATGCACGCCAGGCGGAACGATCGGTGCAGACATGCCAGACGTGGGCTCCCAAAGCACCGCTTTAGCGCCGCGCGAGATGGCCTCCGGTAGCGCAGCCAAACCGTGAGTACGCCGACCCGCACAGGCGAGAAAGAGCCCGCCATCGACAACCGTGCGACTGTCGAGACTGATTTCGGTGACGCGGATCGAAGCTGGGACGTCGGCGATACCGCTACAAAGATCGGCGAGTTGGCGCGCACGCGCGCCCATCAGCGCAGACCTCCGGTCGCCGAGCGACGCGAGGCGTCGGCCGTGGCGATGTTCTGCGGCAGATCGGCCGGCATCGGTGCCGTCTCGGGCATTTCGTCGACGGGCATATCGACCGGCGCATCCGGC
The DNA here is from genome assembly GCA_017853175.1 of Steroidobacteraceae bacterium. Classification (GTDB taxonomy): domain Bacteria; phylum Pseudomonadota; class Gammaproteobacteria; order Steroidobacterales; family Steroidobacteraceae; genus UBA964. The sequence goes on along the minus strand of JAFMKA010000053.1, from coordinate 1,628 downwards.
GCCACCGCCAATAGACGCAGCGCGCCGCCGACGACACCGGAGAACACCGGCGCCGCAACGTCGCCACCGTAGTAGAGGCCTGCACTCGGCTCGTCGATCACGACCACCGTCGCGAGGCGCGGATTGCTCGCCGGAGCGAGGCCCGCGAATACCGCGAGGTAACGATTCGTTGAGTATCCACCCGCGCTCGCTTTCCAAGCCGTGCCGGTCTTGCCTGCCACGGTATACCCCGGAATCGAGGCGCGCTTGCCGGTGCCGACGTCGGACACCACTGTTTGCAACATTCGCACGACGTCACGACTGACCTGCTCCGACAGCACCCGCTCGCCATCGACCGGGTGATCCACTCGCGTGAACGACACAGGTCGCTGCACACCATAGGCACCGAGCGTGGCGTAGGCATGCGCGATCTGCAGCGGCGTCGCAGACAAACCATAGCCGTACGAGACCGTCGCAGTGGTGATCGGCCGCCAATGCGTGTACTGCGTCAGCAAACCCGCGGATTCGCCCGGGTAACCGCTTGTGGTCACGCGACCGAAGCCGAGCCGCGTGAGCGTGCCGTGCAATGCTTCCGGACCCAGATTGAGCGCGATACGCGTCATCGCCACGTTCGAACTTTTCGCCAAGGCCGTGGCCAAGTCGATGGCACCGAGGTTGTGCTTGTCCTCGATCATCTTGATACCGACCTTCACCATGCCCGGGTTGGTATCGATGATGCTCGTCGGCGTGTACTTACCCGACGACAGCGCAGCCGCCACGACGAAAGGTTTGATGGTGGAGCCCGGCTCGACGAGATCGGTGACAGCGCGGTTCTTGTAGCCCGCCGGTTTCAGTTGCGCACGATCGTTCGGGTTGAACGTCGGCTGGTTGACCATGGCGAGCACCTCGCCCGTCGTCACGTCAATCACGACCACCGACCCCGCGCGGGCGCGGTTCGCCTGGATCGCCGCTTTCAACTCGCGATACGCGAGATACTGAATGCGCATGTCGACCGACAACTGCATGTTGCGGCCCGCACGCATCGGACGAATGCTCTCGACCGTTTGCACGGTGCGACCGAGATTGTCTTGAATCACGCGCTTCGCGCCATGCTCACCAGCGAGCCAGTGGTCGTACGCGAGCTCGAGACCTTCTTGGCCGGCATCGTCGACGTCGGTGAACCCGAGAACGTGTCCGGTCACCTCACCCGCCGGATAGTAACGACGATATTCACGCGTGAGGTGCACGCCAGGAATGTCGAGCACACGAACCTTCGCCGCATCAGCGGGCTGCAGGTGTCGAGCGACATACAGAAACTTGCGATCGAGTTTCGTGGTGACGAAACGCGTTAATTCCTCGGGCTCACGACCGAGCGCGCGCGCAAGGTTCGGGATCTGATCATTGGCGAGAGTGAGTTCGCGCGGATTCACCCATACCGAATCGACGGGCGTACTCACCGCGAGCGGCTCGCCGGCACGATCGGTGACGCTGCCACGATGCGCCACGACCGTCGCCACCCGCGTGAAGCGCTCGTCGCCCTGTCCTCGCAGGAAGGCGCTCTCGACAAACTGTAGCGTCGCCGCCTTCCATGCGAGCACGCCTGCGCCGCAGGCGACGAGCACGACGATCACCATCGCTCGCGACACGAA
>JAFMKA010000052.1 GCA_017853175.1 Steroidobacteraceae bacterium | reverse complement strand
GCATAGAGCGTCAGCGCACCACCGATGATGATGACGAGGAACGCCAGAATGAACATGCCTCGCGCCGGATCGGCCGCGAACGAATGTACGGAGACCAACACGCCCGATCGAACGAGAAAGGTGCCGAGCAACGACAAAGAAAAAGCAAGAATCGCGAGGAGCAGGGTCCAGCTCTTGAAGAGCCCCCTCTTCTCGGTCACCGCAAGGGAGTGAATCAGTGCCGTCGCCACGAGCCACGGCATGAACGATGCATTTTCAACGGGATCCCAGAACCAATAACCGCCCCAGCCGAGCTCGTAGTACGCCCACCAACTTCCAAGGGCGATACCGATAGTGAGGAAGGCCCAAGCGATCGTCGTCCAAGGTCTCGTCCATCGTGCCCAGGCTTGATCGAGTCGTCCCTCGATCATGGCCGCGCAGGCGAACGCGAACGCTACGGCGAGGCCGACGTAACCGGCATAGAGCATCGGGGGATGTGCCGCGAGCGCGGGATCTTGCAACAGCGGATTGAGATCTCGTCCGTCGGGCGCGGCCGGGTCGAGACGCATGAAGGGATTGGACGTAAAGAGCGTGAAGGCGAGAAACCCGAGACTGACCAAGCCGAGCACGCCCAGAACGCGAGCCGCGAATGACGACGGCAAACTTTTCGACAGTAACGCCACTGCGAGCGTCCATGCGACGAGTATCCAGGCCCACAACAATAACGACCCTTCGTGCGCACCCCAGACTGCGGCGATGCGATAGCCGGCAGGCAAGGCAGAATTCGAGTTGGCCGCCACGTATTCGACCGAGAAGTCGTTTTGTACGAATGCCGTGACGAGCACGCCTAAAGACACGGTCGCCATCACGAATTGAACAGCGACGGCCGGTCGAACGACAGCGATCCACGACTCGCGGCGAAGCCACGGACCGGCGATACCGAAGACGCCCTGCGCCAAGGCGGCGAGCAAAGCCAAGACCAAAGCAAAAAGTCCGATTTCGGCGAGCATCTCAGGTTCCAGTTTTGGGCAGATTGCGAATGTCGGGATTCACCGGCATGACACCGCCGTGTTTTTCTTTGATGGCCTTGGCCACCTCGGGAGGCATGTAGTTCTCATCGTGTTTCGCAAGGATTTCATCAGCGACGAATACGCCATTCGAACCTAAACGCCCGTGAGCGACGACACCTTGATTTTCGCGAAAGAGATCGGGGACTACGCCCGAGTACACGACTCGTACGTCATGCTTGAAATCGGTCACGACGAAACTCATATCGAGACTACCCGCCTGACGATCGACCGTTCCCGGTCGAACCATACCGCCGAGTCGGAAGCGCTTCTCGATCGGCGCCTCACCCGCCGCCACCTGAGAAGGATCGAAAAAGAACATCACGTTTTCGCGAAAGGCGTTCAACGCCAATAGCCCGGCGAGCGACACGCCGGCCAGGATTCCGACGACGAGCGTGATACGGCGTTGGCGCGGGGTCATGGTGAGCTCCCTTCATCTTCGATAGCAAAGCGACGGCGAGCCTCTTGTTTCGCCTCCGCATGAGCACGGCGAGCGAGCATGACGTTAGCGAGAATGGCGATCAAGGTGACGAGATAGGCCGGCCACAAGAAAATTGCGTACCCGTCCATGGCGAAAAACTCACTCATCGCAGCACCTCTCTGATCCAGCTGGCGGTTCGTTCGCGACGCAGAATCTCGGCGCGCAAACGCACGAGCAGAATCGCAGCGAAATACAGCGTGAAGCCGAGCAACATCATGAGCAAGGGCGCGAGCATGTCGAGGGGCATGGACGGTCGGTCCATTTTCATCACCGACGGCGCCTGATGGATGGAGTTCCACCATTCCACCGAGTACCGGATGATTGGGATGTTGACGACGCCGACGATGGCAAGCACCGCGCTCGCTCGATCGGCACGCCCGAGATCGTCGATGCCCGCGCGCAGACCCATGTAGCCAAGATAGAGAATGAATAAGATCAATTGCGCGGTCAGACGCGGATCCCACACCCAGTAAGTGCCCCACATCGGCTTGCCCCAAAGCATGCCCGTGACCAACGACACCGCGGTGAACCAAGCGCCGACGCCCGCGCAGCTGGCGGCGACCGCATGGGCGACCTTCATTCGCCAAATGAGACCGACAGCGGCCGCAGAGGCCATGACGCCGTAGATCATGACGGCGAGCCACGCCGAGGGCGCGTGCACATAGAGGATTCGAAACCCTTCGCCCTGCTGGTAGTCGGGAGGGGCAAGCACCAATCCGCCGTAGAGTGCGGCCACGATGAGCAGACCCGCCGGCCACGCGAACCACGGGGTCAATGTTCCCGCGATACGGTAGATGTGCGGAGGTGAGCCGAGCCGATGGAACCAGGTCCAGTTCATTCGATGTCCTTTTTATTCGAGCCCGATCCGAACCGCCGCTGCCGCCGCAAGCGGCGCCAGCGTGATACCGAGGACCGCCAAAGCACCTAGCAAGTAGAGAGGGCCCATCAGACTTTCACCACTGATCGCAAGTTCCGTCGCCCGAGCGCCGAACACGAGCACGGGCACGGCGAGCGGAAGCGTCAGCAAGGAAAGCAACACGCCGCCCCGCCTGACCCCCAGGGTCAGACCCGCACCGACTGCGCCGATGAGACTCAGCGTGACGGTACCGAGCAGCAAAGAGAAGAGTATGCCGGGCATCGCCTCAACTGGCACCCCGAGCGCAATCCCGAGAACAGGCGCCATCAACGTGAGCGGCAAACCCGTCAACAACCAATGCGCAAGGGTCTTCGCCGCCATCAGCGCCACCAAGGGCTGGCCACACACCACGAACTGTTCGAGGGTGCCGTCGGACGCGTCCTCGCGGAACAACGATTCAAGAGCGAGCATCGACGCGAGCAGCGCACCCACCCACAAGACACCCGGCGCGATCGCACGCAACTTGCCGAGTTCGGGCGTGTAGCCGAGTGGAAATAACAGAGCCACCACTGCGAAGAACGCGAGCGGCTGAATGAGTTGCGACGGTCTTCGAACCGCCAGACGCAGATCTCGGGTTAATACGAGGCCCGCGGCCGAAAACGCGGTGGTTCGTCTGACAGTCATGTTCGAACCCCGTGAACGCCGATCTCGAGAGAGGCCCGTTGAGCGGCGGGTAACCCGAGATCTTGGTGAGTCGCCGCCATGACGAGGCCGCCGCCACTCAACTGTTCTTGGATCAACGACGCAACGAGCGCCTGCCCCGCTGCGTCTAGATTCGTGGCGGGCTCGTCGAGCATCCACAGACGCGTGCCCGAGAGCCAAAGCGCCGCAAGCGCCACGCGACGTCGCTGCCCAGCGGACAGCGAACGAATCGGACGATCAGAGAATTTTTCAGCCGATACGCGAGCCAGCGCCGAGCGAACGTCTTGCGATGCGACTCGTCGACGAAGACCGACGTTGAACGCAATGTTTTCAGCTGCAGTGAAATCTGATTTGAGCGCCGGATCGTGCCCGAGATAGGACAGCTCGGCGTGATACTCGGGGTCTCTTGGCTCCACGCGCTCGCCCCGCCAGGTTAATTCGAGCGACTCGGCCTCGAGCAAACCGGACATCACCCGAAGCAGCGTGGTCTTGCCGGCACCGTTAGCGCCGACCACCTGAAGACAGCATCCGGCCGGCACCTCGAAACCGAGACCCCGAAGAAGATGCCGCTCACCTCGAAAGACGTGGAGATTTTTTACCGATAGCTCAGACATTTAGACGACTATCTTAAGACGGACTCGCAACAGCCGCGGTCCCGCCCATCCTTGCCATCGGCACCGACAGGGCAAGACTAGCACAGGCCTCCCCTACGAAGGTCGGCGCTAGCCTAAACTTGTGCCCTGCGTGGCCCCGGTGGCGAAATCCGGTAGACGCAGCAGACTTAAAATCTGCTGGCCGTAAGGCCGTGCCGGTTCAAATCCGGCCCGGGGCACCATGCATTTTTCCGTCGACGGGAGCCGCTCATGACCCGACTTTTATTTTTACTGATCGCAACGTTGACTCTATTCGCGTGCACGTCGCGCCCCTCGAGCCCCGTTGCACCGTCGATCGATCTCACCTCCTCTCGCGTGCTCACAAGCGGCGAAATTATTGGCTTCGAAAATGCATCGGGCGGCCACAGCTGGCTCGGCATCCCCTATGCCGCAGCGCCGATTGGCGAGCTACGTTGGCGCGCGCCTCGCCCCTACGCGGCTTGGTCGGGTCGTCGCGAAGCTCTCGAACCTGGCAGTCCCTGCATTCAATACGGCTCGCCTCTCGGTGGCGTCGGCGACGCAGGCTCACGCCAGGGCAGCGAGGATTGTCTATTCCTGAACGTGTACGCACCACGACTCGCCCCGTCGCAGATCAATGATCCGCGTCTTCCCGTCATGGTCTGGATCCACGGAGGTGGCAACACCGTCGGACATGCCGCCTTCTATGACGGTCAAGTTCTCGCCCAGCGCGAACGCGTGATCGTCGTGATGATCAACTACCGACTCGGACCTTTCGGCTGGTTCGTGCCGCCCGAGAATATTTCTTTGACAGCAGCCACGCAGGACCCCGATCTCTCAGGCAATTACGGCAATCTGGACGTCGTCGCTGCACTGCGCTGGGTTCGAGACAATGCGGCCGCATTCGGTGGTGACCCGACCAACGTCACCGTACTCGGCGAGTCGGCCGGCGCAACCAATGCGCTGGCGTTGCTCGTCACCCCGGCAGCCGAGGGCCTCTTCCACCGCCTGATCGTTCAAAGTCTCGGCTTCGGTTTTGCCAAAACACCGAGCCTCGATTCGCCCTCCGGTACGGCTCAGGTCCTTCGTCGGTCGTTGGTCGCGTCGGGTCGAGCGAAAAATACGACGGAGGCAGAGCGCATCGCAGCGACGATGAGCGCCGCGGAACAAGGGTCATTTCTGCGTTCGCTCGATCCGTGGACTCTCTACGGCACATACCGCAGCGACGGCGATTACGATCGCGTGCCGACGGTTTTCCAAGATGGCCATGTGATTCGTCGAGGCGATCTGCGCGAGCTGCTGGCGGATCCGGCCACTCATATCGATGTGCCCGTCATTGTGGGAACGAACCGAGACGAGCCAAAGATTTTCATGGCATTCGATCGAACTCACGTCCGTACCCTGGCAGGACTACCCTTCGCACTGCGTGACCCGGACGCCTACGACCTCGAGGCCCGTTATCGATCGCTCGTCTGGAAAGCCGACGGCGTCGATTCCTTGGCGAAACTACTCTCCCGACATGGCGCGCCCGCCTGGGCCTACCGATGGGACTGGGACGAACAAGGCCAGCTCTACGGCGTCGTCAATCTCTCGCGCATCGTGGGGGCGGCGCACGGACTCGAAATTCCGTTCGTCTTCGGATTCTTTGACGTCGGTCCGCAAGGACAGATGCTCTTTAACGAGGACAACGAAGCGGCTCGAGTCGCGCTCAGCGCGCGAATGATGTCTTACTGGGCAGGATTCGCCCGAGACGGCAAACCCGGACGAGGCAGTGATGGACTCGGAATCGAGTGGTCACCTTGGACTGCCGACCCCTCGTCACCGCGCATGATCGTGTTCGACACTCCGGCGGGCGGCGGAATCCGCATGGCACCCTCCGACGTCTCACGCGAATCGGTGCTCGCAGACATGGAGAAAGAATCCCTCCCCCTCGATCGACGTTGCGCCCTGTTTCAGGCCACCTTCCGCAATCGCGTGGATGATTGGGCAGACGGTGCGTGGCGACGATTCGCCGGCGGCGCGTGCGACGGTCAGAGACTCGAATCGCGAATTGGCTCGTAACTTACGCGGTATATCACTCCAGCATAGTCGTCCGACACATAGATCGATCCGTCGGGCCCCTCGACCACATCGACGGGCCGACCGATGAGACCCGCCGGACCGCGAAAGCCATCGAGAAAGGGTCGCTCTTCGATGGCGCCATCCTCACCCCAGTGCAGCGATACGACCTTATATCCATCGGGCTCGGAGCGATTCCAGGACCCGTGCAACGCAACGAGTGCCGCTCGTTGAAATTCGATCGGGCGTTCGGGATGTTTCAAAAATCGAATGCCTAGCGGCGCGTTGTGTGCACGAAACTCGTGTGCGGGCGGACGGGCTTCGGCGATGCGCGCGGTGTTTCCCGAACCGTATTCAGGATCGACCACCTTCCGCCCGTGCACGAAGGGCCATCCGTAAAAGGCGCCGTCCTCGATTCGGTTGAGTTCATCAGCCGGAATATCGTCCCCCAACAAATCGCGACTATTTTCCGTGGCGTATAACCCGGCATCCCAGGGCGCCCAATCGAAACCGTAGGGATTGCGCAGCCCCGTCGCGATGATCGCACCCTCGGAACCATCGGGAGCGAATCGCATCAGTGTCGCGCGTCGCGCGTCTTTTTCGACGCAGACGTTACACGTCGAGCCCTGCCCGAGATAAAGCTTACCGTCGGGCCCCACTCGCGCAGTTTTGCGCCAATGATTTCCATCAGCGGTGAGCCCCGTGATCAGAGGCTCCAGCGCTCCTTGCGTCGAACCACGCTCGGTGTCGAACCGAACACGAGACACTTGCGTCGCCTCGGCGACGTAGAGCCAACCGTCATGCAAGTCGACGCCATTTGGACGATCGAGACCCTCGAACAGAATTCTTCGACCATCGGAACGACTATCGCCATTTCGATCGGCCAGCAAAAGCACGACAAACCCACCCCTTGGCTGACTCAAAATGAGATCGCCCGAGGGTGTCGGCACCATCAAACGCGCACTCGGCAGATCGGTCGCCCAAAGACTCACCGAAAACCCCGGAGGCACCACGAGCTGACGGGCGACCACGGCAGCGGGCGGTGGATCGATTCCCCCGTTGCGCAGCATTCGCCAGATCATCGTTCGATCGGAGATCGCTACGCCCCCGAGAAAAAAGAGCCAGACGAAGCCGGCCACTGCGAGCGCGGATAGCGCAAGTCCCAGCCCGATGAACCATCGAATTCCTCGTGGCCATCGTCGCGGCAATTGTCTTGTCATGGGTCGACCCTCGATCGCGAAAAGACTCCGAAAAGCTCCGGAGAGTATCCCGCAAAGTGCCCTCTCGCCGTTAGAATCGCGGACATGAAAACCTTCCTCGCTGCCCTGGCGCTCGTCGCCACCTTCCCCCTCTCCGTCCACGCCTCGACGGCCGACAAACTCGACAAAGGCATGCCGGGCGACCCCGACAAACTCTTCGCCCAGCTCGAGACACTGTTACCGACGCCCGGCGTGACGCGCGCGGCCTCGGGCGCACCGGGCGCTCAGTACTGGCAGCAGCGAGCCGACTATCGCATTCAGGTCACGCTCGATGAGAAGCGTCATCGCCTCTCGGCGAAGCAGACCATCACCTACATGAACCGCTCGCCAGATACGCTCAACTACATCTGGTTGCAGCTCGATCAAAATATATTTCGCGACGATTCGATCGCGAGACGATCGGAAGTGGCCGCCAATGCCGGCACCCGTCGTGATTCTGTCGGCAGCGGAGATAGCCTGAGTTTCGCGGCGATGCGTCGCCACCAAGCGTTCGAAGATCGAGAGTACGGCTACGAGATGGGGCCGGTGCGAGATGCATCAGGGCGCGCGCTGCGCACCACCGTGAACGACACCATGATGCGCATCGACCTGCCAACGCCGCTGCGTCCTGGCACGAGCATCGAGATCAACTTCGAATGGCAGGCGAATATCGTCGACGAAGCGGCCATTGGCGCCCGCGGCGGATACGAGTACTTCCCGAAGAGCGACACTTACCAGTATTTCCTCGCGCAGTGGTTCCCGCGTTTGGTGGCCTACACGGATTACACCGGCTGGCAACACAAGCAGTTCCTGGGTCGGGGCGAGTTCACGCTCGAGTTCGGTGACTACGACATCGAGATCACGGTTCCCGCCGATCACGTCGTCGCCTCCACCGGCACACTTCAAAACCCCGACGCAGTTCTGACGGCGGAGCAACGCGCCCGACTGAAGCGGGCCGAGACGGCGAAGAAACCCGTCTTTATCGTGACGCCTGAAGAAGCCCTCGCCAATGAAAAGGAGGGCACGAATCGCGCCCGCACGTGGCGCTTCAAGGCCGAGAACGTTCGCGACTTCGCTTGGGCGAGTTCCCGCAAATATATTTGGGACGCAATGGGCTATCGTCAAAACGATACGAAGCGCCCGTTCGTCATGGCCATGTCGTTCTATCCGAACGAAGGCGAACCGATCTGGTCGAAATATTCGACCCATGCCGTGATCCACACCATGGAGGTGTACTCACGGTTCTCCTTCCCCTACCCGTATCCGGTCGCGATTTCGGTGAACTCTTGGGAACGTGGCGGCATGGAATACCCCATGATCACCTTCAACGGGTATCGCCCGACTGCCGATGAAAAAACCGGCAAGATCACCTACTCCAGAAACACCAAATACGGCCTGGTCGGCGTGATCATCCATGAAGTGGGTCACATCTACTTCCCGATGGTCGTCAACTCGGACGAGCGCCAGTGGACTTGGATGGACGAAGGTCTCAATACCTTCCTTGAATACATCGCCGAGCTCGAGTGGGAAGAAAATTTCCCGACCTTCGGCGACAAGACCAACGTTCTCGACTTCATCACCGACTACATGCAGTCGAAGGACCAGGTCCCGATCATGACCAACTCGGACACCATCGTGCAGTTCGGTCCCAATGCCTATTCCAAGCCCGCTGCGGCGCTGTCCGTGCTGCGCGAAGCCGTCATGGGTCGCGAGTTGTTCGACCATGCGTTCCGCGAGTACGCGAACCGCTGGAAGTTCAAACGACCCACCCCCGCTGATTTTTTCCGCACCATGGAAGACGCCTCGGGCGTCGATCTCGATTGGTTCTGGCGTGGCTGGTTCTATGGCACCGATCATGTGGATGTCGCGGTGGGTGACATCCGCGAGTATCAGGTCTCGAGCCAGGACCCCGACGTCGAGTTCCCGCTGAAGCGCAAGGAATTCGCCGCGGATTGGCCGGAGTCTTACTCGCAACGACTGAATCGCGGCGAAGGTCGAAAAACCCGCGTCGATCGATATCCGGAACTCAAGGACTTCTACAACGAGAACGATCCGTTTGCGGTGACCAACAAAGACCGCAACGAGTTCAAAGATTTCCGCGAGAAACTCCGCGACTGGGAACGCCCCGTTCTCGACCGCGCGATCAAGTCGGGCGAGTATGTCTATTTCGTCGATTTCAAAAATGTCGGCGGTCTCGTGACGCCGTTACCTCTGACGCTCACGTACGCCGATGGCAGCTCGGAGGAGTACTCCATTCCGGCTGAAGTGTGGCGCTACAACGCGCTCGAGGTCACTAAGTTGTTCGTCCGTAAAAAACGACTCGTTAGCGTCGAACTCGATCGGAACCATCTGATCGCCGATGCCGACAAGACCAACAACGTCACGCCGCGTCGTATCGAACAAAGCCGTATCGAGTTATTCCGCGGTCGAGATCGCGATCGCAACCAGATGCTCGATGCGCTCGCTGAGCTGAAGGGTGAGCCCAAATCGGACACGGCGAACGGCGCAGCAGGCGGTAAAGATATTCCGCTGCAACCTGTCGCGAAGTGACGGGCGAGGTCATGAACCGACGGCGAGGACTGCACTATCTGGCAGTTCTCGCCGTGCTCTCGCTGTTTGGGGTGTCCTCGCTCGCACACGCTCACCGCTCGCACGTCACCCTCACGCGCGTGTCCATCAATGAACGCAGCGGCCAATGGGAGATCGTCCACGCGATCCATTACCACGATGCTTTGCGACTGCTCGCCACGCTCGGCGTGCGGGACGACGTCCAGCCGAGTTCGATCGAAGGGCGTGCGCGAATCGCACTCGAGATTGAAAAATCGTTCCGCTGGTCGTTCGGCGATAGCCGGTCGATCGTGCCGGTCACGGTCGGCGCGGAACTCGAAGGCGACAACCTACTCGTCTATCAAGAGATGACAGTGCCGCGGTCGGGCGGTCGAATAGCGGTCGAGTCGTCGTTCATGCACGGGGTGTTTCCCGACCAGACGAACCACATCTTGCTGGACTACTCGACCCCGAAGGTCACACTGAAGCTGTCTCGGAGCCAACGACGCGCTGAATTCGAGGCGCCGCCTGCGGCAAGAGGTGGAGGCTAGGGTCGGAATCGAACCGGCGTAGACGGCTTTGCAGGCCGCTGCATG
>JAFMKA010000051.1 GCA_017853175.1 Steroidobacteraceae bacterium | reverse complement strand
GCCGAACCACGACCCACCGATCCGTTGACGTTGACGAGCGCGGCCGCATGGCGACGCTTGCCGTTGACGAGCACGAGCGTCTGATCGGGCGCGAGACCGCGCAGCGTGGCCGGACGCACGGTGTCCGTACCGTCCGTCAAACCTGGACGCGGGAAGTTGAATGACGGCAGCGCTACGGAGAGCGCCTGATTCAATTCGGCAACGCCGATGTTGGTCAGCGCATCGGTCGGGACGACGTCGACCGGCACTGCCGTGTCGAGCGCGGAGCGATTCGCCACACGCGTGCCGGTGACGACCACTTGTTCGAGTTCGTCGGCTCCGCCGGACTGCGGGGCATTCTGAGCGACAGCCGCCTGCGAAATCGCAGCGGCGACAAAGATTGCAACGATCTTGTTGCGCATGGACAACTCCTAAAGGGAGGAAGGGTTGAGACCTAACCTGGCAAGTAGACCCGAAAATTGCGAACGACTCAACGTTTTGAATGTCGCGTTCTCGCGACAACCAAAGAAACTCGAACCAGATTCACCCCGCATTGGACCCATCTGGACATTTTTTTGATGATCAGGCCATCATGTGATCTCGATATCACATGAATATCGGGTTTTGACATCGCATGAGGGGGCGGGGATGTCGGCACTTGATCTCGACGAGCAGACCTTAATAGAGGACTCATCTCCGCGTCAGATCGCGGAACCTCTCATTTTACTAATCGACTCCGATCCCTCCTCCGTCGAGTTCATGGCCCGAGCACTGACTCAATCCGCGATGCACGTGGTGATCGCGGACCGAATCTCGGGGGCTGGCAGCGCCGCAGCGCAATTGCAGTCGCACCCGAATATCGGGGTGGTCGTGCTCGACCCCGAAACGGTTCCCGGACGAGACAACCTGACCGAACTTCGCGAGTCGGGCCTCGGCGAGGACGTCCAGATCATTTTGGTCGCCGAGCCCGTCATGCTGGGGCGTTACGCGCAGGCCGCACGGGGCGAGATCGCAGACTTTCTTCCCAAGCCAGTCGCCCGTCGAACCTTGCTGCGTGCCGTGCTCGAAGCGCAAAAAAGGCATTTTTCGCTGCGGGGGCATGTTAGAGCGGGCGAACATCCCCCGCTCGACCCGATCGAGCGCCTGATCGAACGAACCAGCCTACCGCCGGCTCGACGAGCACCCAGCCGAGAAACCTCGAGCGAATTGCGGCTATTGCAACTCGTCGACGATATCGATGACTGCCGGATGAACGCCCTGACCGGCATCCTCGAACCCGACGCCTCGTGGAGCATGCTCTCCGAGCTTTTGCGTGCAAGGCTGTCGAGGCGCCGAGTCTCGGTCACCAGCCTTTGTCTCGCCTCAAAAAGCCCCGTGACGACGGCCCTGCGGCGCATCGAGCGACTGCTCGAAGCGGGGCTCGTCTCCTGCACCCAAGACCCCAAAGATCGTCGACGGAAATACATTGAACTCACCGACCAAGGTACCGCCCGCCTGTTCGTCGCGCTGAGGTCGGCTTCAGATCGTATCCGTGGCGAATAGCCCACAACTCGAAGTTCGGTGCACCCCCCATTGGGCTTTTTCTTTCGGGTTGGGGTTAGAATGATGTCCGAACTAAACAACGGCCCGTCGGACCATGAGGTTCGTTGCGGGTACATATAGAGGGGCTTGTCTAATGAAGAGATTCCCAATTGTTGGTCTCGCGGTTTCGTTGACGCTGCTCACCGGTACAGCCGTGGCGCAGGACAGCGAAGGTCTTGAAGAGATCGTCGTCACTGCCACGAAGCGCGAACAAACCTTGCAGGATGTTCCAGTCGCCGTGTCGGTCACTTCGGTCGAGGCCATCAACAAAGCGTCGATCCAAGACGTGACCGACCTCGCGTCGATCATCCCGTCGCTGCGCGTCACGACGCTGCAGACCTCGACCAACACCAACTTCATCATCCGCGGCTTCGGCAACGGCGCGAACAACCCGGGCATCGAGCCTTCGGTTGGCGTGTTCATCGACGGGGTCTACCGCTCACGCTCGGCGGGTTCGATTGGTGATCTCGTTGACGTCTCGCGCGTCGAAGTGCTGCGCGGTCCGCAGAGCACGCTGTTCGGTCAGAACGCGTCGGCGGGCGTCATCAGCGTCGTTACGCAGAAGCCGCAATTCGAAACCGGTGGTTTCGTCGAAGCGACACTCGGCAGCTACAACCAGCGAATCTTGAAGGGCAAGGTCACCGGACCGCTCACCGATACGTTGGCATACAGCCTCACGGGCGTGCTCAACCAGCGTGATGGTTACTTCATCAACCAGACTGACAACACTGACATCAACGACAGAAATCGTTGGGACGTTCGTGGTCAGTTGCTGTGGAAGCCGAACGACAAACTCGAAATTCGTTTCAGCGCCGACGACAGCAAAATCGACGAAGTGTGCTGCGGTGTCGCAAACATCGTGAACGGTCCAACGGGTGCACTCGCTGCCGCATCGGCGGGTCTCGCGCAGAGCCGCACCTTTTACCCGGGCACCGCCGGTGCTGGTAAGCCGTTCGATCGTGCGGCCTACCTCAACAAGCGTCCGGTCAACGTTGTCCGCAACAGCGGCGGCGACCTGCACGTCGACTGGGCCGTCAGCGATGCGCTCGACTTCACGTCGATCACCGCGTGGCGCAAGCAAGAAACCGACTTCGACTACGACTTCGATTTCAACGGCGCAGCGCTGGGCACCGTCAACCGCAACCTGGGCGATATCGAGACGTTCACTCAAGAACTTCGTCTCAACTTCGACAACGGCGGTCGGGTGCGCGGCCTCGTCGGCGGCTACTTGATGCGTGAAAACCTGTTCTACAGCAACGAAATCCGCATCGGTGCCAACTTCCGCACGTACGCCTCGTTCCTCGCCTCGGCAACGCAGCCGGGCGGTCCGAACCCGAACTTCCTCGCGGGTGTCGAATCGCAGCTCACGCCGTTCGGCGCGACGCTCGGTGGATCGATCTCGGCGAACTGCGCCGGATGTACGTTCGGCGCGGGCTCGTTCTTCCGTAGTGGCACGGGCAACCTCATCACCACGACGCAGGATACCGAAGCCAACACCGTGTTCGGCCAGCTCGACTTCGATCTCACCGATCGCCTCACGGCGACCGTGGGTCTCGCGCACACGAGCACCGACAAGGTCGTCGACTTCAAGCAGTCGACCAACGAAGTGTTCTCGTCGATCGATCTCGTTCGCCTCGGCTTCTTGTCGATTCAGGGCAACCTGCTCACGAACCCGGCGCTCGCGCCGCTTCGTGCGGCCGGCCTGCTGACGACGGCCGTGGCCAACGACATCGCCGATCGCGCGAGCGTCGCGGACGGTACGCGCGTACCTTGCGTCGCCACGGGCCTCCCGGGCGTCGGCTCGATCTGCAACTCGCTGCTCGGCTTCTACGCGCTGCAGTTCCTTCACCCGATCGTTCCGTTCAACGACCGCTCGAACGACGCCGAAGACACCTACACGCTCCGACTTGCTTACGAAGCCTCGGATTCCGTGTCGGTCTATGGTGGTGTATCGACCGGTTATAAGGCTTCGTCCTGGAACCTCTCGCGTGACAGCAAAGACCCGTTCACGGGCACGTTTGGTCGCTCGCCCCTCGGCGGCGCGGTCAATCCGTGGTACCCGCGTTTTGGTACGCGCAAAGCGTCGCCTGAGAAGTCGACGGTCATCGAGCTCGGCTTGAAGGCGCGCTGGGAAACCTTCGCAATCAACGTCGCGGTGTTCGATCAGAACATCAAAGATTTCCAGACCAACCTGTTCTCGGGCACGGGCTTCAACCTCGCCAACGCGGGTAAGCAGTCCACGAAGGGCATCGAAATCGATACCAACTGGCGCTTGAGCCGCCAGTGGCAGATCGACTTCGCCGCCACCTTCCTCGACCCGAAGTACGACTCGTTCGTCGGTGCCGAAGGCCCGAGCGGCCCGGTCGATCTCTCAGGGCAGAAGCCTGCGGGCATTCACGAGCAGAGCATGTCGCTCGGCGTGAACTACCTCTGGTCGCTGGGCGGTGTCGACGGCTTCGCTCGCGCCGACTACGACTACGAGAGCAACGTGCAGATCGCCGAAAACGTGGCAGCCTCTGTGGCCTCTCGCGAAGTCGGCACGCTGAATGCCAGCGTCGGCTTCAAGGCGGCAGGGTTTGACGTGCTCGTTTGGGGCCGCAACCTGAACGACGACAAGTACCTGCTGAGCGCGTTCCCGTCGGTTGCCCAAGCGGGCAGCTTCTCGGCCTACCCGAACCAGCCGAAGACCTACGGCGTAACGCTCCGCAAGACGTTCTGATTCAGTCCTAATCGGACCCGAACTGGGGCGGTCGTGGAAGCACGACCGCCCTTTTTCTTTCCCCCTCAAAACCCCGGACTTTCCTGTTCCGAGGGTCAAAGGAAAAAGCGTTGCGTCGTTGCCACAGCAAGATTTGAGCGCCGATCAATTTTGGTGTTTACTTAGCGCTTCGGTTGCCTCGGCAACCTCATTTACCCGAATAAGATTTCTAGGGAAGGGCACTGCATGCACACTGTCAGTCGTTCAACCGTGATCGCATCTTGCGTCGCGGGTTTGCTCGCCAGCGCGGCCGGATTGGCGGCTCCGCAAACGTCGTCGAACACCTCCTCAGCGCAAGACCAGGGTCTCGCTGAAGTGGTGGTCACTGGTTCGCGCATCAAGCGCGCGGTCAACGCCGGTGCCTCGCCAGTGGTGGTGCTCACCAACGAAGACATCGCCAAAGAAGGCTTCCAGACTGTGGCCGATGCGCTGCAGACGTTGAGCCAGAACACCACGAGCTCGTTCACGGGTGATCTGGCGACGTCGGGCTTCTCGCCGAACGCGCAGGTGGTCAACCTGCGTAACCTCGGCCCGGGCTACACGCTTACGCTGATCAACGGTCGTCGTCCGGCGCAGTACCCGCAGCCGTATAACCGCGACAACAACGTCGTCAACGTTCGCGCGATTCCGTCTTCGGCGATCGAGCGTATCGAAGTGCTCACGGGCGGTGCCTCGGCCATTTACGGTGCCGACGCTGTCGCGGGTGTTGTGAACATCATCACGCGCAAAGATTTCGACGGTAACCAAGTCACGCTTACCGGTGGCACCACCGACGAAGGCGGCGGCGGAAACTACAATTTCACTTACACCGGCGGTCGCACGGGCGATCGTTGGAGCGCCGTGTACGCCCTGCAGTACAGCGAGTCCGACCCCGTGTTCGGTACGCAGCGTAAGCAGTTCGCCGACCTGCGTAACGGCCCGCTCGGTACGTTCGTGAATCCGGGTCTTTCGCTCGTCGCACTCGATGTGAACAGCGGACGTCCGACCACGAACCAGAACATCCTTCCGCTCTCGGACGATCTCTGCAATACCTACGGTTACTCTCGCCCCACTCCGGGCGTGCCCACGACGCGCGGTAACTGGTGCGGATCCTTCACTCAACCGGGCTCTCGCACGATCGCGAACTACTACAAGTTTTACTCGGCGTATTTGAACGCCACCTTCGACCTCAACGAAAACACCCAATTGTTTGGTGGTTTTACGTACTACAAGTCGGATGCCAAGTCCTCGAGCGGTACGGAGTTCTGGGGTACCTCGGGTGATCGTTTCAATCAGACTTCGACCGGAGGCACCACGACTGCGTACTACGATCCGTCGTTCGGAACGCTGATCCAGTTGCAGCGCGTCTTCAATCCTTTCGAGCTCGGCGGCTCGGAAGCGGTGTCGACGTTGTATGACGAAGAGACCTACGACTTCACGGTGGGCGTGAAGGGCACGCTCTTCAGCGATTACGAATACGAACTGACGTACATGCGCTCGCAGTACGACTACCTGCAAGATCGTCCGCGTCTGCTTGCGAAGGCGATGCACGATCTGTTCCTCGGGCCCCGTCTCGGCTTCATCTCGGGCTTCCCGATCCACAACCTGCAGCGTTCGGTTTACACGACGCCGTTCACTCCGGAGCAGTACAAGTCGGTATCGACCCGTGTGCAGAACGTGGCGGATACCAGCTCCGAAACCATCAACTTCACGGTGTCTGGCGAACTCTTCACGCTGCCGCATGGTCCTGTGGGCTTTGCGGCCGTGCTCGAGTCGGGCTCACAGTCGGTCGATCTCAACAGCGATCCGCGACTCAACCCGCTGCGCCCGATCGACGAGCAGACGGTGTACAACCTCGTGAGCTCGGGCCGAACCACCGGTACCCGTGATCGCCTGGCCGCGGGCGTCGAGTTGCGCGTCCCGGTAATGTCCACGGTGACGGCAACCCTCGCCGGACGCTGGGACAAGTACGACGACATCTCGGCCGTCGACGACGCCATCACTTACCAAATGGGTCTCGAGTGGCGTCCGGTCGAGGATTTCCTCGTCCGCGGAGCCATGAGCACGAGCTTCCGTGCACCGGACATGCAGCTCATCTTCGCGGAAGGCGCTGCGTCTTTCTCGAGCATCCTCGACTCCTACTCCTGCCGTGCGGGCGTCGGCCCAGCAGCGGGTCGCGGTGTTCGTACGACTGCGCAGTGCAACGTGTCGGGTGACCCGACCATCTACACGACGCAGACGACGATTGCCGGCAACAAGCTCCTTAAGGAAGAAGAGGGTGAGTCGCTGACTGCCGGTTTTGTTTGGGACATCAACGACAACCTGTCGCTGACCTCGGACTACTACCGCATCAAGCTCAAGGACGCTTCTTCGCAGCTGAGCGCCAGCTTCTTGTTGACGAACGAAGCAAACTGCCGCTTGCAGCTCTTCCCCGATGGTCGTCCGTTCGATCAGGCCCTCGACTCGGCCTTCTGCCAAAACGTGATCGGACTGATCACGCGTCAGAGTGCGCCGGGAACCCAGCTCGACCAGACGGTTCAGCGCATCAACTCGGCGTACATCAATACCGCGCTCATCGACACCAGCGGTGTCGATACCACGGTGCGTTTGGTTGTGCCGACCGAGAAGTGGGGCACCTTCCGCTTCGACACGTCCTACTCGATCGTACTGACGGACAAGTACAAGCAGTTCAATGCCGATCCGCTGATCGACTATCGCGACAGCATCACGGGCTACAACGCTCGCAGCCGTGTTCGTGCGACGCTCGGTTGGGGTCTGCGTGACTGGAGTGCCACCTTGTTCGCCACCCGCATCGGCAGCAACGGCAACTCCGTAAACGCCGATGGCACCAACTTGGTGGGCACGGTGTATAAGGCGCGACTGCAGCCTTACACGCTGTACAACTTCCAGGTGGGCAAGCGCATCAACGACAACCTGCGCGCGTCGCTCACGGTGGTGAACCTGTTCAACAACCAGTACCGAAAAGATCCTAGCTACACTGGCTACCCGTTCTTCGAGTACTACCTCGGTGCCGACCCGCTCGGCCGCCGTTACAACGCGAACATCAGCTACAAGTTCTGATCTTCGCCTGACTCGCGTTGAGGGGAACCCGGCTTCGGCCGGGTTCTCTTTTTTTGAGCCCGGGAAAATGCTAATTATTCGGGCATGACACTTTCACGCATCCTCTCGCGCCTCGTCGCGACACTCCTCCTCGCCCTACCCGCACTCGCTTGGGCAAACCCCATTCCGGTGTCCGACTTCTACAAGCGGCCACCCATGACGGGTTTTCAACTGTCGCCCAACGGTAAATATTTAGCGGCTGTGGTGCCCATCGGTCAGCGTCGTAATGTCGCCGTGATCGATCTCGAGACGCGTAAGGCGTGGCCTGTCACCTCCATCACCAAGCAAGATATCGGCGGTTTCGTGTGGGCGACCGACGATCGTCTGCTCTTTTTTCTCGACAACGAGGGCAATGAATCGCGGGGCATTTTTGCGGTAGACCGCGATGGCAAGAACCCCAAGATGCTCATCGAGCCACCCGAGTCACAGATGCGCTCGGGACGATTCGAAGTATTGGGAGCAGACATCGTCTCGCTCATGGAAAACGATCCCGAGCGAGTCCTGATCTCGGTGTCGCGCGTTCAAGAAGAAGGCATCGTTCAAGACATCGAGACGCTCAACATCTACACGGGTAAGCGACTGCGCAAAATCAAAAACCCCGGGAAGATCACGAGCTGGATCGCCGATCGCAATGGTGAAGTCATCGGTGCCGTGCGCGTCGATGGTGTCGAAACATCATTCCTTTTCCGTAGCGGTGAGTCTAAAGAATTCGAAGAATGGTCTCGCTCGCGCACCGGTCAGCCGAGCTGGTCGCCGGCGTATATCAGCCAGAATCGTGAGAAGTGGTACGTCTCCTCACGTCTCGACGCTGCGGGCAATGCCCGAGACAAGGCAGCGATCTTCCGCTTCGACCCGAAGACCCGAAAAATCGGCGAACTCGTCTATGAACATCCGGACGTCGACGTGGGCGGCGTGCTGGGCTCCCGCGTCTCCGACGACATGATCGGCGTGTCGTACTCGGCAGATAAACCTCAGCAGATTATTTTTGACCCGAAGCTCAAAGAGCTTCAGGCCACACTCAAGGCACGATTTCCGGATCAACAGGTATTCCTCTCGAGCGCCTCGCGAGACGAGCAGAAGATGATTTTCGCTGTGACCTCGAGCACCAACCCGGGCCGATTCTTCCTCTTCGATCGCAGCAAAAACGCCTTCGAAGAACTCGCCTCGGTTTTGCCGTGGCTCAAAGAATCCCAGCTCTCGCCGATGAAGCCGCTCAAGATCGCCGCACGAGACGGTCTGATGTTGCCGTCCTATCTCACGATTCCGCGACAGTCGAACGGCAAGAATCTCCCGCTGGTGCTCATGCCCCACGGCGGACCGCGAGCCCGCGATTTCTACGGCTTCGACCCCTTAGTTCAGATCATGGCCAACCGCGGTTACGCCGTGCTACAGGTCAACTTCCGCGGCTCGGTCGGCTACGGCCTCGCGTTCGATAAAGCGGGCTGGCGCGAGTGGGGCGGCGCGATGCAGCAAGACCTCATCGATGCGCTCAAATGGACCATCGCCGAGGGCATCGCCGACCCGCAACGCATCTGTATCTTCGGTGCAAGTTACGGTGGCTACGCCACCATGATGGGGCTCGTGCAAAACCCAGAGCTCTTCAAGTGCGGCATCAACTACGTCGGCGTGACCGACCTGCCCTTGCTGTTGCGGACGATTCCCCGTGCGTGGGAGCCCATCCGCGAAGATATCAAACTGCAAATCGGCGACGGCAAGAGCGATCTCGCAGAGCTTGAGGCCCGTTCACCCACGCGCTTTGCCGATCGCATCAAAGCGCCCGTGCTGATGGCCTACGGTGCGCGCGATCCGCGCGTCGTGCTCGAACACGCACGAATGATGGAACGCGAGCTCAAGAAAAACTCTGTCCCGTACGAACTGATCGTCAAAAAAGACGAAGGGCACGGTTACGCTAAATTTGATAACCAGGTCGAGTTTGGCGAAAAGGTCGTGGCGTTCTTGGACAAGCACATCGGTGCCGGCGCGGCAGGTTCAGTACCTGCAACGACCGCCGCGTCGACCCTCGCCACGCCTTGAACGAGCTTACGTCGTGATCGATCGCGGATCGTTCCGCACTCGCGACGGAACGCCACTCGCCGTGTACGACTGGCCGGTCGAGGGCGCCGCCCTCACCGCGATCATCGTTCATGGTCTCGGTGAGCATGCAGGCCGCTACGAGCTACTCGCGCATTGGCTCAACTCGAAGGGCGTCGCCGTCCGCGCCTACGACCAATTCGGGCATGGGAATTCCGAGGGGCCGCGCGGCGGCCTATTGCGAGAGAGCCAACTGCCCGAGCATCTCGGCGAGCTAGCCACCGCGACGATGGAACACCCGTCATTCGCAGGGCGCCCGCTCGTGTTGATCGGTCACAGCTTGGGCGGGCTCGTCGTAGCGTCGGCGATCTGCCGCGGTCTCGTTGCCCCGCAACTCGCCGTACTCTCCTCACCCGCATTGGCCGTGCGGATGGCGGCTTGGCAGCGCGCCGCCGTCAAAATATTGCCGCGCCTTGCGCCCGCGCTGACTCTCGGTAATGGGCTCGATCCGAACATGCTGTCTCACGACCCGCAGGTCGTCGCACATTACATCGCCGACCCGTTGGTGCATGATCGCATCTGCGCACGACTCGGCGCGTTTGTCGCAACCGAAGGTGAACGGGTTCGATCGTCAGCGCCCCGGTGGCGCACCCCCACCTGCGTGCTCTACGCCGGGGACGATCGCGCGGTCGACCCCTCAGGGAGCCGCGAGTTCGTCTCAGCGGCCCCGTCCAACATCGTCAGAGCACAGTGCTTTCCCGCGATGTACCACGAAATCTTTAACGAGCCCGATCGTGCGATCGCGCTCAGCGTCCTCGAAACAGCGCTCGCTGACGTGGCATAACAAGCGCCCAGACGATTGCGGCCGACACCGCGACGACACCCGAGATCGCCGCGATACGCACGCCCTCGGTGATGCGCTCGTCCCCGAGAAACACACCGATTGCCGCCCAGACGAATACTGCGCCGTACGTCGCATTGCGTGTCACGGCGACCATCCACACGTAGACGCCCGTCGCGCCACACACGGTGGCGAGCGCCCAACCGTCCATCGACAAGCCGAACGGAT
>JAFMKA010000050.1 GCA_017853175.1 Steroidobacteraceae bacterium | reverse complement strand
GGCAGATCGTGCGAGTGTTCGGCGGTCACGCGGAAGCGCCCAGGACCGAGCCTGTGGCCGACGCTTCCTGCGAGCCTGAGTGGGAGTTCCCGAGCATCGTGCCCGGTGTGTGATCGGCATAGGCTCGCCCGAGAATCTCGCCCGCGTAGGCGGGGTTCGGCAGACTGCGTAAACAAGGCTGCGGCCGGGTGATGTACCCAGGCCGAACGTGCGGCCAGAGCCAAAGATAAGACACGCGCTGTTCGCGATCGACCGTCAGCGAGATGTCGCCGGTGCCATCGTTGCGCATCAAGATCTGCGCGGATTCGATCGCCTTGAACGGCAGGTTGATCGTGCTCGAGAGCGCGATGCCTTGTCGGATGACGAGTCGTCGAGTCGTGACGGTGTAGATCGTCGATTTCGCAGCAAGGCGCGCAATGCCCGTCACGATCGCAAGACACAGCATCGAAAAGATCGCTGGACCCACGCAACCTCGAAGCGCTTCGAGCAGCGAGCCGCCTTCGCTCAGCAAGTACGCACCGCGGGCGAGAACGATCAGAGCGAAATACCCCGCAAGCAGTTTTACGCGGTAGGCATGAAGGGCGAGGGAGCGCCACGAGGGCGCTCCCTGCCACAACACGTATTCACCCGAGGGCAGCGCGGAGGGGAGTCCCCGAACCGGCTCGTTATCGTGCTCGCTGAATGTCGCGCGGATAGCCATGGCGTCAGATCAGCGATTCGCTGCGCGAGGGAGTCGCAAACAGATGACCGCCTGCGTAATACGCGCAGATACGATCTTCCTCCAGCTTGGTGATCTGCTGATTGCTTGCGATGCCCGGCACGCCTGCAAATTGCGCGGCCGTGATCGATGCGACTTTGACTTTGCGGTTCCCCGCGTCATAGCGCACGAAGCCCGAGGGCAACATCACGTGACGACCGCCCGCGATTTCCACCTCGAGGTAGCGGATCTGCGGTTCGGCTTTGTCGACCCAGAGTCCGACCACCTTGCCGGCCGATGCGCCATCGAGGCCGCACACCGTCATGCCACGCGGATCGGGGTCGCGAGATTCGACGCCCCAACCCGAGACCGAGCTCATCGGCACGATCATCGGCGAGCCGTCGACCATGCGCTCAGGTTGGTTCGCGCGCTCTGCGTAGGCCGAGGGGCCGACGGCATCGAGCATCGGATTGCCGGTGGGTTCGAGCGGTGCACCGACGTCCGCACCGTAGCGGTCATCCGCGCCGATCTGACGCGCTGCAATCGGTCGACGATCGGCACGAGCCGGATCAGGCGCCATGACGGAGCTTCCGTCGGCGAGTTTGAACGTCTTAGGACACGGTACGCCCGGCAGACCTTCTACCGTGATTGGGTTGCCGTGACGATCGACTCGATGCGTATCGAGCGGATAGCCCTCGCGCTTGTCTTCGCGATGCAGGTACCAGATGAGCCCTGCGAAGAAAGCCCAAAAACCGTAAAGCGCAATCTGCGCGGTATCCAAGTATTCGAGAAACGCGTTCGACTCCATGATGTCGTCCTCCCTGAAAAACAAAACTTCAAAAAATTCGTGAGTTGATCAACCCGGTAATTCAGCCAGTCCGAGACGCCCGTCGTGAGCGGATCGCGCACCGCTCGAGCTTCGCCGCGTGAGCGGACCGACGGCGATGAGCGCCGCAAAGAGCAGCGCGATCTCGAAGTGATAAACGAACAGGTAACCGGTTGCCGGTGACTCGAGCGCGGGACCCATTTGGCCTCGAACCGCCATATCTCCGATGAGATTGCAGGCTGCGCCACCGAGTGCGATCGAGAGCCCCGCAGCCGTCGCTTGCACGGCGCCCCAAGCGCCGAGCGCGAGGCCGTTGTCCGATTCGTGCAGCGCCATTGCGGCGAGTAGCGTACCCACCGAAAACAGCCCACCGCCGAAGCCGATGAGCAGCGCACCGCTCCGAAAGAGCAGGGCTGAGCCCAGAGGCTCCGCAAACACCACGGCAGCAAAGGCGATTACACCGAAGAGTGCACCGACCGCCGCTACTCGCAGCGGATCGGCGCCGCGCTTGAGGGCTCGCGCTGCGAGACCGAAAGCGATCAAGGCGCCACCGGCGGACAGTGCCGTCAATTGACTCGTCGCGCCGACACCCATGTTCAAAATTTGGCCACCGTAGGGCTCGAGCAGTACGTCCTGCATGCTGAAGGCGGCGGTGCCGAATCCCACCGTCGCCAAGAGTCGTCGGGTGCGAGTGGGGGCGGTGAAGCTGCGCCACGCCGTGGCGAAGCGCGTGTCCGTCTTGGGTTCTTCGAGTCGGGCGAGATTGCGGGGCTCTTGCTTCCAGAGTGCAAGGATGTTGAGCAGCAGAGTGATCACGGCTGCCCCTTGGATGGTTTGAATCAGGCGCAGCGGAGAGAACGTCCCGCTCAACAGCCAACCGAACGCGAGCGAGGAGCCCACCATGCCGAGTAACAACATCACGTACATCAGCGCCACGACGCGCGGTCGCGTGCCGTCTGGCGCAAGATCGGTCGCGAGCGCGAGCCCCGCGGTTTGAGTTGAGTGCAGACCCGCGCCGACCAACAAGAACGCGATGGCCGCGCCGACTTGTCCGACTTCTGCGGGGCCTCGACCTTCGCCGCTCAGCACGAGCAGGGCGAAGGGCATGATCGCGAGGCCCCCGTACTGCAGCAGCGTTCCGAACCAAATGTAGGGAACTCGGCGCCAGCCGAGCACTGAGCGGTGCTGGTCGGAGTGAAACCCCATGAAGGCGCGCATCGGCGCAAAGAGCAGCGGCAACGCGACCATCGTGGCGACGAGCCAAGCCGGCACACCGAGTTCGACGATCATCACCCGATTGAGCGTGCCGTTGAGCAGGGCGAGTGCGATACCGACCGAGACCTGAAATAGCGATAAACGAAGCAGTCGCAATAACGGAAGATCGTCGCTGGCCGCGTCGGCGAACGGCAGAAAACGCGAGTCGTACCGCAGTTTGAACGGTTTCATGTCGAGGCCGCCCATTTGGCGTGCCCACCGGCGTCGGACTCGCGTCGGGCGAGCATCAGCTTGTAGAAAAACTGCGACGCGTTGATGGCGTACGTCGCATAGGCGACGAGTGCGAGCAGCATTTGCTCGCGCAGATCGAGGGCGTCGGTCAGGAAGGCGTACAAATAGGCCGAGTGCAGGGCGATCACCGCCATGCTGACCACGTCTTCCCAGAAGAAGGGGCGTGCGAACAGCCAGACCCCAAAGACCTCTTTTTCCCAGATCGCGCCGGTGATCATGATGGCGTAGAGAAAGCCGGTTTTGACGATGACCGAGACGGTCGCCGCGGTCGCGCCATCGCCGGTTCTGAGGAAACTCAAGACCAGCCAAAGGCTGACCAGGAAGGCGAGCAATTGAAGGGGCGCAAGCACGCCCTGAACCACGGTCCAACGCGAGCGATCCCGACGGATTCGCTCCTCTGGCGTGTAAAGCTGGCGGCCGACAACCGCCGGCGGGCGTTGGGGCATGGGCCTGAGTACCAGTAATAGAAGAATCAGCCCCGAATCTAGTCAAGGGGGAGTCGGATGTCAATCCAGATTTACGTCTAGATCGATTGACACATAGCCGAAGGGGGGCTATATGTGCCATCCTGCGGCGACATAGGGGTTGAGACTTGGACTCATCACCCCCTCAACAGGTACACGGAAGTCGTCGCGCAGGGCCTTTTTGAGAGCGATCAAGGGGTCGTTTTCGATAGGGGCTGAGGTAGGCCGATGACTGATTCGCTGTCTAATCGCGAAGCCGAGGGTGAACACTCGGCGTTGTTAAGAACCATCGAAGGCGAGGTGATCCCGCGCCTGATACTCGCGCACCGAGCTGTCGTCGACGGTAATCGTTGTGACGAGCTTTCTAGCCCGCTTCGCCCGGGATCTTCAGAAGTCTTTGAACTCGCGCGCATCGTGCTGCGTGGTAGCGCCGCCGAAGCCATGGCGTATTTGCGAGGCCTGCAAACGCTCGGCATGAGTACAGAGACCATTTACCTCGAACTGCTCGCACCGGTGGCGCGTCACTTTGGCACCCGCTGGGAAGATGAAACGAGCGACTTCGTCGAAGTCACCGTGGGTCTCAAGCGACTACAAGATCTCGCGCATCAACTGAGCGACGCCAACAGCGAATCGCAGGCGCCGACAAAAGTCGGGCGTCGCGCTTTATTCGTCGCGTTGCCGAAAGAGCAGCACGTATTTGGCGCTCAACTCGTCAGTGAGTTTCTGCGTCGAGCGGGGTGGGATGTATGGGATGCCCCCGGTGCCAACGAGCCGGATATACTTTCGCTCGTCGGCAGTGAGTGGTTTGCCGTGGTCGGCTTCTCGATCAGCACGGCCTCGCAATTACCCTCGCTCGCCGCGCTCATCCGCAAGGTGAGGCGAGCCTCGGTCAATCGGAATGTTCGGGTCATGGTCGGTGGTTTGCCCTTTGCGGGGCATCCTGAACGGGTGACCAAAGTCGGTGCAGACGCTACGGCCATCGACGGAAAAGATGCCGTGGAGCGAGCTGAACAACTGCTGGAGTTGCTGGGTCGAAGGAACTGACGCGGTCATCATGTGAAAAATTTCAAGGCGCCAAGGAAGGCCCTAACCGGACTCGATGCCGAGACGGTTGCCGGTCTCATCGTTGCTTCGGCTGATATCGCCCTCGTGCTCGATCGTCGCGGAGTGATCCGTGACCAAGCGATTCCCAACCCAGAACTGCTCGACCAACTCGGCGGCGATTGGATCGGGAAATCTTTGATCGATACCGTCACCGAAGACAGTCGTCCAAAAGTCGAACTATTGCTTGCCGATCGCGCTGCCGGAGAAGTTCGCGCGCGACAGGTGAATCATCCGCTCCCTGACGGCCGCACCGTTCCGATCGTGTATGCGCTTTCGCCGCTCGATGAAGAGGGGCGCTGTCTCGCGCAGGGCCGTGATCTTCGTGCGGTGGCTGCGTTGCAGCAACGATTGATCGAGGCCGAGCAGTCACTCGAGCGCGACTACACCAAGCTGCGCCTCGCCGAGACCCGTTACCGGCTGCTGCTGCAGTCCATTGGCGATGCCGTCGTCACGATCGACGCCGCGACCCAGAAAGTGACCGAGGTCAATCCGGCTGCAGCACGGCTGTTTGGCGAGGATGCGAAGCGCCTCGCAGGGCGTAGTTTCGACGAGTTTTTCAGCGCGCAGACGGGGCGATTGGTGGGCGACTGGCTCACCGGCCTCAGAACGTCCGGCCGTGCAGAGCCGCTTCGGGTTCGCCCGCCGGGAGCGAAAGGTGACTTTCGACTCAACGGTACGTTGTTTCGCCACGAGAACGCGTCGCACGCGTTGCTACGCCTCGAGCCTCTTGGCGAGATGCCGGCATCGAGTGGGTTCGCGCTCGGTCCTGGAGCGCTCGCCGAAGTCGCCTCGCGATTACCCGATGCGATCGTCGTCACGACCACCGATGGCCGAATCATCACGACCAATCGCGCCTTTCTCGATCTGGTTCAACTTGCGACCGATGAGCAAGCGAGAAACGAAACCCTCGAGCGTTGGCTCGGGCGGCCGGGTGTTGATCTTGGCGTTCTGGTCGCGAACCTCAAACAGCACGGCAGCGTACGCCTCTTCGCCACGACGATGCGTGGTGAGTACGGTGCGATCACGGACGTGGAGATTTCGGCTGTTGCGATCAACGAAAGTGCCGAAGCCTGTCTCGGATTTTCCATTCGCAACGTCGATCGGCGTCGTCCCAGCGAGGCCCGACCAGGGCGCGAGCTGCCTCGCTCGGTCGAGCAGCTTACGGAGCTCGTGGGCCGCGTATCGTTGAAGGAACTCGTGCGCGAGACCACCGACGTCATCGAGCGGCTCTGCATCGAGGCCGCCCTCGAACTCACCCGCGACAATCGCGCCTCGGCCGCTGAGATGCTGGGCCTATCTCGACAGAGCCTCTACGTAAAACTGCGACGCTACGGACTCGGGGACCTCGACGGTCACGACTGACGGGGCGGGGAACCAGCCCGATTTCGGGGTCCTAATGGATTGCGTGTAATCTTCAATTGACACTTCATAGTGTCATGGCTATTTTCCAGTCATGGCACGGCCCGCTGGCAGGCTGATTTTCGAACGTCGCCCCGCATGGCCCACCATGCTGGAGCTGCTCAAGCCTGTCACTTGGTTTCCGCCCATGTGGGCGTTCCTCTGCGGCATCGTCGCTTCCGGCGCCTCTCCCGCGGGCCAATGGCCGCTCATCGTCTCTGGCGTGATCCTCGCAGGCCCGCTGATCTGCGGTACGAGTCAGGCCGTCAACGATTGGTTTGATCGTCACGTCGATGCCATCAACGAGCCTCGTCGACCGATTCCCTCGGGTCGTATGCCGGGGCGCTGGGGTCTCTACATCGCGATCGCTTGGACGATCGTGTCGCTCATGGTCGCCTCGATGCTCGGCAAGTGGGTGCTCGCTGCGTCGGCGCTCGGCATGGCACTCGCGTGGGCTTACAGCGCGCCGCCATTTCGTCTTAAGAAAAACGGTTGGTGGGGAAACTCGGCAGTGGCCCTTTGCTACGAGGGTGTGCCTTGGATCACCGCAGTCGTCGTGATGACAGGTGTACTGCCTCGTCTTGAGACCGTGGCGATCGCGGCGCTCTACAGCGTCGGTGCTCACGGGATCATGACGCTCAATGATTTCAAGTCGGTGCAGGGCGATCGTCGCATGGGGTTAGGTTCCTTACCTGTTCGCCTCGGCGTCGAGAATGCGGCACGAGTCGCTTGCGCAGTGATGGCCTTCGCCCAAATCGTCGTGATCGGTCTGCTCTCGTTGTGGGAGCGCGAGCTTTATGCGGGGCTCATCGCAGCCTTGCTGATCGGACAAATTTTGATGATGGGGCGGCTGCTGCGTCGGCCTGCCGAGCTCGACGTCTGGTACAACGCCTTTGGTGTTCCGTTGTACGTGCTCGGCATGATGGTGAGCGCCGTCGCTCTGAGATCGCTCCCTTGAGCGCGCGAGAGGTGACAACGATGAGAACGACTCCTGCAAAGGCGACGATGGGGTGGCTCGGCATTTTCAGGCTGGGTCTCGTACAGGCCGCGATCGGTGCGGTGGTGGTCATCACGACCTCTACGCTCAATCGGGTACTGGTGGTCGAACTCGCTCTGCCAGCGATGCTGCCCGGCATTCTGGTCGCCTTGCATTACTTCGTTCAGGTGCTACGACCTCGGCTCGGCTACGGTAGTGATATCGGTGGCCGTCGCACACCTTGGATCATCGGTGGCATGGCCGTGCTCGGGCTCGGAGCGCTCGGAGCGGCGCTGTCGACAGCGCTCATGGCCTCCAATCTTTGGTTGGGTATCGCCTGTGCGGTCGTGGCCTTTCTCGCGGTCGGACTCGGAGTCGGATGCTGCGGAACCACCATGCTCGTGTTGCTATCGAAGAGTGTCGCGAAAGAAAAGCTTGCAGCGGCGGCAACTGTGACCTGGGTCATGATGATCGTCGGCTTCATCATCACCACGATCATCGCGGGCAAGATGCTCGATCCGTTTTCGTTGACGACACTCGTCGAAGTGACGGCCAGCGTCGCGGCGGCCGCATTTCTTTTAACTTGCCTTGCGGTGTACGGTATCGAGCGTTCGTCCACTTCTGCCGCCGACTCGTCCAATGCGGCTCCGGCGGCCGCCTCCGGCGGTTTCATGGCCGCCTTGCGCGAGGTTTGGTCCGA
Source organism: Steroidobacteraceae bacterium (assembly GCA_017853175.1). Taxonomy (GTDB): domain Bacteria; phylum Pseudomonadota; class Gammaproteobacteria; order Steroidobacterales; family Steroidobacteraceae; genus UBA964. The sequence goes on along the minus strand of JAFMKA010000050.1, from coordinate 3,145 downwards.
GCCGCATTCGCGGCGACTGGCGAGTTTCGTCTTCGTGTCGATGCTGGCCTATAGCGCGCAGGATCTCATCCTCGAGCCATTTGCGGGTGCGGTGTTCGGTATGACACCCGGCGAGTCGACGCAGCTTTCGGGAATGATGAGCGGTGGCACGTTGGTCGGCATGTTGCTCGTAGCGCTCGTGTGCACCGTGGGCGCCCGCGGTCGCATGGGTGCGCTGCGGTTGTGGACGATCGGCGGGTGCGTGGCCTCGGCGCTGATGTTGGTCACCCTGGCGATCGCAGGTTTTGTCGGGCCGGCTTGGCCGATTGCTCCGACGGTATTTTTGCTCGGCCTTGCGAACGGCGCCTACGCCGTCGCGGCCATCGGTTCGATGATGGGACTCGTCGGTCGTGGGCGAGAGTCGCGCGAGGGCACCCGCATGGGTCTTTGGGGCGCGGCACAGGCGATCGCTTTCGGTATCGGTGGTATCGCAGCGACTGGTGCTGTCGACCTTGCCCGTGCGGCCACCGGCTCGCTCCCTGCCGCCTATGGCTCGGTGTTCGTAGCCGAAGCTGCACTCTTTGTGGTGGCCACTGCTTTTGCCGTCCGTCTCAGTCGCGAGGACACGCAATCGTCGGTCGAGGTCGATATTCAGGGTGTGTCCGCCACCTATATGACCGAGGCGGGAAGGGGATAGACCATGCATAAACTCGAGTCCTCGGAGCTCGTCAAAGAATTCGATGTCGTAGTGGTCGGCGGTGGACCGTCGGGCTCGACCGCAGCGGATGATCTCGCCCGCGCGGGTTGGCGCGTGTTGTTGCTCGATCGTGCAGGCCGTATCAAGCCTTGCGGAGGCGCGATCCCTCCGAAACTGATCGATGAATTCGCGATTCCGTCCGAATTGCTGGTCGCGCGTATTGCGTCGGCCCGAATGGTGTCGCCGTCCGCACGGTCGGTCGATATGCCCATCGACGGCGGCTTTGTCGGCATGGTCGATCGAGAAGTTTTCGACGAGTGGTTACGCGAGCGGGCGAGACATTCGGGTGCGCTGCGCGTGGATGGAACCTTTACGCGCGTCGAACGCGATGCCGACGGAGACGCCGTCGTGCATTTCGAGGAACGAGGGGGAGGCGCTCGCCAAGTTCGGACGCGCATGGTGCTCGGTGCCGATGGCGCGAGGTCCGAAGTAGCGAGGCAGTGTATTGCCGGGGGCCGTGAGACCCCCTTCGTTTACGCCTACCACGAAATTTTGCGAACGCCGGACTTGCCCCCGGAGAGCTATGACCGCGCGCGCTGCGACGTGTACTACGACGGCAAACTCTCACCTGACTTTTATGCCTGGGTTTTTCCGCACGGAGACACCATTAGTGCGGGTGCGGGTACCGCTCACAAGGGGTTCTCGATTCGTCACGCCGTCGGTGGACTACGCCGCGTGGCCGGGCTCGAACATGCGCAAGTGATCCGACGCGAGGGAGCGCCCATTCCACTTAAGCCCTTGCGACGCTGGGATAACGGACGTGACGTGCTCGTCACGGGAGACGCCGCAGGCGTCGTCGCGCCGGCCTCCGGCGAGGGGATCTACTACGCGATGGCCTGTGGTCGTATGGCCGCGCAGGCGATCGATAAATGTTTGCTCACGCGCAACGCACATGCCTTGCGTGAGGCGCGGCGGGACTTCATGCGAGCTCATGGAAGAGTGTTTTGGGTGCTCGGGCTCTTGCAGCGATTCTGGTACGTGAACGATCAGCGGCGCGAGCGCTTCGTGAAAATGTGCCGCGATCCCGACGTACAGCGTCTCACTTGGGAGGCGTATATGCACAAGAAGCTCGTTCGGAAGAGTCCGATGGCTCACATCCGCGTGTTCTTCAAAGATCTCGCGCATCTTCTCGGCATCGCCAAAGCGGCCTGACGTCGCCGTGATCGACTGGGTCGCGAGCGGCATCGAATCGGGTAGCCTACCGAGGTTGATCGCGGGTTTCGTGGTGCTCGAAGCGGTTGTCCTGACGTGGCTGTGGCGTGTCCGTGGCCTCGGCATCGCGCCACGCGCGATCCTCGGTAATCTTCTCTCTGGCGCCTGTCTCATGCTCGCCGTGGGCGCCTCGCTCGCAAATGCGCCGTGGTGGGATGTGGCGATCCTGCTAGTACTGTCCTTGATCGCGCACGTTGCCGATCTCGTGTTGCGTTGGCAGGGCCGCAGCGCGAGTCAGGACGCCTAAGTCGTCCGAACGTCGAATTTCGAATAAGATCTTTGTTCGAGGTTCGATTGAACCGACAAAAACTAGTCAAAGGAGAGGTGTATCCATGTCCTTACCGCGCCGCCTAGTCGTTGGTGCATTCGTCGCCAGCATGGTTCTCACGAGCGCAGCCGTTGCGCAGCAGTCCTCCTCAGCCTCGGGTGCCGAAGACGATCGTCGACTCGAGACCGTCGTCGTGACGGGATCCAGCATCAAGCGCAAGGTCGCCGAAAGCGCGCTGCCGATACAGGTTTTGACGACCGAAGATATTCGTAGAGAGGGCATTAACAGCCCCGAGCAGTTGATCAGCTTCCTCAATTCGAGCGGCAACGGCCTCGACAACCTCGCATCTAATGCGGACGTCGTCGGTGGAGCCCAGCGCGGAAACAACGGCGCATCTTCGGCCAACTTGCGTGGTCAGGGCGCTGCCGCGACACTCATCTTGCTCAACGGTCGTCGGGTCGCTGCGCACGGTCTGAACGGCGGCGCTGTGGATATCAACCAGATTCCGATGGCGGCGATCGAGCGAGTCGAAATTCTCAAAGACGGCGCCTCGGCCATTTACGGTACCGATGCGATCGGCGGCGTCATCAACTTCATCCTCAAGAATAATTTCCAAGGTCTCAACGCCAATGCGTTCGCGGACGTCACCGAGCTCGGTGGTGGTGCGATCTATCGTGCCTCGATCACGGGCGGTTTGGGCGATGTGAACGCCGACGGCTGGAACCTCATGGCGACCGTCTCGCTCAGCGACCATCGCGAGTTGCGCGGCGACTCGCGAGACTTCGTCAATACCTTTCAACCGGATCGCGGTTTGTCGGTCGACACGCGAGGCACTCCGTTCGCCACCATCTTTCCGCTCACCAACACGCTGATCACGAGCGCTGCAGCGGCGCCGTTCCTGCCTGGCAGCACCACGATTCGAGCGGGCG
>JAFMKA010000049.1 GCA_017853175.1 Steroidobacteraceae bacterium | reverse complement strand
TGCTCAAGGGCGAACAGCTCGACCGTTCGCGTGCGCTCGATATCAACGATCGCATGGCAGAAGAGGGCAAGCAGGCTGCGTCGCTTTCACCGGTGCTTCTCGGCATCACGAAGGCCTCGCTCGCCACCGAGTCGTTCATTTCGGCGGCTTCGTTCCAGGAAACCACCCGCGTTCTCACCGAGGCTGCGGTCCGTGGTCTCAAGGACGATCTGCGCGGTCTCAAAGAAAACGTCATCGTGGGTCGACTCATTCCGGCGGGCACGGGCTTTGCGGCCCACGCGCATCGTCGGCGCAAGCTTGACGACGCGTCGGCGCGCAGCTTCATGGATGTCGGTGCGGCATCGGGCGGCGAGTCTGACGAGCCGACGGTGGGTGAAGAAGAGGGCGCCGCTGGCTGATGTACGAACCCGTCGCAGAGGATTTGGCGGACGACGATGAGCTCGGCGCCGGCCTCGGCGACCGGCGGAACGCGCTACCGGGGCATCCCACCCCGGTACGCGTCCTGCTACGCGGCCTGGAGTTGATGCAGGCCCTGAGTCGTCACGGGCCTCTCACGACGGCATCGCTCAGTCAAAAGCTTCGGTTGGCGCGCACGACGGTCAACCGCTGTCTCGCGACGCTCGAAGGGACGGGCTTCGTCGAGCGTCTGCCCAACCGACGCTACGCACTCACGGCAAAAGCGGTGACCTTGAGTCACGGCTTCGATGCGGCAACCGAGAGACTCGAAGTCGTACGTGCGGCGATGCACGCGTCGTCTTCACGAGTGCAATGGCCGATGAGCCTCATGAGGCTGCATTTCCCCGACATGTTCATCGAAGACTCGACCGATCGCGAAAGCGGCTTCGCGGTCCAGCACTTCGAGCGCGGCATGTTGGTGCCCGTGCTCGCGACGGCCTCGGGTCGTGCCGTGGTGGCATTCTCGAGCCCGCGCGTTCGCGATTCTTTGCTCGAACATCTTTGGCCGAATCGTCCGGCGGACTCATCGATCACCTGGGTTGATCGTGCCGCGTTCGATCGAGAGATGGCCCAAACGCGCGAGCGTGGTTACGCACGCTGCGTTCGTCCGCTGCGATTGACCGAGCAGGGCAGTTTCGCCGTGCCCGTCATGGTCGACGGCGAACCCGTTGCGGCAATCGCTGTGCGATTCGCACTCTCGGCGGTGTCTTTCGAGGATGCGCGTAAGCGTTTTCTACCGGCGCTCTTCGACATCGCCCTCGGCAAGATCGCTCACTGATCTGCTCGCCGTGACCGACTTCATTTATCTGCTCTTGTTCGTCGCCGGTGCGATGACGGGCGGATGGTTAGGCCTCTTCATTGCGCGTCAAAAAATCTCGCCCAAGCACGCTGCAGACCTCGCGCAGTTGCAAGCGCGGATTCTCGAACTCACGGCTCAGAATGCGGCGCTGCAGGCGACCCTTGAGCGTGATCAGGCTGCCGCTGCCGAAAAGCTCGCGGTGCTCGATGCGGCGCGCGAACAACTCGCCAACGCGTTCAAGGCGCTCTCGGCTGAGGCGCTGCACACCAACAACCAACAGTTTTTGGAACTCGCTCGCACGCAGCTCGAGAGTTTTCAGGTTCAGGCGCGTACCGATCTTGAGGTTCGGCAGCGGAAGATCGACGAATCTCTGAAGCCGATTCGCGACTCCATCGATAAATTCGACCTTCAAGTCAAAGACCTCGAAAAGAATCGTGCCGTCGCGTATCAGTCGCTGACCGAACAAGTGCAGTTGCTCATGCGCGAGCAAGTGGCGCTGCGCGGCGAAACCAGCAATCTGGTGAGCGCCTTGCGTCAGCCGACCGTGCGCGGGCGATGGGGCGAAATTCAGTTGCGACGCGTGGTCGAGCTTGCGGGGATGCTCGCGCATTGCGATTTTCGGGAACAGCAGTCTATCGACACGGACGAAGGCCGACTGCGTCCCGACCTCATCATTCATTTGCCCCGTGGTCGAACGGTCATTGTCGACTCGAAGGTTCCGCTGTCGGGCTATCTCTTGGCACTCGAAGCGCGAGACGATGCGACTCGGACGCTGCACCTTCAAGAGCATGCCCGTGCCGTCAAAGGCCACATCACGGCGCTATCGCGAAAGGGCTACGCAGCCGAAGTGCGTGGCAGCGCCGAGTTCGTGGTGATGTTCTTGCCGGGCGAAGTGTTTTTCAGTGCGGCGCTGGAGCAGGACCCCTCGCTCATCGAAGCGGGCGTCGATCAGGGCGTGATGATCGCGACGCCGACTTCGCTCATCGCTTTGTTACGAGCCGTCGCTTACGGGTGGCGTCAGGAAGAGATCGCGCACAATGCCGAAAAAATCAGTGAACTTGGAAAGGAAGTCTACGACCGCCTTTCTGTCATGGGGGAGCATTGGGCTCGAGTCGGCAAGAACCTCAAACAGGCTGTCGATGGCTACAACTCGGCGATCAGTTCTCTCGAGAGCCGCGTGATGGTGTCCGCGCGCCGCTTACGTGATCTCGACCCTGCGCTCGATGCCGGACGGCTCGAGCCTATCGATCCGGTGGATGTCACGCCGCGCCCCTTGCGAGACGAGTCGGTGAAACTTCCTGGGCCGACTGAGCCGTCGGCGTAATTCGCGCGAACGCTCTTAGCGAGTCTTTATTTCGATCACCCGAGCGACGCCGCGACCCCGAGGGTCGGCCGCCGCCGTCGTGTTGCCATCGGCATCGACATCGATGAGCTGCATGTCACCGAATTCCCAACTGCTTTGGCGCGCGTCCCAACCGAGCGCTTTGAGGCCTTCGAGCGTTGAGGTATCGCCTAGCGAGCAGCACCGGCTGTACACGATGACGTTGGGTGGCAGCAGCTGATGATGAAAGCGCGAAGCGGATACGGCTTCGAGTGCACTCATGTTGAAATCGAGCCGATTCACCATGGTCTGAAACACCGAGGTGAAAATCGTGGAGCCGCCGGGGGTGCCGACGATCATGCGCACTTTTCCGTCGGCGAGCAGCAGCGTCGGTGTCATCGATGACAGCATGCGTTTGCCAGGAGCGATTTCGTTGGCCACGCCGCCGATGACGCCATAAAGATTAGGTACGCCGGGCTTCGTGCTGAAATCGTCCATCTCGTTATTGAGCAGAAAGCCCGCGCCTTCGACGACCACGCCGTTACCGAAACCGCCGTTCAAGGTGTACGTGAGTGAGACCGCATTACCCTCACCATCGAGGATGGAGAAGTGAGTGGTTTCCAAGCTCTCTGCGAGACCTGGGCGTACCTCGACCGATTTGGAGATCGAGTCGCGACTCACCTCTGCAGCGCGTCGAGCGGTGTAACGCGGATCGATGAGTTTCTCGACGGGCACTTTGACGAAGCCTGGGTCACCGAGATATTCGGCACGATCCGCGAAAACCCGCTTCGAAATTTCCGAGATGAGGTGCACATAGCGCGCGGAGTTGTGGGTGACCCCCGCGAAATCAGCCGCTAGCGCATCTTTCATTTGCAGCAATTGAACGAGGGCGATGCCGCCCGAACTCGGAGGAGGCGCGGTGACGAGGGTATAGCCACGCCATGGCGTCACGAGTGGCTGACGCCACATCGCCCGATAGCTCGCGAGATCTTCGCGCGTAATGATGCCTCCGCCGCGGGCCATTTCGGCCACGATGAGCTCGGCCGTACGACCGGAATAAAAGCCCGCGGGTCCGCCTTGCGCGATGCGCTCCAAGGTTTGAGCGAGTTCGGGTTGGCGAAATGTTTTCTTTGAGTTGATGTTGCCGAAGTAGCGATCGAAGTTCGTCTTACCCGCGTAATCGGGTAGCGACTCGTCGATTCGGCGAACGAGTTGGTCCTCGGGTACGAAGCCCTTTCGCGCAAGTCGGATCGCGGGCTGAACGAGATCACGCCAAGGTAATCGTCCGTATTTCTGATGGGCTTCCCAGAGTCCGGCGACCGTTCCGGGTACGCCCGCGGCGAGGTGACCGACGAGTGAGGCGCCGGGCAGTGGTTTGCCCGAGGCGTCGAGATACATGTCGCGCTTGGCAGCCTGGGGTGCGACCTCGCGGAAATCGAGGAATCCGATCTCGGAGCCCATTTTGAGGGTGATGAATCCGCCACCGCCGAGATTGCCGGCCTCCGGATAGGTGACGGCGAGGACGAACGCCGTGGCGACGGCGGCGTCGATGGCGTTGCCGCCGCGCTGCATGATGGCCTCCGCTGCTGCAGTGCCGTGCCGGTCGGGCGAGGCGACGGCGGCCTGGCCTGCGAAGGCGGCAGGCGATATCGCAAGCAGCAGAACCGCAAGAAGCGTCGAGAGAATCGGTCGGAGTGTGGGGCGTGTCATGGCCGGATCATCGCATGCCACGCCCGGCTGTGGGTTCGACGAGGCCTAGACTTGCCGCAGATCGGTGATCGATACCGCTCCGGCCGCCACCGCTTTCTCGTGCGCCGCCTCGCGCCAAGGCTCGCTCAGTGCCGCCTCGTACCACTCGCGCATCGCCGGAAGATCGCGCAGCCGTGACGCGTACGCATCGCAGATCGGGCTCAGACTGAGCCCGTAGGTTTGCAATCTGAAAGCCACCGGAGCGAAGAAGGCGTCGACGGCTGTGAACGTCGAGCTGGCAAGAAAGGGGCCTCCGAATAGCGCGAGACCGTCTTGCCAAAGTGCCGTCAGGCGACGCAGATCGTTCTCGAGACTTTGAGATCGGCTGCGCAAAACCACCCGCTGACCACAACTCATGCTGCATTCGTTACGCAGCGCCTGAAAACCCGAGTGCATCTCCGCTGTAGCGGAGCGTGCCCAGGCGCGGGCCCGTGCCTCGTCAGGCCACACCCCCGCATGACGTTCGGCGAGATACTCGACGATCGCGAGTGAGTCCCAGATGCGTAATTCGCCATCGTGCAGACAGGGCACGCGTGCGCTCGGCGAGAGGGCTTTGAAAAGCTCTGCGCTGCCCGGCTCACCGAAGGGAACCAAGCGCTCCTCGAAGTCGATGCGCAGCGCACGCATGAGCACCCAAGGCCGCAACGACCAAGAGGAGTAGTTTTTGTTGCCGATGACGAGCGTGTACATGGGGCTCGGCGATGTCGAGAGTTCGCGAATCAGCGCGTCGGCTTTCGGAACTTCAGCGTGAATCGGTCGCTGTACCCGGCGATGGACGGACGCTGGCTGTCGTAGAGCAGTTGATCATCGGGTCGGTAGTGAAGATCGCTGAAAGCCTCGAAGATGAAGCCGGCGTCCAGCGCTTCTTTGATGATGACCACCGGATCAGCGCGCCGCCAGTTCTCGGGGGAGGTGGGCTCATTGTGACGACGCGTGTGATCGACGACGCCATAGACTCCGCCCGGTTTCAATGCATCGAAAATCGCTTTGTTGAGCAAGCCGCGCGCAGCCGGCGTCATGTTGTGCACATTGCGAAAGGTGAGCACCATGTCCGCATTCTTTACTGGGATTTCGACGGTCTCGATGTCGAAGACGCCGCGCTGCCCCGAGGGGCGGGTGACGAACTTACCATCGACCACTTGAACCTTATCGAGCCCCCATTCTTTGAGGCGCGGGGCGAGGCGAGCCGCCCCGACCGCGACGTGAAGCTTGCCTTGGTCGGCGAGCACTTGCCCGAGGATCTTGGTATACCAGCCCGCGCCGGGCATGATCTCGATGACGGTCATGTCGGGCTTTAGACCAAAGAATTCCAGGGTTTGTACGGGCTTGCGCTCGGGCATGTCACGGGCCCGCTCTTCGGCCGTACGGATCGGACTGGCGAGGGCCTTCTCGATGGCGATAGCCGTTTCGCTCTTGGGTTGGGCCTGACCCATTTGCGCGTACGCCGGCAGGGCGGACAGAACGAATGCGACGAGAGCGATCGAGAGTACGGACTTCATGGGGTTCCTCCGGGGCGAGCACTGCGTGGATGTCGTTAATTCTGGCATGCTTCGGGTTATCGAGGGGTGACGCATGACCATAGAGTTCAACCGTAGGCAGACCCTCCTGGGGCTGATGTCTGCTGCCGTAGGGGCTGCCCTTGGCTCGGTCGTCGGCTTTGCCCGAGAGGCGGTCGAGGCATTGCCGGGTAAGGTTGCGCTGCATCGACTGACCCATCGTCCGCCCAATTACGAAACTCCGATTCGTTATTTCCGCAATACGCTGACACCCAACGAGGCGTTCTTCGTTCGTTATCACCACGCTGTCATCCCGTCGGTGAGCGTCGATGAGTACCGTCTCGATATCGGCGGCTCAGCGGTTGAACGACCGCTCGTACTGACTCTCCAAGAATTACGACGTGACTTCCCGGTAGTGGAGGTCGTCGCCGTGTGTCAGTGCTCGGGTAACCGTCGCGGTTTGTTTGACCCACCGGTTGCGGGACTGCAGTGGGGACATGGCGCGATGGGCAATGCGCGATGGCGGGGCGTGCGACTCGCCGATGTGCTTGCACGAGCGGGTCTCAAGACCTCCGCGCTCGAAATCGCCTTCGATGCCGCCGATGCGCCGCCCCTCGAGGGTACGCCAGACTTCATCAAATCGTTGCCGATCTCGAAGGCTTTGCATCCCGATACGCTGCTTGCCTTCGAGATGAATGGTGCGCCGCTGCCGGAGGTCAACGGTTTTCCGCTGAGGCTCGTGGTGCCCGGCTGGACTGCGACCTACTGGGTCAAACATCTCAACAAGATCACCGCGCTCGAATCACCCGAGAAAGGGTTTTGGATGGCGACGGCCTATCGCATGCCGCGATCTACGTTCCCGCTCGTATCTCGGTTCCCGTCACAAGAGTCGGGTGAGCGAGCTCCGGTCACCGAGATCGCAGTCAATTCTTTGATTACGTCGATGGAATCAGATGGCACTCTGCTCGCGGGTCGATCGGAGTTGCGTGGTATCGCGTGGGATTCCGGGCTCGGCATCGATCGCGTGGAGGTGTCGTTCGATTCGGGCGTCACTTGGCGTCGTTGCGAGCTCGGCGAAGATCTCGGGCCTTATTCGTTCAGGCCCTGGCGTGCAGAGTGGCCGGTACTCGCACCGGGGCAATATGAAGTCTGGGCGCGTGCAGCCAATCGTGCCGGTCAGGTTCAAGTCGAAAAACCCATACCGAACCCCTCTGGTTACCAGCACAACGCCTTTCACCGCGTGCCCGTGAGGGGGGTCGCATGATCCGAATTCTTTGGACGCTCACGCTAGGGCTCGCTTTTTCGCAGGTCGTGCGCGCAGAACCCGAGGCCGCCTCCGGAGAAGGCCGAGAGTTGTTCATTGCCCGCTGCAGCTCATGCCACAGCGTCGACTACATCGAGATGCACGCGCGCTTCGGGACGCGCGCGCTCTGGGAAAGCCAGGTGGCAAAAATGCGTAATGCCTACAAGGCGCCGATGACCGACGAAGACGCGAAAGTCATCGTCAATTATCTTGAACGGCAGTACGGCCCCGCGCGAGTCGAGCGTGATCAGCGCACGACGCCGAGCAATTCGATATCGAAGACGAGTGTCGCGCCAGGCTTGATCAAAGGCGGTGCACCGCGCTCGCCGTAGGCGAGTTCGGCTGGGCAGACCACGCGACTGCGATCACCCACTCGCATCGCCTGAAGCGCTTCGCTCCAGCACGGAATCACGCCGCGTACCGGCAAGGTGGCCGGAGTGCCGCGGGCACGCGAGCTCTCGAATACCGTGCCGTCGATGAGTCGACCTTCGTAGTGCACGCGCACGTGATCGTTGGCATCGGGCTGATCGCCGACACCCGATGACAAGGGCTGCAACACGAGTCCGCTCGAAAGTCGTTTCGAGCCCGGTGCGCTCGCCATGGCTGCGATGAATGCGAGACCCGCTTCGCGCTCCCGTTCGACCGTTGCGAGACGACGCGCATCCTGCATCTTGTGGAGTCCGTCGGCCTCTGCTGCGAGATCGACTTTCGGATCACGCTTCAGCACGCCGTCTTCGAGCCCCGCTTTGACCCACGCGAGCTCTTCGGATGTGAGCGCAAACGTATCGAGCGTGCGCGAGATCAGTTGGCCAAGCGTGTACAGAGTTCGCGCCTCGGCCGAAGGCGGTTGGTCGTCCGCGTTCGACGGTGAGCTCGATAAGGAAGCGGGCGAGTCGGGCGACGAGGCCCGCCTTTCGTTCGTCGCGGATGTTCCGGCGGAGGCCACCGAAACGAACAGCGCAGCCCAGCACACGGCGAGCGTCGCGAAATTTCGCGACACGCCGCTCCGATCCTCGACAGGCGGACGGCTCAACATATTTTTTAACCCCCGTTGACCGGTGGCCCGAGAGGCTTAACGCCTCGAGGAACCGATCGCTTTCTATCTTCCTCCTCGGGCTGAGGCTGTCAACAGGGGCGCTGCCGCGCCGACATGGGTTAAGGTTCCGCTATGACTCAAACCATCCTCATCACTGGCGCCTCCTCGGGGATCGGCGCCGGTCTCGCCCGCGAGTACGCCCGACGGGGCGATCGTCTCGCGCTCATCGCCCGCCGCCTCGAGTTGCTCGAATCCTTGGCCGCCGAACTGCGAGCGCTGGGTGCCGAGGTGACGGTACATCAGGGCGATGTGACCCGGGACGGCGATGTCTCGCGGGTGGTCGAGGAGCTCGCCTCGCGTGGTATCGGCATCGACGTGGTCTATGCCAACGCGGGCTTCGGCGTCGCGGGGAATGTCCAGAAATTATCGATCGCCGATTATCAGCGGCAGTTCGACACCAATGTGTTCGGTGTCTTGCGCACGATCAAAGAAACCGTACCGGCGCTACGGGCCCGCCGCGGGCGACTCGTGCTCGTCGGTTCGGTCGCCGGTCATGCCGCTTCAGCGGGAATGTCGGCCTATTCGATGAGCAAATTCGCCGTGCGCGCCCTTGCGGAAACCCTGCATGGCGACCTCGCGCCGGACGGTATCCGGGTGACCTTGGTATCACCGGGTTTCGTCGATTCCGATATCCGGCGGACCAATAACCAGGGTGTGGTCCAGACCGGGGCTAAAGACCCGATCCCTGCTTGGTTGCGGGTGAGCACTGATAAAGCCGCCCGCGAAATCGTCCGCGGCGTCGATCGGGGTAAGGCTGAAATCGTGGTTACGGGGCACGGCAAGGTGATCGTGTTCATTGCTAGGCACTTCCCTGGGGTGCTGCGCTGGGCAGGTCTTCGGGTCTACAAGGGTCGTCCCGAACCCGCGAAGGGGGCTGCCGTCCCGCGTTCCCGGGGTTGATCCCATGAGCCCGACCCGCGAAATCTTTCCCACCCAAATCTACGTGGCGCCTTTGCTGAAGGGCCGAGTGGGCGCTTTCAATCGTCAAATTCTTAAGGAATCCATGCAGTTACGTGAGGATGACCGCGCTGGTCGGCAGTGGTCGCTCACGCGTTATCCCGGCGGATTCACCTCATATGGCTCGCAGTGCCAGCTTCAGCGCATTTCACCGACGTTCGCGGCATTAGAGCGTTATTTAGCGCCTCATTTGAAGAAATTCGCCGCTGATCTTGCGCTCGACCTGCGGGGTCGGACCCTAGTCATGACCGATTGTTGGGTCAACATCATGCCGAGGGGGGTGGTCCATAGCCTGCATTTGCATCCGGTGTCGACGATCAGCGGCACCTACTACGTTCAAGTCCCGCCCCGTTCGTCGGGTTTGAAGTTCGAAGACCCAAGGCTCGACCGGTTCATGGCCTCGCCACCGCGTAAGGCGACCGCTCCGATGGCGCTTCGGCCTTGGCATACGGTGCCCGCCAAGGTGGGGCAGGTGGTGCTCTTCGAGAGTTGGTTGCGGCATGAGGTCCCCCCCAATCCGGGGAGGGGTGAACGCGTGAGCATTTCATTCAATTTCAACTGGTTTTGATCGGGTTTTTGCCCGAGGACCCTACCGGGTCTTGTGTTGACAGCCCCCCGGCCGCTCCCTAGAATCCGCGGCCTTTCTCGGGCGTCCCGTGGTCGGGGCCCCGAAAAACAGCGACTTCTCAGACGCCGGGCCGCCCTCGAGAGGGGGTGGCCCGGGTTGTCTCTGCAAGTCGTCCGCCGCAGCCGGTCGTCGAGCTGTCGGTCGTAGGTCCGGGTTCTCTCGCGTTCGCGCGAGATGTTTTTGCGGGCCTTGCGAGCGATGTCTCCTGTCCGGTCGTTTTTGGTTCTCAAACGATGAAGATCTGGAGACTGCATGGCCACGACAGGTCAGCTGATTCGCGCCCCGCGCCGTACGCCGTCTGAAAAGACGAAAGTTCCGGCCCTTGGCGCTGCGCCTCAAAAGCGCGGTGTGTGCACTCGCGTGTACACCACTACCCCCAAGAAGCCCAACTCGGCCCTCCGCAAGGTTTGCCGTGTGCGCCTCGTCAACGGTTTCGAGGTCACCTCGTACATCGGCGGCGAAGGCCACAACCTGCAAGAGCACTCGGTCGTGCTCATCCGCGGTGGTCGTGTGAAGGACCTTCCGGGCGTCCGATACCACACGGTTCGCGGAACCCTCGACTGCGCGGGCGTTAACGACCGCAAGCAGGGTCGTTCCAAATACGGCGCCAAGCGCGCCAAAGCGAAGTAAGGAGAGCGAACGATGTCACGTCGCGCACAAGCTCCGGTCCGTCACATCCTGCCGGATCCTAAATTCAACAACGACATGTTGGCGAAGTTCATGAACGTCGTCATGAAGAGCGGCAAGAAGTCGGCCGCCGAGCGCATCATTTATGGTGCGATCGATCGTATCGCCGAGAAGACTGGCAAGCAGGGCAACGATGCCATGGATCTGCTCGCTCAGGCGCTCGACAACGTGAAGCCCGTCGTCGAGGTGAAGTCTCGCCGCGTCGGTGGTGCCACGTACCAAGTGCCCGTCGAAGTCCGCGCGCCGCGCCGCCAGACCCTCGCCATGCGCTGGGTCATCGAGGCCGCTCGTGGTCGCAGCGAGAAGTCGATGGCGTTCCGCCTCGC
>JAFMKA010000048.1 GCA_017853175.1 Steroidobacteraceae bacterium | reverse complement strand
TCGACCAGAGATTTCTCTCAGGCCTCTTGTCGGACTCCGCTTAGAACTTCATGCGGGCGCCGACGTACATGTAGCGACCGATCACGTCGTAGGTCGACGGGTCGGTGCCGTACTGGAAGCCACGCGTGTAGATCGGCGGCTGCTTGTCGGTCACGTTGTCGATACCCGCGAACACCGATACCGCATCCGTCACCTGCCAGGTGCCGTTGAGGTAGAAGTAGTGATACGCCGGGACGCCGGGGATGTAGAGGTTGGTCGCAGTGGCCGCTCCATCAACGCCGTTATCGATGAACTGCCAACGCAGCGAAGCGCTGAAGTCACCGTAGTTCCAAGCCAGACGCGTGTTGACCTTCCACTTCGGCGTGGTGCCGTTACCCGGCGTACCGTCTCCGATGAAACCCACCGCATTGGAGCCAATCGGGTTACCCGGGAGGGTACGGAACTGCTGGTTCTCGTACCACGTGGCCTGAGTCGCCAACTGGAAGTTGCCGATACGAGTCGGCTCGAAGCGGTAAGTCATGGCAATGTCCACGCCCGAGGCGAGGAGGTCAGCCAGGTTCGCGTTGGTCTGCGAGATGTATCCCGCCAGACCCACGCTGGTGAGCTGACCCGTGGCCGGGTCGCGCGAGATATTTTGGCAGTACACGTTCGAGACTTCGAAGTTCGGGTTGTAGTCCGAGCTGTAGCAACGGGCGAGCGAGGTCGAGAAGCCGACCGAGCTCACGACGTTGGTGATGTCGATATCCCAGTAGTCGACGGAGGCAGAGAAGTTCTGCATCCAGGTCGGCCAATCGGACGTCGGCGTCAGGACGAATCCAACCGTTAACGAGTCCGCGATTTCCGGAGTCAGGGACGGGTTGCCGCCCGAGAACGTACGGTACTGCGAGCCGACCTGGTCGAACGTCGCATTGATACCGGAATTCTGGGCTTGGCAAAGCGTCAGAACCTTGGCGCCATCCGCACCCGTACGAGCCGGGTTGTCCTTATCGCAAGGATCGCTATTCGTCGCCGCAGAGGGGAAACCCTCAGAACGGGTCGCGAACAACTCACCCAGCGAGGGCGCACGAATTGCACGCTGCTGCAGGGCGCGGAAACGCAGACCTTCGATCGGCGCATACTCACCGCCGAACTTGTAGGTTTCCGTAGTGAACTTCGCAACGCCCGTGTTGTAGTCAGACGTGCGGTAGCCACCCTCGAGGCCGAGGTATTCCACGAACTTCATATCCGCGAGCACCGGGATACGGACTTCACCGAACAATTCCTTGACGTCGAAGCCGCCACCGACCGGACCGCCCGAGTTGGCGCCAAGCAGCGAACCCGTCTGGATCGCCTCAGGCGGAATGTAGCGGTAGGACAGCTCGCGATATTCCGCGCCAACTGCGAAGCCGACGCCGCCCGCAGGCAGTTGCATCAGCTCACCTGCGACGCTACCGACGATGTTCGTCTGTTCGATGTCCGTTTCGTCGGTCTGACCCTTCGCTTCGATGTAATCACGCTGGGCCTTCGTAATCGAACCCGCGCCGAACGGATTGAACGGCGTGCAGGTCGCCAGAACGCCTCGATCGTTGAACGGACCCGGAGGCGAGCCGGCCGCGCACCCCGCCAAGGCTGCAGCGATACGCTGCGCTTGCGGGAAGCCGCCATACGTGAAGCTGTTCTCGTACTTGCCGTAGGACGCGTAAACGTCCCACTTCCACGCGTTGCCGTTAATTTCCGGGAGCGAGCCGCGCACGCCGTTCATGAGTTGGAAAGCGTCCGTCTGACTGGTGTACAGACGGGGCCCAAACTCAACCGTACGACGGGACAGGGCGAAAGTACCAAAGCCCGCGTTGGCCAAAACCGTACGAGCCTCGGTCGGCATCGTGACGGTGGTGGCCGTGCTCACGTTGAAGCCGGCGGGCGCTTCAGCGAGCGAGTTCTGCGAGTCATACGTCGAGAACAGCGCGTTGCCGTAAAGCTCGACGTTATCCGTCAGATCGTACTTGTAGTTGGTGTAGAAATTGTGGCGCTCGAACGGCGACTGGATGAGATTAACCGGGTTGAAGTTGTACCCGAAAAAGTCTTTCAGGTTTGAGCCGCTCTCGTTCGGACCTTTGTAGTTCCAAACGCCATCGCCCGACGTGACGCCACGACCCGCGATGAAGAGCGAGCCATCTGGGTTAAAGCCGAGACGCTGACCACCCACCACGACGCTATTGACGGTCGTTGCCGCGACACCCTTCCCAATGAAGTAGTTGCGCAACACCGCCAGATTTGACGCCGTAATGGCGGCAGGGATCGAGAACGTGCCGTCGCCCGTCGTCGGGCTGCCGTTGAGGTAGCAACCGGTGGTGTCGCAATAACGAGCGAACTTCGAGAACTCACGCGCGGACTGGTAGATCTCTTCGCGATTGGTGTAGCTCGCGGCAAACGTGACGTGACCGCGACCGTTTTGGATCTCGGCGCCGGCCAACACGTTGATGTTGTACTCAAGTCCATCGCTCTCGGCGGACTTGCCGTACTGACCGGAGAACTGCAGACCCTCGAACTCGTCACGCAGCAGGAAGTTGACGACACCCGATACGGCGTCCGCGCCGTATACGGCCGACGCACCACCGGTGATCACTTCCACGCGCTCGATGATCGCGGAGGGAAGAACAGACACGTCCACCGCACCGCCCGAGGAACCCGGGACGATTCGGCGACCGTCGACGAGGGTGAGGCCACGAGCCGTACCGAGGTCGCGCAGGTTGAGGAACGCCGCACCACCGCCGGTCGGGTTGTTGTTCGTCTTGGTCAAGCCCGGCTGAAGCATCGGCAGGGCGTTGAGGTAGGTTTCGATCGTCGCGGTGCCGATTTCGGCGAGTGTTTCGCCAGACACGGTGACGATCGGGCTCGTACCCGTCGTATCACGAACCGGAATACGCGATCCGGTGACGACGACGGTTTTCAGATCGTCATCATTGGCCTGATCGTTTGAGCTCTGAGCACCCGATGTCTGCTGCGCGTGGCCCAATGCGGCACCAAAAGTGATGCCGGCGAGCAACACGGAGCGAACGGCTGCGTCAAGAATCTTTCTGTGGCGCATCGACGTTAGTCCCCCTATTACGGAAAAAGATAAATAAACACTGGAAAACCCGAGCGGCGAGAAGGTCCCGCGTCGTATCAGCAAAGAATAATTAGAACGCCAAAAAGGCGCAACATTTTGGTGAAGCTAATCGCGTTGTTTCAATAAAACAACACTGGCAGAGCCGATGGCGGCCCGAGGATTATCAACCGCCCGGCAGATTGGCGGAGGCAGCCATGCCCCCCTTCGCCTGCTGCTCGCGCGCCCAGTCGCTCGCCCCTTGCTCGGTGGAGGGGGTCGAGCACACGGTACGCTTTTGCAAGCGGGATCCGGTCACCGATGACGCACGACACGTCACTTTCTCGCCACCCGCCATCGATGGCTTGGTCTCTGCGCTGGCCTGAGAGGCCGCCGGGGCTGAGGACGATGGCGTGGCCGCGGCCGCGGAACTTGCCGAAGCGTCGACGGCTCCCGTCGTCTGAGCCTGGACCGACCCCGCAGACACCAGCCATACGCCCACCACAGCCGCGCCGAACGAGAACTTCGAAAATGAGTAACGAGTTGACATGGCGTGTACCTAACGGAGTTAGCGTGGCCGACAAGTATCTTCGATCGACCAAGTTCAACGCAACCGCCCGCCGTCCGCACCGGTTATAGTTCGACGGTGAAAGACCATCCGAGCCAAAGGCTCGCAGACGCTCACCGGGCGATGACTGGGGGCGACCTCGATCTCGCCTCGACTCTGACCGACCAACTGTGCCGCGCTCACCCACAGTGGGCGGCGCCCGTGCATCTCTCCGGTCTCATCGCACGCCGTCGAGGCGACCTGTCACTGGCCGAAGACCTCATGAAGCGCTCGCTCGACATGCCAGGTGTGGCGGGCCGCGAGTATGCCGAGTACGCGAACAATCTCGGCAATTTGCTCTACGCCGCCGGGTTCCTGCCCGCGGCAGAGTCTGCGTACCGAATGGCGATTGCGAGCCACGAGCTGACGGAGGCGCGACTCGGGCTCGCGCGGACTCTGCTCGAAACCGAGCGCGCAGACGATGCGCTCTCATTACTCGATGGCATCGCGGAGAAAGATCGCAATCGCGCGACCGCGCTGCTGATGCACGCAGAAGCTCTCGCGGTCGTGGGAGAACCGAAACGCGCCCTCGAGCTGTTGACCGCCGCTCCTGAGGCGGTACGTGAGCGTGACGCTTTTTGGTTGTCGATGGGCACCCGGCTCGTTGAAATGGGTCGGCTCGGCGATGCGGAGATGGCTATCAAACCTCTCCTGCGGGGCGGCGCCGAACCCGGTGCGCGCGTGGTGATGTCTCGGCTGCACGAATCGCGCGGGGACTGGGACAACGCCGTTCGCGTGCTCGCAGAAGGTCTCGTACGTCACCCGCACGACGTCGAACTGCTGGCGCGCGGCACCGCCCTCGCCTGGATGCTGGGTGACTCGACGACATTCGCCGATCGCCTGACATCTTCGGTAAACGAAAATCCCGACCATCGTTTGCTGAGGCTGGCGCTGTTCAACGCGCTCTCAAATGCCGGTCGTGTCGAAGACGCCGAGCGCGTATTACGCGAAGGCCTGCAACGCGAGTCGCAGGACGAATATCTGCTCTCGCTTCTTGCACTGCGATGCGCACTAAGTGATCGCAGCGCCGACGCCGCACAACTCATTCGACTCGCGCTCGAACGCTCGCCTGAACTTGAGCTCGTGCGTGAAAACGCGGCCATCATTGCGCTGCTCGGCTTGCAAAGCACCGCCGCTCTCGAACACACCCGCTGGATGATCAGTCGGCGCCCCTCTGGACAAACCGCGTGGGCATTGCATGTGCTCGCGCTGCGTTTGGCGGGTGACCCCTCTTGGATGGCGATCGCTGATCCCTCGCGGGTCTGCAGCGTCGCAACCCCTGTTGCGCCGTCAGGCTTTGCCAGCGTAGCGGAGTTCAACAAAGAATTAGCGATCCGTCTTCGTCAGCGACATACGCTGTCGGCCCATCCTCTCGTCAATTCGGTGCGCGGTGGAACGCAAATCGAAATTCATCTCGCCTCGGAAAGCGATCCCATCATTCGGGCGTTTTTTGATTTCATCCACCCCGCAATCGAAGCGTACGTTGCTGCGATGCCCAACCAACCCACTCACCCGATGTTTGGCCGCAAGACGAAGGGTTACCGACTGACGGGGTGCTGGACAGTGCGGTTGACGGGTAGCGGCGGCAGTCACGTCAACCACATTCATCCAAAAGGCTGGATCAGCTCCGCGTACTACGTCAGCGTCCCTGCTGAGGTCACGAACGATCCGAATCGCGGCGGGTGGCTCGCGTTTGGGCAACCGCCTTATCCGATTCCGGGAATGGGTCCGCTCGGTTGGGTTACGCCCGAAGCGGGTCGACTCGCGCTCTTTCCGTCATATCAATGGCACGGCGTGGAGCCGTTCGGCGGCGACAGCGAGCGACTCACGATTGCCTTTGATGTGGTTCCGACGCGATCAGCAGGCAGCTGAACACAGCTCTCCTTAGCTGCGTCGAAACTCTTGCTCGACCTGCGCGAGACGCTGCACGAGCGCGCGCTCTTCAACGCTGAGGAACGGATTCCAGATGTCGAAGATCATCACGACGCGAATTTGATCGCTGTCGTTGGCGGCCTCATGCTCGATGGTGTCATCGAATATGAGTGTTTCGCCTTCCTTCCACTCGCGATAGTCGTAGCCGACGCGGAACCAGCATCCCGGCGGTACGACGAGGGGAAGATGCGCGACGAGTCGCGCATTCGTTTCGCCATGGTGGGGTGGAATTCGGGTCTTCGGCGCGAGTACCGAGAACATGACGTTCGGACAAAGTCCGGCGATCTGTACTGCATCGATCTGAGCGAGCGCCGCAGCCGTTGCAGGGCAGCGCGCCAGATTTTTCTCAACCGGTTGACCGCTACGGATCAGATGAAACCCTGTCCATTTCGACGAATGGTTGAGCTCTTGCCACTGATTGACCGGATCGCCGGGTTGATACTGGATGTAGGGCTCGAAGTCCGCCCCCTGATCCTTGAACGCCGCGAGCATCTCCGCACGGATCGCGTCGGTCTTCGATTCGAGCGCGGTCACCCACGGGAACGCCTCTCGTCGGAAGAAGGGCTGCGCCGGCAATCGTGGAACAGCGAGCTGATTCGCCTGCGATAAATAGGGACGCGAGCGACCTGAGAATACGGAGATCGCCTCGCGCCACTTGTCTGAGACGCCCGGGATACTTGCCACCGCTTGACTCAGCGACAACTCGAGCGCCTGAGCGTAGCCGTCCACCATGCGCTCGGCGTGCTCGAGCGCCTCACGATGGCTCTCGGGACGATAGGCTGCGGGCGGTGAGATCTTGAGCGTGTTTCGATAAATTCGAGCGGCTTCTTTGAGCTGACCTGAGCGCTCGTGCATTTGACCGAGCATCAGCCGCGCCGGCCAGCAATACGGATCCAGAACGAGTGCCTCGTCGATCGCGACACGCTGCTCGGCCTCGAGACCCAGCTCCGCGGCCACTTCGGCTCGCAGCATCAACGCATCGATCAGCAGCGTAGGTGAGAGTTGAGAGACATCGAGATCTCGAAGCGTGGCGACGGCTTCGTGAGCTCGCCCAATTTCACGATTCAGGCGCGCGATGGCGAGTACGACCCGCGCCTCGGACGGTTCTACGTTCAATACCTCGCGAAGCACGCGCAAGGCGCCCTCGCGATCGCCGCTGCGTTCGGCCCGCGCTGCCTCGATGAGGCGAGTCTCGATAGATTCACTCATATCCGAACTTTACAAAAAAATGGGGTGCCGTTCGCACGGCACCCCATTGTTTCCGACAGATGTCGTATCGATCAGAACTGCACGGAAACACCAAGTCCGAGACGACGACCGAGCGGGTCGTAGATATCGGCGTAGGTGTTCGACGAGGTGTTCGCACCCGGGATGTTCGCCACGATCGGCGGATCCTTGTCGGTGATGTTCTGGGCCGAGAGATTCACGCGCACCATATCGTTCCACTTCCACTGGACCGTGAGGTCGAGGTAGTTGAAGGCATCGATGCCCTGGATCTCGTAGTAGTCGTTACCCGGTTGGGCGACGACCTTATCGAGGTGACGGATCGTGAGGCCAACCTTCCAATCGCCGAAGTTCAGGCCCGCCGAGAGGTTGGCCTTGATCTTGGCAGTCGGGTTGCCGCAGGTGTCACCGTAGTAGCCTTTGCACTCCGTGAACGGCGACGACGGGCTCGACTGGTAGCTGCTACCCAGCACGTAGGTGCCCGCGAGACCGAGGTCCAGCGAAGTACCACCCATCAGCAGGTCGCCCAGATCGAACCGGTAGCCCACTGAGTAGTCGACGCCTTCGGCGTTGAACGAAGCGAGGTTACGGGTATCAACCGTGATTCCGAAGCCATCGCCCTCGAGCTCACCGAGCGGGTTACGCCTGATGAGGCCGCAGAAGCTGCCGATGTCGCGGAGGAAGCAGTTGTCCAAGATTTCTTGTGCCGGGTACGAACCGATCGCGCCCGACACTTCGATCTTGTAGTAGTCGATCGAGGCTGAGAACGCCGGCAGGGACTCCGGGTTGAACTGGATGCCGGCCGTGAAGGTATCGGCCTCTTCCGGATCGAGCTGCACGCCGTTCGGGATGGCGCCACCGCCAATCGAGGCGGCCTGCTGCGCGGCCGGGCTGTTGATCGAACCGATACGAGCCGCCGGCGCACCCTGAGCAATACACTTGGCGCGTACCGCTGCGTTGGTGACCGGGTTGGTGCCCGCACACGGGTCTGCCGTCACTTCGACAAGACCGTAAGAGAGCGGCGAGAACTGTTCGCTCAAGTTGGCCGCGCGGATGGCCTTCTGCAACATCGCGCGAACGCGGTAGCCCGCGACCGGCGAGTACTCGAGACCCGCCTTCCAGGTCGTAAAGCGACCCGAGAGGTTGTTGTCGGCCGAGCGGACACCGCCCTCGAAAGCGAGGTTGTTGATGCCAGCTTGACCGCTCGCGATCGGCAGATAGAACTCTGCGTACACTTCCTTGGAGTTAATGGAGCCCGAGACCGGCGGCGAGGTACCGCCCTGACCCATGGCGCCACCGAACTTGGCGAGATCGTCCGGGCTGTAATCACCGTCGTTCTGGTAGTAATCGATACCGACGGCGACGCCGAGCGGCGTATCGGCCGACGGCATCTTGATGCTGTCGACACTACCCGACACGACACCCTGCACCACACGCTGCTCGACCACCGTATTGGTGTAGTAGTTCGCGCGGATATAGTCGAGGGCCGCAGGCGAAATCGCGCCAGTCATCGGCAGGCCGGTCGTCACGTCGACGAAACCCGAACCCGAGAAGATGTTGGCGGGTACGCACTCGCCGCCCGAAAGGCACGAGGTCGTTGAGGTCGCGAGCAACGCATTACGGGCGCGAACGATGCTGACATCGTTCTCGAGACCGCTGAAGTTGCTGGTTCGGCCGTACTGAGCGGACACGTCCCACGACCAACCGCTCGAGCCGATGTCACCGCGCATACCCGCCGTGAGCTGGGTCGTGGTGCTCTCGGAGATACCCTTACGGTTGCCGAGTTCGGCCAATCGGCGACGGATGCCCGCCACCGTGACACGCTGGCTACCGGCCGGAGCCGTCGCGCTGTACGGCACCGTGTTGACGGCGTTGTAGGCCGCAATAAGCGCCGTACGCTGATTCGCCGTGAGGAACGGGTTGTCGAGGTTCACTTGGAAGTCGAGCGTCGAGCCGCCGAAGTACGCCGACGGCGCAAGCTCCGTGGGAACGCTCGAGGTGACCGCGAATACGCGACCGTAAAGCTCGACCGAGTCGTTCAACTGATAGTTGAGCTGGCCGAGCGCCTGCCAACGATCAAGCGGAACCTGGAAGAAGTTGAACGGGTTGTAATTGTAGACGCTGTTACGAACGCCGCCGTTACCCACCGGCAGTTCCGCGCTCGTCACGAGGTTGCCGTCGGTCGTGAACCAGCGCGTACCGAGACCCGGGATGAACGCGCGAGTGGCACCTGCGTTCGAGGAACCGCCACGACGCGAGGCGCTCTGTATGTCGCCGAGACCCGCGTCCGGGTAGAGGTTGTAGAACGAGAAGTCACGAGAGCCCTGATAAACCTCATCGCGCTTCGTGTAGCCGACCGAAATCAACGCGTGACCACGGTCGTCACCAAACGTCGATCCGAAAGTCATCGTCCCTGAAGACGTTTTGCCGTCACCCTTACCGAACTCGGTGTGGTTGGCGTCGAAGCGCAAGCCTTCGAAATCGGTCTTCGTGATGAAGTTGACGACGCCCGAGATGGCGTCAGAGCCGTATACCGCCGAGGCGCCGCCCGTCACGACATCGATTCGCTCGAGGATGGCCGTCGGCACGAGGTTGACGTCAACTGAGCTGCCAAATCCGTACGGAGGCAGGCGCTTGCCGTCCATTAGTACCAGCGTACGGCCGGAACCGAGACCACGCAGGTTGATCGTGGCTGCACCCGGGTTGCCGTTGTTGACGAACTCAGTGGCGCCCGGCAGGAACTGCGGCAGTGAGCGCAGCTGCGTTTCGAGCGCAATTGTGTTGAGTTCGGAAAGCGATTCACTGGTGACCGTAGCGATTGGGCTGTTCGAGGAGAGGTCGGGGCGCGCGATACGCGTACCCGTTACGACGACTTCCTCGAGGCCCGAGGCCCCAGCCTGACCCTGTTGGGCCATGGTGGCTTGAGCCGCGGCGAGCGCGATCGAGCCAGAGATGATGCGAGCAACGGTGCTGCGAATGGACGGATTGATATTCAAGTGGATTCCTCCTCGAAATGCCTAATGGCTTCCCCGAAAAACAACGAGACCTAAAGGGGCTTTTGCCCTCATAACTTCTACTTCTCGTCGGAGAATATGAACTGGCGCCCAGAATGTCAAAAGAAGTTGGCACCTAATGTGTTGTTTTTTTACAACGTTTTTGTACTTTTGTTCCCATAAATACACTCAAAAATCGACCCGTAGCCGGACGCCGTTCGAGACGGTCGCCGGTGGAAAAAGCACGACGATGTCTCCCACGTGCAACTCCGATTCGACCACCCGATACGCCTGATCCTGGATACCGAGCGTCACCAACACTTTTTCTGCTCGGCCGGAACGCACGCGATAGACCACCCAGCCGATCCCCTCGCGGGCTAAAGCGCCAAGAGGAACCCGTACGACGTCGGCCCTCTCGCCAAGTACGACGCGTGCGTCCACTCGAAAATCATGGGCGCGTAGCGCCGCAGGGATGTCGCTAGAAAAATTGAGGATGACGCGGGTGCGCTGCTCCTCGATGCCGAGCGCGGAGACTTTCGTCCGCGCAACCGGCTCGACGCGCTCGACGACTGCGGCGATCGCGCCTTCGCCAGACACGCCGCGCTCGCCCCAGTTTTCGATGAACGCGCGGTCCCCCGGTTTCATTCGAACGGCATCCTGCGAGAGGAAGTCGGCGACGACGTCGACGCGCGACGGATCGCCGAGGATCACCACGGGTGTTCCGGCTGCGATGACGGTCTCACTCTCTTGAGGGACCGAAAGCACCGTTCCTGACGCAGGCGCTCTGAGTGACACCGTACCTAGGCTTCCATCCTGGCCTGCTGCGAGCAGCATGCTTCGAGCCCGACGCAATTCTGCCGACGCCGCCGCCTCCGCGGCTCGCGCCGCGCGTAGCCGTACTCGCGCAGTGTCGCGATCGGCGTCAGCGATCAGACGGGCCTCGGCGAGTTTTTGTATACGCGCCTCCTCGATCTCGGCGAGTTCACGCTCCGCGACAGCCGCGCGCTCTCGTGCCTCCGCCGCAGCGACCATGGCGCGCGCCTCGGCGTCACTACGCGGATCGAGAAAACCCGAAGCGCCGCGCGTCATCCGCGCGAGCGGCTCACCTTTTTGAACGCGATCACCCGGCTCGACGGCCACGCGCAGCAACCGGCCCGACACGGGCGCGCTGACGACATACACCTCGCGCATTCGCGTGCGGCCTTCATCGAGGAGACTCGCGCGCACGGTGCCGCGATCGACGACCGCGACTTCGACGGCGACCGGCTGCGGAACCAGCGCAAACACCCCAAGGAGAACCAGCACCGCGATGCCGAGAGCATAGACCCAACGTTCTCGGATCATGTCGATGAAATGTTTCATAGTTACTCTCGTGATTTGAGCACGGCGACGAGATCGAGTCGATC
>JAFMKA010000047.1 GCA_017853175.1 Steroidobacteraceae bacterium | reverse complement strand
GTGTGCTCCCAATGCGGGCACAGCGAGCATGTGTTCGGTGCCGGCGGTGGCGAGCACATGGCTGCGCAATATGGTGTGCAACTGCTGGGTTCGCTTCCGCTCGATGGTCGCATTCGCGAGGAAGCGGATGGCGGTAAGCCCAGCGTCGTTGCTGATCCTTCGAGCGCCCGCGCCGAAGCCTATCTTCGTCTCGCCCGGCGCACGGCCGGCGAGCTCGCGCGGCGGGGCAAAGACCGCAGCGCTGCTTTTCCAAAAATCATCGTCGAGGACACATGAGCATCAAGTCCGATCACTGGATCCGTCGTATGGCTGATTCGCACGGCATGATCGAGCCGTTCGAGCCGGGCCAGGTTCGTACCGCCAACGGCGGACGCATCGTCTCGTACGGGACGTCGAGCTATGGCTACGACGTGCGATGCGCGCGTGAGTTCAAGATATTCACGAATATTAATTCCACGATCGTCGACCCCAAGAATTTCGACGAAAAGAGTTTCATCGACGTCGACTCGGACGTGTGCATCATTCCGCCGAACTCTTTTGCGTTGGCGCGAACCGTCGAATATTTTCGAATCCCGCGCAATGTGCTCGTCGTGTGCCTTGGCAAGTCGACTTACGCGCGCTGCGGCATCATCGTGAACGTGACGCCTCTCGAGCCTGAATGGGAAGGGCACGTCACGCTGGAGTTCTCGAACACCACCACACTTCCTGCAAAGATTTACGCTAACGAGGGCGTCGCGCAGATGTTGTTCTTCGAGAGCGACGAAGTGTGCTCAACGTCCTACAAAGATCGAGGCGGAAAATATCAGGGTCAGCGAGGAGTCACGCTGCCGCGTACCTGAGGCGTCGATCGATCAGCGGCGATAGCTCTTGAGACGCATCGACCACTCGAGTTTTTCGCCCTTGCGGCGCTCGGCCTGTACCGGCAGATAACCGAGCGAGGGGGCGTACCACACCCGCGTCAGGCGATTGGAGTTCGGACGGTGACTGCTCCAAACGACGGTGTCGAGTTCTCCCATCGACGTCTTCAGTCGGACCGGTTTCTCGGCTGAGTAGACGTATTCCTTGATTTCATCTTTGTCGATCAGTTTGAAGCCGGTCGGCGTTTCGCCACGCACGAGTGCTCGCATCAAGGCGATCTGAACCGACATACCATCTTGCAGGCCGACCTCGATGGGCAGATCGACTTGTGCTTTTTCAGCGACGCCACGCACCCGTCCGGCGTTCCAGTCAAATCGTAATTGAATGTCGCGATCTTTCGCCTCGGTGCCGTCGTCGGCGCTGTAGCGCAGAGGTCTGACCTCGGAGTCGAGGAGCGTGAACACGCTCGTCTGGCGAATTTCACTGGGAAAGGCGAGTCGGAAAATACCGCGAGCGTTATTACGCGACACGTAGCGCCACGCGCTGCCGTTGTCGCGAGCGAGCTCTAGACTTGCAGTGCCCGCGTTCATGCCGCGGAAGTTCACTTCGAAGTTGACGCTGAACGGAGCAAGCTCCATGTCGGCGGCTGCAGCCTTAGACATTGGCAGTACGGCCGAGACAAGTAACGAGGCAATTAACGCGAGCGTTTTCACGTGTGACTCAGAGGTCGAAGTCTTGAAGGACTGGCGTCTCTAACGGGTGCCCGTCAAGCATGGGCGTGCCCTCTTGATAGCGCAATCGCCCGGAGGTGCACCATTGCACCGCCGTCGGGTAGATCACATGTTCGCATCGTTGCACTCGCGCGGCGAGGGTCGATTCATCATCGCCCGGGTTGATCTTGATACGCGCCTGCAGCACCGGCGGGCCTCCATCGAGATCGGGCGTCACGAAGTGAACCGTGGCTCCGTGCAGGGCATCCCCGGCTTCGAGGGCGCGACGATGCGTATGCAGGCCTTTATATCGAGGCAACAAAGACGGATGAATATTGAGTAGCCGCCCCTGCAAAGCGTGAACGAACGCCGCATCCAGAATGCGCATGTAGCCTGCGAGGAGTACGAGGTCGGGTTGGAGTTTCGACACGGCGGCGAGTAAGCGCGCATCGTGATCGCTGCGGCTTTCACCCGCTGCGATCGGGAGGGCTTCAGCATGCAGACCTCGGGTTCGTGCTCGTTCGAGTCCGAGCGCGGCGGGTCGATCAGAGAGGACACCGACAATTTGACCATCGAGGTCTCCTCGGCGACACGCATCGTCAAGGGCGAGCAAGTTACTGCCCGCACCGGAGATCATCACCACGAGCCGCGCGGGCGAGGGCATCACTCGATGACGACGTCGCCGTGACCGTTGCGCACTTCGCCGATCAGCGTCGCGGTTTCGCCTTTAGCACGCAGCAGATGAAGCGCCGCGTCCGTATTTTCACGCGCGACAATGACCACCATGCCAAGACCGCAATTGAATGTGCGATGCATTTCGGCGTCAGCGATTCCGCCGGTCTGCTGTAACCAGTCGAAGACAGGGTCGCGATGCCATGCCCGACGTTGCAGCGTGACGCCGAGGTGTTCGGGCAGAACGCGTGGAATATTGTCGGTGAGGCCACCGCCGGTGATGTGGGCGAAGCCGTGAACGGGCAGTGTCCGTGCGAGGGCGAGCATCGAGCGAACGTAGATGCGCGTCGGTGCCAGCAGCCGATCGAAAAGGGGCTTTCCGTCGACGATCGTTTTGTCGTCGGCCTTAGCCAGAGTGACGAGGCGGCGGATGAGCGAATAGCCGTTGGAGTGAGGGCCCGAGGAGGCGAGGCCGATCACGGCATCGCCCGCGCTAACTTTTGAGCCATCGATGATGCCCTCTTTCTCAACGACGCCCACACAGAAGCCGGCGAGATCGTAATCGCCTCCGTGGTACATCCCCGGCATCTCGGCGGTCTCACCGCCGACCAGCGCGCAGCCTGCCTGTCGACAGCCCTCGACGATGCCCGAGATCACGCTCTCGGCGACGTCGACTTCGAGTTTTCCGGTGGCGTAATAATCAAGGAAAAAGAGGGGTTCGGCGCCTTGGACAGCGACGTCGTTCACGCACATGCCCACGAGATCGATGCCGATCGTGCTGTGTCGCCCCGTATCGATGGCAAGCCTCAGTTTGGTTCCGACACCGTCGGTGCCAGACACCAGAACGGGTCGCTGCCATTTTCCCGGCGGCAGCTCGACGAGCGCGCCAAAGCCGCCGATGCCGGCGAGCACTTCAGGACGTTGCGCGCGTTTGACCAGCGGCTTGATACGCTCGACGAGTTCGTCCCCGGCGTCGATATCGACTCCCGCATCGCGATAGGTGAGTCCAGTGGTCTTCTCGGGCGGCTGAGTCATGGGCATCAGGGCGGCAAAAAATCGGTGTGATATTGTACGCGACTTCACGCATGGCCACGGAATTCTCCAGCTTTTCCCAGTATTTACCGCGGTGGATCGCCGCCGTGGTGCTCGCGCTCGCCGTTGCGTCGTCGGCGGTGGTGTCGGCCGCGCAGGGGGTCGCCATCGGTGAGGTCGAGGTCGAGTCAACGGGTGAGGCGGCTTTCCAGGAGGCGATGCAAATCGCGCTCGTACGGCTTTCGGGCAGGCGCTCTGCGGCGGACGATCCTGTGTTCGAGCCTTTGTTTCGTGAGGCGAGGCGATACGTGCAAATCGTCAGACCGCCATCCAGCGGCAGTGCGGCGAGGATCACGCTCGATGCGACAGCCATCGAGCGCGCGATGCGGGGGCTCGGTCAGCCTGTGTGGTCGCGAGAGCGCCCGCTCGTTTTGGCGGTGGTGACCGCCGCGCCGTCGGGCGCTGATCCGATTCAAGTGCGTGCCAGTCTCGAGCGTGCGGCGAGTGAGCGTGGTTTGCCACTGCGACTCGCTGCCGCAGCTTCGGCAGGGTTGGCGTCGGGTCGTTCCGTAACGCCAGAGGCCGCACTCGATGCGGCGCGTCGCAATGGAGCCGACATGGCGCTCATCGGTGAAGCCGACGGTACTGAATGGCAGTGGACGTTGTTCGACGGTTCGACCGCTACGGTTTTTCAAGGCGGTCCGACGGCGGGTATCGAGGGCGCCGCAGATTCGCTCGCACTCAATTCTTTGGCGACCGTCGCGCAGCCGATCGCGGAGACCGAAGTTCGAATCGGTGGTGTGCTGACGCTCAAAGATTACGGAGAGGTTCGGCGTATGCTGATCGCTCTGCCGGCCGTGAAGTCCGCTGAGCTCGTGGCGACGGAGGGCGACGGCGCCTTGTACCGCATCGAGATCGCCGGCGGGGCGGCCGGTCTTGCCGAAGCTCTGGCGTCTCAACCTCGTTTGCGTCGCGAGCCCGGCCGTGATTCGCCGCCGAGCTATCGCTACGGACGCTGAGTCCCGAGAAGAGGGTCTGCCGTGCTTCGCCATCTTCCTAACGCCATATGCGTGCTGCGTATCGTCCTGACGGTACCCACGGTTCTCGCGATCAGTCGTGGCGAAGAGGTACTCGCGCTCGTGCTGTTTACGATCGCTGCGATTTCCGATGGTCTCGATGGGTATCTCGCGAAGCGTAACGGTTGGGCCTCCGAGCTTGGGCGGATTCTCGATCCCATCGCTGATAAAGTTTTGCTGGTGGCGACCTTCCTAGCCTGCACGTGGCAGGGTCTGATACCGGTTTGGTTGGCCGCGGCGGCGGTCGCTCGCGACGTCATGCTGGGTGGCGGTGCGCTGATCTACCGTCTCTGGTTCGGTCGCGTCGAGGGCAGCCCGAGCATCCTCTCGAAGGTGAACACGACGCTGCAAATCATCGTCGTGATCGTGGCGATGCTGAACGCTGCGGTGTCCGTCGTTCCGTCGGTGCTCGTGACGACGCTTCTCGTCGTGACGTTCGGTACGACGGTGCTTTCGGGTATCGATTACGCACGACGCTCGTTCGTCAGTGCGTGGGCTCGTTTGCCGGCTCCGCGGTCATCCTGATCATGCAGCAGCTTCCTCTTGGTGTTCAGTTGCGTGAGCGAGCCACGTTCGCGACCTTCGTGACGGGATCCAATCACGAGGCCGTGGCGAGGCTGCAGGGCATTACAGCTCAGCCTGGGCGCGCCGTACTTTGGCTTTGGGGCGTGGAGGGTTCCGGGCGAACCCATTTGTTACAGGCGGCATGTGCGGCTGCGCCCTTGGGTTCGAGGGTCGCTTATTTGCCGTTACGCGAACTGGGTGAGGCAACGGTCGATTTCTTGGGCGGGGCACTCGGCGTGGAGTTGTTGTGCCTCGATGATGTCGATGCCGTGATCGGAACGCCGGCGGTCGAGCAGGCGCTCTTCTTCGCGTATCGCCGAATCGAGGAGCAGGGCGGTCGTATCATCGCGACCGCCTCCGGCGCGCCGGCCGCGCTGCGCTGGGGGCTTGCCGATATCGCATCGCGATTTGGGGCCGCCGAAATTTTTCAAATTCGAGCGCTCGATGAATCGGGACAACACGAAGCTTTGCGATTGCGAGCCGCACAGCGCGGACTCGAGCTTCCCGAAGACACTGCCCGTTACTTGCTACGCCGTTTTCCGCGCGATATGCGCTCGCTCGGCAAGTTACTCGATGACATCGACACCGCGTCGTTGAGCGCGCAGCGTCGACTCACCGTGCCGTTCGTTCGCGAGATCCTCGGCGAGCCTTGAGGGCGAGGGCCACCTCGGCCACTCGAGCGCCATGCGCCTGAGCGAGAGATTTTTCTTCGTCGGAGAGCGCCGTCGGCTTCCCGTAAGGCGTGAAGTGAGAGGCGCCGTAGGGTGTGCCGCCCGAACGAGTGCTCGATAAGGCCGACTCTGAAAAAGGGATACCGACGATGACCATGCCGTGATGAATGAGCGGCACCATCATCGACAGTAAGGTGCTTTCTTGGCCGCCATGAAGGCTGCTGCTTCCCGTAAAGACGCCGGCGGGCTTTCCGATGAGCGAGCCATCGGCCCAGAGCGCGCTCGTCGAGTCGAGAAAATGTTTGACGGGCGCCGCCATATTGCCGAACCGGGTAGGGCTGCCGATCAGTAATCCATCGCAGCGTCGTAGTTCATCGAGCGTCGCCCACGGAGCGCCCGACTCTGGCACTTGCTGCACAGGGCGTTCGTTTTCGGCCGAGACGTTGGGTAGGCTGCGCAGTGTCGCGACCGCGCCCTCGACCGATTCGACGCCGCGGGAGATATGACGCGCAAGCTCGGCCGTTGCGCCGTGACGCGAGTGATAAACCACCAAAATCTCTGCCTGACTCATCGAGTGATTCTCCTCAGGCCTTTTTGTGTGCGGCGATCATTCGGTTGATGACTTCATCGGCCGGCCATTCTTCGTTGGCGCTGGCGCGGCGGTGTCGATATTCGAGTTTTCCGGAGTCGATGCCGCGATCAGAGATCACGAGGCGATGCGGAATACCCATGAGCTCCGCGTCGGCGAATTTCACGCCGGGTCGTGCATCACGATCATCGAGAAGTACATCGATGCCCGATTGCTGGAGGGTCGCATAGAGTTGCTCTGACAGCGCTCGGACCTTCTCCGACTTGGCGGCATTGAGCGGCACGAGTACGACCGTGAACGGCGCGATGGGTTCGGGCCAAATGATGCCGGCCGCATCGTGATTTTGTTCGATCGCAGCGGCGACAATGCGTGTGACGCCGATGCCGTAGCAACCCATGTACATGACGATCGGCTTGCCCGCTTCATCGAGCACGGTCGCCTGCATCGCCTCGCTGTATTTCCGACCGAGTTGGAAGATGTGTCCCACCTCGATACCGCGACGTATGCGCAGATGGCCGCTACCGCCCGGACTGGGGTCACCCTCTACAACATTGCGCACATCGGCCGCAGTGGGCTCGGGTAGGTCTCGTCCCCAGTTCACGTATGTCAGGTGGTGATCGACTTCATTCGCGCCGCAAACGAAATCGGCGAGTGCGAGCGCCGCATGATCTGCGTAGAGGGGGCATTTGAGGCCTACAGGGCCGAGAAAGCCGGGCTCGCAACCCGTCGCCGCGAGTACGGCCTCTCGGGAGGCCATGCGTAAGGGGTTTGCGACGCCAGGTAGTTTCTGCGCTTTGATGGCATTGAGTTCGTGATCGCCTCGAATTGCGAACGCGACTACACCGCCTTCACTACCCTCGACCATCAACAGTTTCAGTGTTCGCTGGGTCGAAACTTTCAGGAAGGCGGCGACCTCTTCGATGGTTTTTTGCCCGGGCGTTGCCACTTTTTTCATTGATTCGGTGGCGGCGGGACGAGAACTTGAAGGCGCCAGTGCCGGCGCCAGTTCGAGATTGGCGGCGTAGTGATCGGGGCCGTCTGAGACCGCGATCGCATCTTCGCCGGAATCGGCGAGCACCTGAAACTCTTCTGAGGCCGTACCGCCGATCGATCCGGTGTCGGCCTTGACGGGTCTAAACTCGAGCCCCATGCGCGTGAACATTCGAACGTACGCGTCGCGCATAAGCTCATAGCCCTCCTGCAGCGAGGCTTGATCGAGATGGAAGGAATAGGCGTCCTTCATGATGAACTCTCGACCCCGCATCACGCCGAATCGAGGGCGGATCTCGTCGCGGAACTTGAGCTGAATCTGATAGAAGTTCACCGGTAGTTGGCGATAGCTCTTGAGCTCGCGACGCGCGAGATCGGTGATCACCTCCTCGTGCGTCGGGCCGATGACAAAGTCGCGTTGGTGGCGATCCTTAAGCCGAAGCAGCTCGGGGCCGTATTGATCCCATCGGCCGGACTCTTGCCAGAGCTCGGCGGGCTGAACGGCGGGCATGAGCACCTCGAGGGCTCCGGCGCGATCCATCTCCTCACGGATGATCTGCTCGACCTTGCGCAGGGTTCGAAGGCCGAACGGCGTCCAGGTGTAGATGCCGGCGGCGAGACGACGGATCAGGCCCGCGCGCAGCATGAGCTGGTGGCTGATGACCTCGGCTTCCGAGGGAGTTTCCTTGACGGTGTTGATCGGATATCGGGACCAGCGCATGAGTGGGCAGGGCTCTCGTCTTGATGAAGGTGCGACATGTTACGGGCGCAGAGATTGTCCCGAAAGGTTCCGACCCCTATGATGACGCGGTTTTTCGTGCCCACGGGAGTTCCCGGCCCTTGACGAGCCCCCAGAGTGCTTCGCAGCCCCCCTCAGGCCCTCGCCGAGGCATCTACCTGCTGCCCAATTTACTGACCACGGCCTGCTTGGGGTGTGGCTTCTTCGCCATCATCTCGGCCATCAACGGCGATTTCGGTCGTGCGAGTGCCGCAATTTTCCTCGCCATGATCTTCGATGGTCTCGATGGGCGGGTGGCCCGTTGGACGCGTACCGAGAGCGTGTTTGGCAAGGAATACGACAGTCTGGCGGATATGGTTGCCTTCGGTGTCGCTCCGGCCTTGGTGGCCTACAAGTGGGGATTCGCCGCGATTGCCGAATACGGCACGTCTTGGGCGCGATTCGGGTGGATCGCCTCGTTCTTTTACGTCGCCTGCGCGGCGTTACGCCTTGCTCGGTTCAATGCCAGGGCCGCCACCGTCGACAAGCGCTATTTCGAAGGTCTGCCGAGTCCGTCGGCCGCAGGGCTCGTCTCGGCGTACGTCTGGTTCTCGAGCGAATGGTATGACCTCGGGCTGTTGGGTCTCGTACTCACGTTCTCGGTGTGTCTACTCGCCGGCGTCATGATGGTCTCGGGCATTCCCTACCCGAGCATCAAGCAAATCGATTGGAACGCTCGCATGAAGTTTTTCTACTTTGTGATCGTGCCAATCTCCTTGGCGCTGGTCGCGGCAGAGCCGCCGACGATGTTGCTGATTCTGTTCTCAATCTACGTGCTGCTTGCGCCCGTGATGTACGTGATCCGGCGCTTGCGTCGTGCCGGCAATGGCTGACGAGCAACGCCGGGCGCGCTACCTCGAAGCGCTCGGTATCGAACAATGGGTTCGCAGAGCGACGCCTGTTGCGGAGTTGGCGATGGCGACGGCGGTGGCGAGTCCGACCGCCGCGGTCGATGGCCTCGACTGGCCGGCGTTACGGGCTTGCGTGAGCGACTGTCAGCGCTGTGGTCTGCACAAGACACGAACGCAAACGGTGTTCGGCGTCGGCGATTCGGCGGCTCACTGGATGGTCGTGGGCGAGGCGCCCGGTGCCGATGAAGACCGCCAGGGAGAGCCCTTCGTCGGCGCCGCGGGCCAGTTGCTGAACGCCATGCTCGCAGCGATCGATTTGCCGCGCGAGTCGGTGTTCATTGCCAATATTTTGAAGTGTCGCCCTCCCGATAACCGCGACCCTAAGCCCGAAGAGGTGGCGGAGTGCTTGCCTTACCTGCACCGGCAGGTGTCGCTCGTGCGTCCGCGAATCATCCTGGCGTTCGGACGGGTGGCGGCGCAAAACCTTCTCGGGACCGATACGCCTCTCGGGAAGTTGCGAGGGAGTGTGCATCGGTTCGGCGCCCTCAACACGCCGGTCATCGTCACGTATCATCCTGCGTACCTGCTGCGCACTCCCAGTGAAAAGCGCAAAGCGTGGGAAGATCTTAAATTCGCGCGACGGATCTACTCGGAGCTCACTGTTGAGGCGTGACGCGCTTCAAGACGACGAAGATGGCCACCGTACTCAAAGATTTACCGATCCCGCAGTTCGCCTTCCGGCGAATGCTCGAAGGCGACGTACCCGCAGTGGTCGAGACCGAGCGGGCAGGGTATGCCTACCCGTGGAGCGAGGGTATCTTCCGCGACTGTCTGCGTGCGGGATACGTCTGCCGGGTCGCTGAGGTCGATGGAATTTTGGTGGGATACGGCATTCTTAGCGTGGCTGCCGGTGAGGCTCACATCCTCAATCTCTGTATTCGTCCCGAGTATCGTTGTCGCGGGATGGGCGGCAAGATGCTCGCGCATCTAACCGATCTTTCCCGAGCGGGCGGAGCGACCGATCTCTTTCTTGAAGTCCGTCCGAGCAACGTCGGGGCGGTACGTCTCTATCAATCTGCCGGATTCCAGCAAGTCGGAATCCGTCGTGGTTACTACCAGGCCGAAAATGGCCGCGAAGACGCTGTCGTGATGCGTCTCGCACTCAACCCCTGACATAAAGGCTCTCTCATGATTCTTGGCGACGAAGTCGCGCGGCGCCGCACGTTCGCGATCATTTCTCACCCTGACGCGGGTAAGACCACGCTCACCGAAAAGCTGCTCTTATTCGGCGGTGCCATTCAGCTTGCCGGTACGGTCAAGGGTCGCAAGGCGGCGCGACATGCGACGTCCGACTGGATGCGCCTCGAGCAGCAGCGTGGGATTTCCGTGACGTCCTCGGTCATGCAGTTCCCTTACGGCGATTGCATCGTCAACCTTCTCGATACGCCGGGTCACGAAGACTTCTCCGAAGACACTTACCGAACGTTGACGGCCGTCGACTCAGCGTTGATGGTGATCGACTGCGCGAAGGGCGTCGAAGAGCGCACCATCAAACTGATGGAAGTTTGTCGGCTTCGTGCGACACCCATCATGACCTTCATCAACAAGCTCGACCGAGATGGTCGTGCGCCCATCGAGCTACTCGATGAAATCGAAAAAGTCTTGGGGATCTCCACCGCGCCCGTGACCTGGCCCATCGGTATGGGTCGGGAGCTCAAGGGTATCTATCACCTGCTCGAAGATCGTATTTACGTCTATCAGGCCGGGGAGCGCGGTCGTGCGGGCGAGAATTGGGTGATCGACGGGTTGCATAGCGACGCCGGACGCGAGTTGTTGGATGATCAAGCGGCCGCCTTCGATGAAGAAATCGAGCTCGTGCGCGGCGCGACTCAGGAATTCGATCTCGAGAAATATCGGGCAGGTGGGCAGACACCGGTATTTTTTGGTTCGGCCATCGCAAACTTCGGTGTCGAAGAATTACTCAAGGCGTTCACTCGTCATGCGCCGGGCCCTTTGCCTCGAGCGACGCGACAACGAGAGGTCGCGCCGACCGAATCCAAGCTCACGGGGTTTGTGTTCAAGATTCAGGCGAACATGGATCCGGCCCACCGCGACCGGATTGCCTTTCTGCGATTGTGCTCCGGCAAGTACACGCGCGGCATGAAACTGCATCACGTTCGGCTCGACAAAGACGTTCGAATCGCCGACGCGCTCACGTTTCTGGCCTCCGACCGTTCGGCAGCCGAGGATGCCTTTGCTGGCGACATCATCGGACTGCATAACCACGGCACGATCAATATCGGCGACACCTTCACCGAAGGGGAGGAGTTGGGGTTCACCGGCATCCCGAACTTCGCCCCTGAACTCTTCAGGCGTGCGGTGCTTAAAGATCCGCTCAAGATGAAGGCGCTCTCCAAGGGGCTCGGTCAGCTATGCGAGGAGGGTGCAACGCAGTTGTTCCGTCCATTGC
>JAFMKA010000128.1 GCA_017853175.1 Steroidobacteraceae bacterium | reverse complement strand
CGAGCTTGACCATCGCGATCTTGAGACCGCGTGCCTCGAGGATGGCCGCCAACGACGCGGAGGCGATGCCTTTCCCTAACGAGGAAACGACACCGCCTGTGACAAAGACGAAACGAGGCATGGGGACCGCCGCAAAAAAAGCGCCGAGAAGACCCCGGCACGACGGGAAATCAGGTTAACAAAAACGGCCTTCCCACACCAGCCGTAAACGCCCCTTCGCACCCTTTGAACTGACCGTTACCCGGAATGGCGCGGCGACGAGCAGATCGGCGACGGCCACCACGGCTGCGGCCGGTGTTTTTCCGTCGAACACAATCGGCAGCGCCTCGCGCTCCCAGGGCGGCAGCGTCGCCACCCTCAGCAGCTCCTTCAGCGCACGACGCGGTCCACCCGGTTCGAGCGCGAGCTTCTCGCCCCCCTCGCGCACACCCACCCAAAGCACCGCAGGAAGGGTTTCGGCGTTCAACGGACCTTGAGCATCGGCCACGAGGCGCAGCACGCCTCGCCCCTCACCGAGCTCGAATCGACGAGTCGTCCGCCACCGCCACGCCTGGCGATCGCGAGGCGTCGTCGCGTTCGTCGCGGACTTTCGCGTCGCAGGCTCTCGCATCGACGGCCCGCGCAGCGCGTACAGCCGCCCCCGAAATCGCCTCACCTCACCACCCGTCCAGCGCACGATCGGATTCGCGTCCGCTCGAGCGGCGGCCAACTCGACCCGAATGCGCTCGAGATGCACGGCGTCGGGCATCGCGAGGCCGCGTGTCTGCAACCAATGGCGGAGCACATTGCGCTGTCGCGCAGCATCGAGCTTGGCAAGCGTCGAAAGTTCGATGAGTCCGCCTTCGACACTCACCCGCGCGAGATCTTCCACGGCGAGCGCCTCGATCAACGCCCGCGCCTCACCGAGATGCGAGGCACTACGCGAGGCGACACGTGCAGCGGCAGGCCAACGCTCACGTAACACAGGTAACACGCGTCGTCTCAAATAATTTCGATCGAAGCGCTCATCGACGTTGCTGTCGTCCTCGACCCAAGAGAACCCTCGCGCCCGTACGAACGCCTCGAGCGCGGCGCGTGACTCATGAAGCACGGGGCGCACCAAACGTCCCGAGCCGAAGACCGTATCTCGCGGCATCGCAGCGAGGCCCGCCACGCCTGCGCCGCGCATCAACTGCAGCAAAAGCGTCTCGAGTTGATCGTCTTCGTGATGCGCCGTGAGCAACCACTCGTTGCGGCGAAGGCCTTGACCGAGCGCCTCGTAGCGCACCCGACGTGCTTCGGCCTCGAGCGAAGACCCGCGCGTTCGCGGTACCGTGACTCGTCGTACCGAAAGCGGAATGCGTAAACCTCGACACAGCGCACGGCAATGAGAGGCCCAAGTATCGGCATCGGGCCGCAGACCATGATGAACATGCACTGCACGCAGCGGCACACGACGCCAACGCGATGACCGTCGAAGCTCGGAGAGCGCGACCAGCAAGGCGACCGAATCCGCCCCACCACTTAGCGCAACGCACCAACCCGAGGGCGGGAGATCACCCGCGAGCGACTCGAGTTCGCGCGAAAGGCGCTCGAGCAGCGGGTCGCGAGGCGTGCTCAGCCCGCCCCCTCGGCAAAGGCGCCGAAGCCTGCGAGTCGACGCGAACGTTCGGCGAGCAAGGTCTCGCGCGGCTTCGCCTGCAACTCGCGCAAGTGACGCAGCAGCGCCGCCTTGACCGATGCGGCCGTCGCGGTCGGATTGCGATGCGCGCCACCGAGCGGCTCGGCGATCACTTCATCGACGAGGCCGAGCGAGCGCAGTCGATCGGCCGTGAGACCCATGGCCTCGGCTGCGGTTTCTTTCTTGTCGGCGCTCTTCCAAAGAATAGACGCACAGCCCTCCGGCGAGATCACCGAATAGGTGCTGAACTGCAGCATCAACAAGCGATCGCACACGCCGATGGCGAGCGCACCGCCCGAGCCGCCTTCACCGATGACGAGACTCACGACCGGCACGCGAAGTTTTGCCATCTCAAAAAGATTTCTGGCGATCGCTTCGCTTTGGCCGCGCTCCTCCGACTCGAGACCGGGGTACGCCCCCGGCGTATCGATGAACGTGATGAGCGGCAACCCGAAACGATCCGCCATATGCATGAGCCGCAGTGCTTTGCGATAACCCTCGGGTTTCGGCATGCCGTAGTTGCGACGCACGCGCTCTTTGGTGTCGCGGCCCTTCTGATGGCCGATGACCATGACCGCTTCACCCTCGAGACGCGCGAGCCCTCCGACGAGAGCCTGGTCGTCACCGAACATGCGATCGCCGTGCAGTTCTTCGAAACCCGTAAACGCCTGCGAAAGGTAATCGAAGGTATAGGGTCGATGCGGATGGCGCGCGAGTTGCGTCACCTGCCACGGACTCAACTTAGAAAAAATACTGCGCGTGAGTTGATCGCTTTTCGACTGCAGGCGCGCGATCTCATCCTGCACGTTGACGCCGGCACCGGCCGTGACGTGACGCAATTCTTCGATCTTCGCCT
>JAFMKA010000046.1 GCA_017853175.1 Steroidobacteraceae bacterium | reverse complement strand
ACTCGAGCATCGTGAACTCGGGGTTGTGTCGCGTCGACAGCCCCTCGTTGCGGAAGTTGCGATTGATTTCATAGACGCGCTCGAAGCCACCCACGACGAGCCGCTTGAGGTAAAGCTCGGGGGCGATGCGCAGATACATGTCGATGTCGAGTGCGTTGTGGTGCGTGACGAACGGCCGCGCCGTCGCGCCGCCCGGAATGGGTTGCATCATCGGCGTTTCGACTTCCATGAACCCGAGCGTGTCGAGCATGTCGCGCAGATAACGCACGAGTCGAGTGCGCTTGCGAAAGACCCCCCGACTCTCCTCGTTCATGATGAGATCGACGTAACGCTGGCGATAACGCGCTTCGGTGTCGGCGAGACCGTGCCACTTGTCGGGCAGCGGCCGCAAAGACTTCACGAGCAGACGCAGCGACTCGACCCGCACCGAGAGCTCACCCGTCTTCGTTTTGAAGAGCGTACCCTCGGCGCCCAAAATATCGCCGATATCCCAGCCCTTGAACGCCTCGTAATGCTCGCCGAGCGAATCGCGCTGCAAGAAGAGCTGGATCTGCCCCGAGGAGTCTTGGATCTTCACGAAGCTCGCCTTGCCCATGATGCGACGCAGCATCATTCGCCCGGCGACGCATACCCGGATCGCCTGCGCCTCGAGCGCGGCGCCCTCCATTTCACCAAAGCCCAGATGCAACTCGGAGGCGAGCGAGTCGCGTCGGAAATCATTGGGGAACGCCGGCGTGCCAGCGGTGCGCAGCGCCGACAGCTTGTGGCGACGCTCCGCAATGAGTTTGTTCTCGTCTTCCGGTGGTGCCGCGGCACCCTCTGGGGCTTGCGTGTCGCTCATCGTCAAAATGCTCCGCGCTACAGGCCCGCCTTCAGCGAGGCCTCGAGAAATTGATCGAGATCACCATCGAGCACGGCCGTGGTGTTACCCACCTCGACATCCGTGCGTAAATCTTTGATGCGGGACTGATCGAGCACGTAGGAACGGATCTGATGACCCCAGCTCACGTCCGACTTCGAGTCTTCGAGTACCTTGGCCGCGGCATTACGCTTGTTGACCTCGAGCTCATAGAGCTTGGCCTTCAGCATCTTCATCGCCGTCGCGCGGTTCTTGTGCTGACTGCGTTCGTTTTGACAAGCGACGACGATGCCCGAGGGCATATGGCGAATGCGCACCGCCGACTCGGTTTTGTTGACGTGCTGTCCGCCCGCACCGCTCGAGCGATAAACGTCCATCTCGAGATCAGCAGGGTTGATGTCGATATTGATGTCGTCGTCGATTTCGGGCGAGACGAATACCGAGGCAAACGAGGTGTGACGTCGATTACCCGAGTCGAACGGCGACTTGCGCACGAGGCGATGCACGCCCGTCTCGGTGCGCAGCCAACCGTAGGCGTGGTCACCCTTGAACTCGATGGTGGCGCTCTTGATCCCCGCGACTTCGCCCGCACTCGAGTCGATGACTTCGGCGCTGAAGCCGCGGGTCGCCGCCCACTTGAGGTACATGCGCATGATCATCTGCGCCCAGTCCTGCGCCTCGGTTCCACCCGCGCCGGCTTGGATATCGAGAAAGGCGTTGTGTGAATCCATCTCGCCGCGGAACATGCGCTTGAGCTCGAGCTTGCGCACTTTGGACTCGACCGAGGGTAGATCGCGTTCGACTTCGCGCGCCGTCGACTCATCGTCTTCGGCCTCGGCGAGTTCGAGCAATTCGATGGAGTCGCGGACAGAATGTGTCGCCGCGTCGATCTGTTCGATTTCAGCGGCGAGCTTCGATCGCTCTTTGCCGAGTTCCTGGGCTTTTTCCGGCTTCTGCCAGACTGCCGGATCTTCGAGTTCGCGGCTGACTTCCTCGAGCCGCTCTTTCTTCAGATCGTATTCAAAGAAACCCCCTTAAGGAGCTGACGCGCTCCTGGAGGTCTGACAGGGATCGCTTGATGAGTCCGAGTTCGATCATGGGGCGTCATTCTAGCAGATGGTCGACGAGCAACTGCAGACGTCGCTCGCCGTTCCATTCGTTCACGTCGAGCCGGTAAACGAGATGCACGCTCTGCGGTAACGCCACCCCACCACCTTCTCCCCGCAGCGCCGGTCGACCTTGCAAGAGATTGAAGGCGATGGCGTCGAACCGACGCCCGGATCCCTCGAGCTCGACCCACATTTTCACGTGCGTCTCGCCCACGATCCGCGATCCCTGCACGCGAAATCGCTGGTCGAACGCAGGCTCCGGAAAGGCCTGACCCCAAGGTCCGCCCTCGCGCAAGGCTTCAGCGGTGACGAGCGAAATCTCCTCGGCCGCCAGCTCCCCATCGGTCTCGATCCGATCGGCGAGCGATCCGCCCTGCTGCCATCGCGCGACCTCGGCATCGAACTCTCTCGCGAACACGTCGAGCTGAGCAGTCTCTAGCGTGAGCCCGGCCGCCATCGCATGACCGCCGAACTTCGGCAGTAGCCCCGGACGTCGCGTCGAAATGGCTTCGAGCACGTCGCGCGCATGAACGCCCGTGACCGAGCGCACCGACCCGCGCAACTGACCGTCGCCCGCATCGGCAAACGCGATCACCGGCCGCCGCAGCCGATCTTTGATTCGGCCCGCCACGATGCCCACCACACCCTGATGCCAGCTCGGATCGTAGAGACAGAGCCCGTGACGTGCGCTGCTCGCACTACCCTCGCCGCCCAAGCCGCGTCGCGCGAGAGCTTCCGGATCTTCGAGATGTCGCACCGCGGCCATCGCTTGTTCTTGCATAGTCGCTTCGATCGTCCGTCGCTCTTTGTTGAGCGTGTCGAGACGTGCTGCGAGCGCTCGCGCCTCGGTCATGGAGTCGGTGAGCAAACAGCGGATGCCGAGACTCATGTCATCGAGTCGGCCTGCGGCATTGAGCCTCGGGCCGGCGACGAAACCGAGATCGGTGGCCACCACATTCGCGAGCGTCTTGTTACCCACCTCGAGCAAGGCACGCAGCCCTGCCGTGCATCGACCCGCACGAATGCGCGCGAGACCTTGAGACACGAGGATGCGATTGTTGTCATCGAGCGGCACGATATCGGCGACCGTGCCGAGCGCGACAAGATCGAGCCACGTCGCCGGCGAGGGCAGTTTCGCATCGGCGAGTGCACGGTGTAGCGCCGCCATCACGTAGAAGGCCACGCCCACACCCGCGAGCGCTCGCGAGCCGAATCGCGCATCGGGGAGATTCGGATTGACGATGACATTGGCCGACGGCAGCTCCGCACCCGCGAGGTGATGATCGGTGACGAGTACGTCGATGCCAAACTGCCGCGCAGCCGCAACGCCCGGCAGACTCGAGATGCCGTTATCGACCGTGATGATGAGCGCGGGATTTTGTTGAGCCGCGAGCGCCACAATCTCCGGCGTGAGGCCGTAACCGAATTCGAAACGGTTAGGCACCAGAAAATCGACGTCGGGAAAACCCCAGGCGCGCAGACAACGTACGATGAGTGCCGAGCTCGTCGCGCCGTCCGCATCGAAATCGCCGATCACCAGAATTCTTCGGCCGCCACGACGATGCTCGAGCAACAACTCGACGGCGGCATCGATCCCATCGAGCGTACCGACAGGCAGCAAACGATCGAGCCCCGTTCGCAATCTTGACGGATCATCGATTCCGCGGGCCGCATAGGCGCGGGCCAGCACCGGATTGAGCGCGCTCAAGCGCCGAGCGACGCCCTCATCGACGGTGCGGCGGGAAACCTTGAGCGTCATGCGCCACCGTCTGCAACAGCCGTGAATACCGTGCGCTTCGGTCGCCAGATCCGATAGCGATCACCCGAATCTACGGATGTCCATCGATCATTGGCTGCCACAGTGAAGCGCCCGAGTCGGCCCTCCCGCAATGCGCGAGCGGCCGGC
Organism: Steroidobacteraceae bacterium; assembly: GCA_017853175.1. Taxonomy (GTDB): domain Bacteria; phylum Pseudomonadota; class Gammaproteobacteria; order Steroidobacterales; family Steroidobacteraceae; genus UBA964. The sequence goes on along the minus strand of JAFMKA010000046.1, from coordinate 7,484 downwards.
GCGATCCACGCCTGATCAAAATATTCCGCATCGACGCCCGACATCGGTGCGATCACGAGTAACGACTCGTCACCACTGTCGATGCTCGCATCGCCGATGATGTCATCGATGGACTTCGTTAAAGGTGAGACGGGCACACTCGACAGGCGACCGAGCGCGCGCGCCCAAACGTCGTCCGTCACGATGCGTGACCAGCGCGAGGCGCCGCGAGTCGGACTCAAGCGGTCGCGGGGCGGCTGACCCCCGCCCCACAGCCACAAACTGCTGATTCCAGGGTCTCCGCGCACTTCGCGCCGGCGATTGAGCGGTAATGCGTGCAGCCACATTTCGATTTCACTCGCGAGGGCGCGTAACTCTGCGCTCCCCGCGCCGCTCGGCAGATGCGTCTCGAGCGATTCACCGATGAGACGCGCAGGTTCCACCGTCAAAGCGCCCACGGCCTCCAAGCCTCGCAACACGAAGCCCGCCGCACCCGCCGGACAAAGCGCGAGACCCTCGGCGCCGAAGGTGGTGGCAAAAGCCGCTGCGAACTCGTTCGCCTCGTCCTTCGATAGGCGTAAGACGCCGTTCGCCGGAAAGTGCACCGTCTTAAGTCCCGCCATCAGATGAACGGGTGTCGCGATCCAGGCATCGACGACGTGGTTTTCGTGATCGCCGTCGTCATCGTGCAATTCGTCGAGTCGCAAGGCCGCATCGATCACACTCGCCTCGTCGATGAGCGTCAGGTCATCGCGCCCCACGCCCCGAGCGACCGTCCCTCGCCAACCGCCGCGCATCAAACGCGGCGCAGCAAAACGCAGCGCGGTCAGCGACGCACCGGCCGATGAGGTCGGAGCCGCTCCACGCAGGAAAAGATCAGGGAGGACGAGCACGAGTTCGCGCACATCGCGTATGTTATCGAAGCATGAGACTCACCGTGACGCCGACTGGCCCCGCCCTGCTCATCCGCAGTTACGCGGAGGGGACCCTCCGCGTCGGCGATGCCGCCTGGCAAAGCCCCGTGCTGCTCGCCGCGAGCGGATTACAGACCGCCCTGCGACCTCAATCCCCCGCCGAACTCGAGGAGCGCGACCTCGAACCCGTGTTCGCCGAAAAACCCGAGGTCGTCGTGATCGGCTGGGCTGGCGGCCAAACCTTCCTGCCTGCCGCACAACGACGCTGGTTCCTCGAGCGCCAGATCGGACTCGAAATCATGGAACTCGGCGCGGCGTGTCGGACGTACAACGTGTTGGTGGGGGATGGGAGGCGAGTGGTCGCACTGCTCTTTCCGAATCCGACCGCTTCCCATCCGCCCAGTTAACACTCCCGCGGCGCGCACCTGAACCCCGTCCGCGGGGACGCAAGAGCACATCCCTGTGGGCTCGCGCGCGCCATCCATGGCGCGCGACGCCCCGCTACCGGGCTTCAGGCACACGCCGTGAGGCAGACAACAAGCGGGAGAGAAAAGAAAATTTTTTGAGGTCCAAAGCCTCAATGACGAGGCCTATCAGCGGCTCCGCATCGACTCTTCCGATACCGAGTTCGGACTCGACTTGGGTTGGGCGGCGCGGGTTTCGTTGGTCACAAGAAGGGGCGTCGCGCGCCATGGATGGCGCGCGCGAGCTCACATGGACGTGGTTTTAGCGTCCCCTTCTTGGGGCCAACGGAACACGGGACGCTCGGCCATCACTCAAGTCGCGGCCACGACTCCCGCTTGTAACGGCACAAACGACACCACCCCAAGCTTCTCCTTCTCGTACCCCTGCTCGCGTCGCGTGATACGCAGCAGTTCCTGCTTGCCCTCGCCCCCCACGGGCATGACGAGGCGCCCGCCCACGGCGAGCTGCTTGAGTAGCGCATCGGGCACGGTCATCGGTGCAGCAGCGACGAGAATCCCGTCATAGGGCGCGTGCGATTTCCATCCTTCGTAGCCGTCGCCGTGTCGAAACTTCACGTTCTTGATGCCGAGTTCTTTGAGTCGCGACTTGGCACGAGCGAGCAACGGCTCGATACGCTCGATGGTGCAGAGCTTGGTGACGAGGCTCGAGAGCACGGCCGTTTGGTAACCGCAGCCCGTGCCGACTTCGAGCACGTTCTCGCGCGGCCCGCCGTCGAGCAAGGCCTCGGTCATGCGCGCCACGATGTACGGCTGTGAAATCGTCTGTCCGAATCCGATCGGCAAAGCCGTGTCTTCGTACGCTCGACTCGCGAGCGCCTCGTCGACGAACAGATGTCGCGGCACGTTTCGAATCCGCTCGAGCACCGCAGGCGTTTTCACGCCCTGTTCCATCAGTCGCTGCACCAACCGCTCGCGGGTGCGAGCCGAGGTCATACCGATGCCGCTGATCCGCGAGTCCATCATCAATCGAGGCCCTGCAACCAGTCGCGCACGGTATCGAGCGCCGCGTGGCGCGTGAGATCGACCTGCAGCGGCGTCACCGAGACATAGCCCTCAGCCACCGCATTGAAATCGGTGCCGACGCCATCGTCCTGACCTTCACCGGCCATCCCGACCCAGAACACCTCACGCCCTCGCGGATCCAGACTCTTGACCGAACGCTCGGCGCGATGACGATGTCCGAGGCGCGTTGACTTGAAGCCTTTAAGCTCGTTGAACGGACGATGCGGTACATTGACGTTGAGGATCATGTTGCGATCGAGCGGATGTGTGAGCAGTCGTTGCACGATGAGTCGTGCGACCTTCGCCGCCGCCGAATAATCCATGTCCCCTGTCTCGGGTCGACGCAGCGAGAACGCGACCGTCGGCAAGCCGAGAAAGCGCCCTTCGATGGCTGCCGCGACGGTGCCCGAATAGAGCACGTCATCGCCGAGGTTCTCGCCGTTATTGATGCCCGAGACGACCATGTCGTGCTCGAACTCGAAAAGCCCCGAGATGGCGAGGTGCACGCAATCGGTGGGCGTTCCCGTCACGAAATGGCAGTTCGGCTCGAACTCAGTGACCCGCAACGGGTGCTCGAGCGTGAGCGCGTTGCTGGCACCGCTGTGGTTACGCTCCGGGGCGACTACGGTGAGTTCGGCGAGACCCGTGAGCGCCTGACGCAGGGCAATGATGCCCGGCGCCCGATACCCATCGTCGTTGCTCACGAGGATTTTCATCGAGCTGTGTCTTGGAGACCTGTGGAGGCGGACAATATACTGAAACACCGGATTCCGAGGTAGCAGGATGCGCAAGCCCTCAGAGGATGACATTCGGGCGTTTCGCGACGCGGTGAAGGGAACTCGACCGCTCAGCGCCACGCCGCGCGTGCGCCCGAATCGCCCCAAACCGAAGCCCCGCGCACGTTTTCGTCGTCTCGGCGAGGCTGAGGTGCTCGAAGACAGTCTGCAGTTGAGTCCGATCGATCTCGAGGTCGAGTTCGGCGAGGAACTCACCTACCGCCGATCGGGGATTCAGGATGCGGTCATGCGACGACTGCGCCGCGGCTACTACCGCGTCGAATCGGAGCTCGACCTGCACGGCCTCACCGTCCCCGAGGCCAAGAGCGCGATGCGCGACTTTCTCGCCCGTGCGATTGCGCGGCAGTGTCGTTGCGTACGCGTCATCCACGGCAAAGGCTTGGGTTCAGGGCCGCGAGGCCCCGTCATCAAGCAGGCGGTGAACGTGATCTTGCAGCGCACCGATCCGGTGGTCGCCTTTTGCACGGCACGACCCGTCGACGGCGGTACGGGCGCCATCTACGTGCTGCTGAAGAGCTGAACGCTGCGTCAGCGCTTCGTCTGAATCAACGCGCGGCCAGCAACCTCGCCATGCGCTCGCGCGTTTCGTCGGTCACCCAGCCTTCGGCCATCAGCGACTCGAGCGATTCGGGCGGCGAATCAAACAATCGTCGCAAGTCGGCACGCACCAAGTTGCGCGTGCGGGCATAGGTCTTGGGCGGCAAGGCGATGAGCTCTTGGGCGAGCGCGATTGCTCGCGTCACGACCTGATCGGGTGCAACGACCTCATCGACGAGCCCCGCCTCGAGCGCTTCGTCGCTACGCAGCATGACGCCACGCGGTAACAACGCCGCCGCTCGACGAGTGCCGACGAGTCGCTCGTACACGCGATAGATGAGCTCGCCCGGATAAAGCCCCACCTGTACCTCGTTGAGCCCGATCCGAAACTCTCCGGCCGCCATGATGCGGTAATCGCAAAGCACGGCGATCACTGCGCCACCGGCAGGACTATGCCCCGTGATGCCCGCGATGATCGGCAAGGTCGAATCGACGAGTCGTCGCTGCAGCGCTGCGAAAGCGAGTACTAAATCTTTGGCTGAGCCCTCGCCTCCCGTCACCTCGCGCACATCGAGTCCCGCGCAAAAAAGGCCGGGTGAACCTGAGATCACGATCGCCCGCGGCGCCGACGCCGCCTGAGCAGGATCGACCGACGCCGACATCGCCTCGGCGATTTTTTGATCGAGTGCATCGATGAGGGCGCGGTTGAGTGCGTTGACGGGTGGTCGCGCCAAGCGCAACTCGCGCACGCGGCCGTGATCTTTGACCTCAATCATGTTCGTCCTCCGAATGACCGGCGGCATTCTCGACATCGAGTAGCTCGCGCAGTACCGCTGTCGCAAAACTGCCCGGTCGCAGCCTGAAACTCAAGCGCGCCGTGCGCGCGGGCTCGAGCCACTCGAGCGACAGATCGCGTACCGCGACGCGCAACGGCCGACGCCCCGGTTCGAGCCGCGCCTCGCTGAGCGGGCCTACGAACTCCGGGAAACGTTCGAGCACCTCCGCCTCGAGCGCTGCGATCTCTCCGGCGATCCCACTCTCGCCCGCGCCGAAGAGTGGTCCCGTGGGATGGATATCGAGCATCGCGAGGCGTGAGTGAATCGTCTCGTCCACCGCATCGACAAGGAATGTTGAATTGCGCCCATCGAGATTCGCGCGCTCGCCGAGTTTGAGCTCGACCCAGCTGCCACGCTGCACACGCTCGGCGAGCACGGCGTTGAAGAGCAGCCCGCGCATGGCCGACCAGACGAGTCCTTGCCCGCCGCGAGCTACCGCGTCACGAGGACGTAAGTTCGACAACTCGCGCCCGAAACGCTGCGGACCAAAATAATTGGGCACACCGGTTCGAGCGATGTCATTGACCCGTCGTTCGAGCATTACCGCATCGCCCTCGAACTCACGCAGCAAGATCTTAAAGGTGTTTCCGGCGAGCGCACCCCGCGGCAACTTGCGGTTGTGCACATGCGCCTCGATGACCTCGTACCCCTCACCCCGTACGCCGACCCAATCGGCAGGTGTACGGGTTTCGCCTGAGCGACTGCGCGCGGGTACGGTGAACCACTGGGTTGTCACGGCATGCCGATCTTTGAGACCGGCATAACCCACATCGAAATCGCGAACCCCGATACTGCGCGCAAGCTCGCGCGCGACCCAACCGGTATTCGCGTTGCGTTTGCGCACCCGCAGCAAGAGATGCGGACCCTGACCGGCTGCTGCGAATCCGAGATCTTCGATGACCTCGAAATCCTCGGGCTGCAGACGGATACGCGCACGACCCGCAACGGGCTCCACCGCGCGCGGCGGCGCGAGCGCAAGACGTTCGACGGGCGTCACGCGCGTTCGATCAGAACGACCGCCTCGGCTGCCAGGCCTTCGCGGCGGCCGAGATAACCCATCTTTTCGGTGGTGGTCGCCTTGAGATTGACGGCGTCGGCTGCGATACCGAGCAGCGTCGCGATGGAGCTGCGAATGTGATCGCGATGGGCCGAGAGACGCGGCGCCTCGCAGAGCAACGTGAGATCGGCATTGACGATCGAGTAGCCCCGCTCGCGCAGCAACGTGACGGCATGCGTCACGAAGCGATCGCTCGAAGCGCCCCGCCACTGCGGGTCGCTATCTGGAAAATGTTGGCCGATGTCGCCGAGCCCCGCCGCGCCGAGCAGCGCATCGCATAGCGCATGCAGCAACACGTCGCCATCGGAATGCGCTACGACACCCTGCGAGTGCGGCACACGCACCCCGCCGAGCATCACGTGATCGCCCGGCCCGAAGGCATGCACATCAAATCCTGATCCGACCCGTATCACGGCGACCCTCCGATCGAACTCGTCCGTGCGCGCAGTATGCCCTCGGCGAGAGACAGATCGGCCATCGTCGTCACCTTGAGGTTGGTCGACTCACCGACGATCAGTCGCGGACTCGCACCGATCCACTCCATCGCCTGGGCTTCGTCCGTCGGGATACGCCCCGCCGCCGAAGCCGCCCGCAAGGCCGACAGCAAGGCGCCGAGCCGAAACATCTGCGGTGTCAGCGCACGCCAGAGGCCGTCACGAGAAACGGTCTCGATACTCACGACCCCCGCACCCTGCGCGCCACCGCGCTTCAGCGTATCGGCGAGCGGCATGGCGAGCAGTCCGCCCGCCAAGGCCGACGCCGAAGTGCTGTCCTCGCGGGCGACGCCGTGACGCAATGCGGTAATTTCCGCCGTCGTCACGCAGGGCCTCGCCGCGTCGTGCACCAGCACCCAATCCGAATCACTCGCACCCTGCGCCCGAAGCGTCTCGAGTGCACCGCGCACCGAATCACCCCGCTCGGCCCCGCCTGGTGCCTCGATCACGGGACACGCGAGCCGTGCACGAATCGCAGGCCATTGCGCATCGCCCGCAGCGAGCGCGATGACGAGTCCGCGACAGGCCGAGTCCGAGGCGAAAGGATGCAAGGCCCACTCGATGAGCGTGCGACCTGCGATGGGCAAATATTGTTTGGGGAGATCGGCGCCGAGCCGCTGGCCCCGCCCGGCCGCCGGCATGACGAGCCAGTAGTGCGGGTCGCTCAAGACGAGCGACTCAGCGCTGCGCCGTGCGCGTGGTCGGAGCGTCGCGCGATTCGGCGGGCGCCGTAACGACCTTGGGCACGACCTGATAGAAAGATTCGCCGGTCGCGATCATCCCGAGCTCGCTGCGCGCGCGCTCTTCGATGGCGGAGAGGCCGCTCTTGAGGTCGGCCACTTCTGCGGCCAGCTGCTCGTTGCGACGTCGGAGTTCGGAGTTGGTGTCGGCCTGTTGATCGACGGCCTGACGAAGGCGATAGGCTTCGCGGACGCCGTCGTCGGACAACCAGATGCGGTACTGGAGAAGCACCGTCAGGCAAACCAACACGCCGGCGAACCATTTCGTCATTGGCGACGAATGGTAATCCTGCGATGACACAAAAGAAACCCCTTCTCGTTCAGATCTTTACCGGAAAAGCCTCACGCCCCGCGTAGCGCACCTTGCCACCGAGTTGCTCTTCGATGCGCAGCAGCTGGTTGTACTTGGCGATACGGTCGGAGCGGGACATCGAACCGGTCTTGATCTGCGTGGCCGAGGTGGCGACGGCGATATCGGCAATCGTCGTGTCCTCGGTTTCACCCGAACGGTGCGAAATCACCGCGGAATACCCGGCGCCCGTCGCCATCGCGATCGCTTCGAGCGTCTCGGTGAGCGTGCCGATCTGATTGACCTTGATGAGGATCGAGTTGGCGATCCCCTTGCGGATGCCCTCGGCCAAAA